>JAKPXD010000017.1 GCA_029570385.1 bacterium | reverse complement strand
AGCCCAGCAAGTTTAGTTATAATGACAAAGTTATACGGTCCCTTCGTCTAGTGGTTAGGACACCAGGTTTTCATCCTGATAACAGGGGTTCGATTCCCCTAGGGACTACATAAAGAACAGGCTAAATGGCCTGTTTTTTTGTTAAGGTATTTATTATAAGTTTAGATCCAAAAAAGATGTTTATTAAATTTTATTGGTGCGTATTTCTTGTATTCAAGGTCTGTTTATGCTATGTATAATTATAAAAATGACAATATTTTAAATTATAATAAGCTGTTTAATAATTATTTAAACAAATTATGAAAAAATCATTTTTTATCTTAACAGTTATTACTTGCTTGTCTTTAAGTTTTTTCATTAATCAACAAATTAAAAAAGATAAATATCAAGATCATGTCATTAATGATTTACAAGAGCAATTAACAACTTTATTGATTAATGAAAAAGCCAGCAATGAGAATAATGATTGGTTTCAAGAGGTTAAGGAGGAAGAAAAACTTGATAAATATGGAGCCAGTGTATTACAGATTGGCGGTGAGGGCTCTAAATTTACGCAATTGCAGGCTTATCTTTTAAGTGAACAGGGATACTTGTTTCCTCAAGAAGAATGGATTTTAGTTTCGTTTAATACTCCTGGTGATTTGATGTCGGTTAACTGTCGGGAAGGCTATAGATTGTCAGAGTGTATTTACAATGAAGACAAGATTAGCCCTAGCGAGATTGATGATTTTTGGGGTTGTCGAGTCCCGGTAAAGCATCAAATAAATAATAGCGTGCATATTACATGTATAGCCAATTAGCAAAACGGTGTGTAAATTTTTTTAAGGCTTATCTTGTTAATAACAAAAAAAATAAACGAAATTGATTTTAGAATTCTAAAAAAGAAACACCAACAAGAGTGCTTTATTTATTTTTTAGTTAGCATTATTTTAGTTTGTATTTGTTTTTAAGGCCAAGATGTTGCATATAAAAATAAACATATTAATTGACATGCCTTAGCTAGATCATTTTATGAAAAAATATTATTTTATTGTATTTTTATTTTTGTTAGCTTTTGTTTTAGGTGGTTTCAGTGTTATTCGTAATAGAAAAATGCAAAAAACATATCCATACAGAGATATTAGCAAAGAAGAGGTTGGTCATTTTATTCCGGTTGGATATAACATTTTAAGAAACGAAAATAATAATTATAAAATAATAAAGGCTAGGCTCCTACCAGGTATCGACCAGCAGGTAATTTTAATATTATTGCAGGAAGGTATAGATATTAATAGTTATAATGAAGAAATGGCACCTAAAATAATTGTTTTAAATTTTAATAGGAATACAAACACCTGGGAAATGCTATTGGATGTTTATAATTTTTGGGCTGTAGGTATGTCCGGATTTCAAGTTACTGATTCAGATAAAGATGGTATCGAAGAAATTAACATTTTATTAACTTTAGCGTGTGGTTCTTCATGTGATTATCATCAAGCTGTTTTTACAGTAAAAAACAACACAATTGTTGATTTAATGCCTAGCAATGTAACAAGTAATTTATCATTCATTAGACTAGGTGATGGAAGATATCTCAACTTATATTATGATTGGCAAAAAGGAGAGAGTCATTTTGGGTGCCACTATTTCAATGTTGATGAATATATCATAGAAGAGTCCGGGTATAAATTTTTAAAAACTACACGTCTCTATAACAAGTATTCATTAGATAATGCTGATGCTAATGGTTTATGCGAGCCATATAATGAGCATAAACTCATTCAAATGGCAGGTTATTAAAATTGTTTATAAATTAAAAGTAACCAAAATAAATTTTTTAGATTATGGCTAAATTTAAAAATAATTTTAACGATTATCAAGACTAACTTGGTATTAGCGAAGCTGGCAGTCGGCTTAACAGTTGCCCCAGAAATATACTCCTTCGGCAAGATTCTATGATCAATAACTAAATAAAAATTGTTGTAACATAATCAAGATACATTTTAAAATAAATAGTAGCCGGTCAATTGATTTTTTGTTATAATTAAATAATTAAATATTTATTTTTTCTATGTTTAAACATAGCGCCGTTATTATAATAGTATTTGTTGGTTTATTTATTACTATTTTTGGTTGCCCGAAGGCTTCTGTGCAGGCTGATGCTTGTTTACAAGGAACAAAACGTTGTTGTACCTTGAACGCTGCAAGTTGTAGTGAAATTGGTTTAACTTCATATTCGGCCGGCGATTCATCTTGCCAGACACTATGGAACAACAATGCTGGCAAAGTTTGTTGCCAAGGCGCTAGGGTGAATACACCAATATATGGAAGGTGTAAGAATGACACAGATACCATTACGCAAACCACTGATGAAAAACCGCCAGCTCCGGAGAAAAAACTGCCAAAATTTTCCAGCCTGATTAAAGTCGGGCATGAAGAGTTTATTGGCAATATTATTAAAGGATTATTGGGCTTAACCGGGACTTTGACTGTTATTATGATGGTTTATGGCGGATTATTGTGGATGACAGCCGGCGGTAACGAAAAGGCGGTTGGTCAAGCTAAACAAATAATTTTGTGGACAGCTGTCGGTTTAGTTCTCATATTTTCTTCGTACACCATTCTGAAATTTTTATTTAATAGTTTGGCTAATTAATCGTCTATGGCAAAAATATTTTTTATCATTTTAGCTAGCCTACTGCCACTGTCAGTCTCGGCTGCTGCCACCGTTAAATTAGATAATCCTATAACCGGTATCAATAGTTTATTGGGTGGCGATGTCTATATAGGCGGAGTTATTAAGCGAATTTTGGCCGTGATCGGTTCGCTGGCTTTATTAATGCTGGTTTACGGCGGTCTGTCCATTATTTTGGCTGCCGGCAATGAAACTAAAATTAAACAAGGCAAAAGTGTTGTAGCCTATACAGCTATTGGTTTGGTGGTTATTTTTATGTCTTATACCGCGATTACCTTTTTCTTGAAGACATTGGGTGGCAATCTGTACGATGAATATGAGGATCTACCGATTGTACCGGAGACCTCTTTCAGTAGTGAAAATAGTGAAGAAGGAGGATTTATCGGTCCCCTTGAGGAACAATGTCCAGCTGGATGTATGCTTGATAAATCTTGTTTTGACTTGAACCAGCCAGTCGAATGTTGGGATACTCCTGGTTGTTGTCTACTTATTAATAATAATGAAGAAGAATCTATCAGTCCGCCTGAGACTGAACAATGTCCAGCCGGGTGTGTGTTAGACGAGCCTTGTTTCACTCAACCAACCGAATGCTTTGATGCCAATTGCTGTATTTAATTAAATTAAGATCCGATAGCGGCTGTTAATTGGGCGATGATAAAAACAGTGGCCGCGTAGGCAATTAGAATTATTATCAATCCGATAAAAGCATTCTTAATACGATTGACAGCGGCGTCAATCTTGGTTTTATTACCGGCGGCCGTCATATATTGTAATCCGGAAATTATCATTAAGATGACTAAGACAAAACCGATTAATTCTAGAATTACCTTGAGGCCATTGCCGATAATCAAGCGAATATCCTGGGGTTGCCCGGTTGTAGCATAAGCTGTTGCACCGATTTTATTTAATCCTCTTTGTTGGCTGGGATTAAATTGGGCCGCCGCCGGTGTTGGAAAAAACATTGATAAATTAAGAAGTACGATACTGGCCAAGCCGATTAGCCGGAGAGCCAGAGTTGATTGAGACATAGTTGGTTTTTTAAGATATTGTGATATAGTTATTATATCTGATGGTCACTTAAAAAACAACGGGGATGTCTTTAGCTAAGAAGTTTGCTTATAATAGTCTAATTCAATTAATCGGCAAGGGTCTGTCGGTTGTTTTTGGTTTGCTCGGAGTGGCTTTAATCACTCGTTATTTGGGAGTTATTGGTTTTGGCCGCTATGTTGCTATTAATAATTTTTTAGGTATTTTCGCTATTTTGGCTGATTTGGGCATGACTATGGTAACAGCTCAAATGATCAATGAACGACCAGCCGATCAGTCGAAAATTTTGAATAATCTGTGCGGCTTTCGATTGTTATCGGCTAGTTTAATTTTGGCTGTTGGCTTGCTGGCTGGTGGCCTAATACCGTACTATCGTCAATTGTGGCCGATTCTGGTTATTTTAGCGGCATCTTATTTTTTTATTGCTGTTAATCAGGTTTTTGTCGGTTTTTTTCAAAGCGAACTCAAGACCGATCATTTAATGCTGTCCGAAGTTGTCGGTCGGATTTTATGGTTGGCGGGCTTAATAATTACTCAGCAATACAATTGGGGATTGGGCGGGATAATTATGGCCACCGCTATCTCCAACTTGATTCAATTAATTATCGCTTGGCGTTTGGCAGCGCGGCGAATTGTTATCAAACCGGCCTATAATCAACAGTTGTGGCGGGAAATCGCCTCGCGTTCCTGGCCGCTAGCGATAACAATTACCTTAAATCTATTATATTTGCGGGCCGATATTCTTTTTTTGAACTGGTTTAAAGGCGAAGCGGCTGTCGGCCTGTATGGGGCGGCTTACAAGGTAATTGATGTTTTAACCAGTCTGCCTTTTTTGATTATTGGTTTATTATTGCCGCTTCTAGCCAGAAGTTGGGCAGCTGGCCAGCGCGCTAGGTTTGATTTTTTAGTCAGCGGCGCAATCAATGTTTTAATAGTTGTTGTTTGTCCTTTGATTATTGGCGGTCAACTTTTAGCTCGTCCGATAATCAGCTTGGTGGCCGGGTCAGATTTTACAGCGGCTGGGCCGATTTTGGCTTTATTATTAATGGCTATTGCTGGTATTTTTGTCAGCTGTCTTTTTAATCATATCTTAATTGCCATCAATCGTCAGCGAGTAATGATTAAGTCATATTTTATCGTGGCTATTACCGCGGTGCCGGCTTATATAGTCTTAATTAATTGGCTGTCATATTGGGGGGCAGCGATTGTGACGGTCTATAGTGAATTGTTGATTGCCGGTCTGTCGGCCTATTGGGCGCGTAAATTAGTTGGCTGGCGCTGGTTGTGGTCGGTAACTGGGAAAGTAGCGTTAGCTAATCTAATAATGGCGGCGATTGTTTGGCCGTTGCGTGATTGGGCTAATCGTGGAGCGAGCCAATTATTGTTAATAATTTTATTGGCCGCGCTTAGTTATGGTTTGAGCTTAACCGTCCTTAAGGTTATTGATTGGCGGCGCTGGCAACAGATTATTAAATCTGGTACTGTATGAAGCAACCGTTAATTGCTAGTTTAGTTCAGATCGATCAGACCTTAACGGTCGGTCTTTTTAGCCGTTGGTGTAACGGTCGGGCCGTTTTGTGGTCAACAGCCGGTCAATTAAGCGATTTATGGTTTCGGCAATCATGGCCGCAGATTAGTTTTCCAGCTAGAGCGATTATTGCTCGGTCATTTTTCAGGTTAGGGCTGTTTTTGTTTTTACCAGGGTTGTATTTATTATTTTGGCGTCGGCTAGCTACACTGGTAAAACAGCGGCAGATTGATGGTCTGATTTGCTTGTCTTGGCTGGATAAAATAGTGTTGACTCAGCCGGCTTTGTGGTTGAAATTGCCGGTGGTTTGGCTGCGGTTACCAGAGGAGTCGGAAGTAAAATTAATCGCTCCGCTCAACGCTGTTTATCGCCATCAAGCTGCGCGAGTCAAGCTTATTTCTTATATTCCTCAAGTTGATGACGGTCAGCAATTGACCGGCGGTATTAGTGAACAACGTTTGTTGCCAGCCCTGGATCAGGCTAGCGTTAGTCAGCAGGCCGACTTGTTTGACAGTCTAGCTGATGGACAGCGCGAACAAGTTGAATCTAAATATTTTGTTGTTGGCGCGGTCGTTGACTTGGATAATAATCAGGCGGTTGAGATATTATTGCGTTCACTGAAAATTGTCTTGTCGGTTATCCCCAGCGTGCAGTTAGTTATTATCGGTGATGGCCCCCAGCGTAAAGAATTGCAATGGCTGGCTAAACAACTAGATTTGGCTAATTTAGTCTGGTTTGTCGGCCGGCAAGAGCCGCTAGATAAATGGTTCCGCAGTCTTGATGCGCTGATTGAGTTGTCAACTACCACCTCCCGCGATTGGTATCGATTGCTGCAAGCCATGGCGGTTGGCTTACCAATTATTGCACCTAAAAACCGGTTAACGACTGATTTTTTATTACCAGGGCAAACAGCGATGATTGTGGAAAAACCGGAGCCAGAGATGATTGCTCAAGCGGTCATTCAGTTGCAACAAGATAAAATGTTGGCTGGTCGTTTGTCTTGGCATAGCCGTCAGTGGATTGCCGAGTTCGGCAACCTAGAGCGTCAATTGATTGAATTTACTAATTATCTAGCCTAACGGTATGCGTCTTTTAGTGATTGACGATAATTTAGCCGGTCAGCGCTTGGACAAGCTATTGGCTAATCGCTGGCCCGAACAATCTCGTTCCGAATGGCAAAAGCGGATTGAGGCCGGATCAGTTTTAGTTAATGGTCAAATTGTTAAGGCACACTATCAATTGATTATCGGTGATAAGCTAAAAATTGTCCCGTTATCGCGGTCAGCCACGCTTACTCGGGCTACTAAATTAGCCGCATCGACTGAAGCCGCGGCTAAGGCCAAGCTTAAGATTATTGCGACTGAACCGGATTTTTTAGTAGTTAATAAGCCGGCCGGCTTATTGGTTCATGATAATGTTTGGCCGCCACGCCGACCGACCGTCGCGGCAGCAATAGCTAAGAAATATCCGGCAATATTATCGCTGGGCGATAGTGCGGTTCGTCCCGGCATCGTTCATCGTTTAGATAAGGATGTTAGCGGGTTGATGGTTATTCCGCGCACGGTGGCGATGTTTGCTTATCTCAAGCGGCAATTTCAATACCGAACCGTTAAGAAATGTTATACTGCCTTAGTTTATGGTGTTTTATCTAAATCAGAGGGCGTAATTAATTTTAATTTGGGTCGTTCCAGCGACGGTCGTAAAATGGCGGCCCGACCAGCCAATCAAGAGGGTAAGGCAGCGCTGACTGAATATGAGGTCATCCGTCAGTGGCAGAACTACAGCTTATTAAAAGTTGTAATTAAAACCGGTCGCACTCATCAAATTCGCGCCCATTTGGCCGCGATTGATCATCCGTTAGTCGGCGACGATTGGTATGGTACTAATAAAACTAAACTAAAAAATAAAGAATTAAATTTGGGACGGGTTTTTTTAGTCGCTAGCGAATTGTCATTTTTGGATTTACAAAAGAAACGGCGAAAATTTACTATTCGCCTACCCAAACAGTTAAATGATTTATTAAAACAAATAAAATAAATTTTATGATTATTTCTTTTTCTGGCTGGCCGGGTGCCGGCAAATCGGCTGTTGCCAAAAAATTGGCGGCTGAATTAGGTTGGCCATATTATAGCATGGGCCAATTACGCCGTCAGGCAGCTAAACGGCGCGGTCTTACTTTAGAAGAATATAATCAATTAGCCTTGACTGATATTACCACTGATTTGGAGGTGGATGAATATCAAGCCCAACTTGGTCGCGAACAGGATAATTTTATTATTGACGGTCGAACATCATGGCATTTTATTCCCCATTCTTATAAGATTTTCTTAAATGTTGAGCCGTTGGTTGGCGCTCAGCGTATTTTTCAAGACTTACAACAATCAAATGAGCGTAATGAGGGCGATCATTTAGACAGTGTTGAAGCGGTTATGGCTAATAATTATCGGCGGGTAGCCAATGATCGTCAGCGTTATCAACAATATTTCCATATTGACGCTTATGACTTGGCCAATTATGATGAAGTGGTGGATACCACTAATTTGAATTTAGAACAAGTAGTGGCGGTCGTCAGTCAATTGGTTCACCACAAATTAAATCAAGAATAATAATTTTTTAATATACTAATATGCTAGATCGTAAATTGCGCGTGGCTATTAATGGTTTTGGCCGCATTGGCCGCAGCGTCTTTAAAGCTTTACTGGCTGACCAACGGGTTGAGGTGGTGGCCATTAATGATTTGACGGACAATAAAACTTTAGCCCATCTGTTGCAGTATGACAGCTGTTATGGTCGCTATGATAAAACAGTTAGTGTTAAAGACCAACATTTAATTGTTGATGGCCAGACTTATTTGGCCTTAGCGGAAAAAGATCCGACCCAGCTGCCCTGGTCTTCTTTGGGGGTTGATGTAGTTATTGAGTCAACTGGTCGTTTTACTAAGGCCGATGAAGCCAAGGCTCATATTATCGCCGGCGCTAAGAAGGTGATTATCAGCGCCCCAGCCAAAGATGAAACCACTAAGAATATTGTTTTAAGTGTTAATGAAAATGATTTATTAGCCAGTGATCAGATTATTTCTATGGCTTCCTGTACGACCAATTGCCTAGCGCCAGTGACTAAAGTTATTTCAGACAAAATTGGCATTGCTAAAGCCGTAATGAGCACCGTTCATGCCTATACTGCCGATCAAAATCTAGTGGATGGTCCGCATAAAGATTTGCGCCGCGCCCGCAGCGCCGCTATGAGTATCGTGCCGACTACGACCGGGGCAGCCGCAGCTGTAGCCAAAACTATTCCGGCCCTGAGCGGTTGCTTTGATGGCTCGGCTTTTCGCGTGCCGACACCGGTTGTCTCGCTCTGTGATGTTGTGTTTGTTACCAAGCGGCCAGTAACCGTTGAAGAAGTTAATCAATTATTAACCACAGCCGCGGAACAAGATAAATTCGGCGCTTTGACAGTTACCACCGAGCCGTTAGTTTCCATTGATTTTACTGGTAATCCAGCCAGCTCAATTGTTGATTTATCTTTGACCAAGGTGGTTGGCGGCGATCTGCTCAAAATAGTGGCTTGGTATGATAATGAATGGGGTTATAGCCATCGTTTAGCTAATCTCTGTGCCTATATTGCTGAGAATAATTTACTATAATAACGCTAGCGAGCAACCTAATAGCCGCTAATTTAAGACGCTTGACAAGCCGGGGCGGCTTGCTATAATATTTAGCAGTCAGGACACCTGACTGCTAAATTATTTATTTTTTAATTTATTTTTTATGAATCTAGCGCCGTTACATGATCAAGTGATCATCAAGCCGTTATCGGCTGAAGAAAAAACCCAATCCGGCATTATTTTGCCTGATACTGTTAGCAAGGAGCGTCCGGAGCAAGGCGAAGTTGTCGCCGTCGGTCCCGGCCGACTATTGGACAATGGTCAACGAAGTCCGCTGACCGTCCAAGTCGGTCAAAAGGTTATGTTCAAGAAATATTCCACTGAGGAATTAAAATATGATGGCCAAGAATATTTAGTTGTTGCCGAACGCGACATTTTGGCCATTATTAAATAATTAATTTTTAGTATAAATAATATGGCTAAACAGATTATTTTTGACAATCAGGCCAGAGCTGCTCTGAAAAACGGTGTTGATCAATTGGCTAATGCCGTTAAGGTGACGCTTGGTCCCAAGGGACGGAATGCCGTTATTGATCGCGGCTTTGGTAGTCCAGTTATTACCAAAGATGGCGTTACGGTCGCTAAAGAAATTGAGCTGGAGGATAAGTTTGAAAATATTGGAGCTTCACTGGTCAAAGAAGTTGCCTCCAAGACCAATGATTTGGCTGGTGATGGTACAACGACCGCGACGGTTCTAGCCCAAGCGATGATTAACGAAGGTTTAAAATTGGTCGCGGCCGGCATTAATCCGATTGAAATTCGTCAAGGTATTGAAAAAGAAGTAGCGGATGTTGTTAGTAAATTAAAGAAAATGAGCAAGGCGATCTCTACTAAAGAAGAAATCGCTCAAGTGGCCTCCATTAGCGCCAATGATCCGGAAATCGGTCAGATTATCGCTGAAGCCATGAGTTCGGTCGGTAATGACGGAGTAATTACCGTTGAAGAAGGCCAATCGTTTGGCGTGGAAAAAGAAGTGGTGGAAGGTATGCAATTTGACAAGGG
>JAKPXD010000001.1 GCA_029570385.1 bacterium | reverse complement strand
CAAGCTAACGCCTTAAGCATCCCGCCTGGGGAGTACGGCCGCAAGGCTAAAACTCAAAGGAATAGACGGGGACCCGCACAAGCGGTGGAGCATGTGGTTTAATTCGACGATAAGCGAGGAACCTCACCAAGGTTTGACATCTAGCTGCAGACTCCTGGAAACAGGAGAGCCTTCGAGGGTGCTAGACAGATGCTGCATGGTTGTCGTCAGCTCGTGTCGTGAGATGTACCGTTAAGTCGGAAAACGAGCGCAACCCTTATTCTATGTTTCATGTGTCATAGAAAACTGCCTGCGTTAAGCAGGAGGAAGGTGGGGATGACGTCAAATCAGCATGGTTCTTACACCTTGGGCGACACACGTGCTACAATGGGTAATACAAAGGGACGCCAAACCGTAAGGTGGAGCAAATCCCCCAAAATTACTCTCAGTTCGGATTGAGGTCTGCAACTCGACCTCATGAAGCCGGAATCGCTAGTAAACGCGTATCAGCCACGGCGCGTTGAATACGTTCTCGGGTCTTGTACTCACCGCCCGTCACGTCAAGAGAGTCGGTAACACCCGAACAGCGCACCCGCGCTGGAAGGTGGGATCGATGATAGGGACGAAGTCGTAACAAGGCATCCGTAGCGGAAGCTGTGGATGGATCACCTCCTTTCTAGGGAGTATATTGCTAGCTGTAAAAGCGGCAATTTAGTCGGCCACTAGCAATAGTGGCGAGTCTACTGAGTAAATCGGTAGCTCAAAATTTGAACTAGCGCCTGTTAGCGCCGAAATCCGGCAAGTTTATGGGGCTTGTGACTATTCGGCAGAGAAAGATTGGTCCCATATTGTTTGGGCAATCTTTTTTTGTTATTATCAAAGACAAGGGCAACTAGCTCAGTTGGTTAGAGCGCGACACTGATAATGTCGAGGTCGGAGGTTCAACTCCTCCGTTGCCCACTCAAAATTATCGCGGGGTAGAGCAGTTGGCAGCTCGCCAGGCCCATAACCTGGAGGTCGTCGGTTCGAATCCGACCCCCGCAACTATACTTAGAGCCTCGGTAGCTCAGTGGTAGAGCAAAGGACTGAAAATCCTTGTGTCGTCAGTCCGATTCTGACCCGGGGCACAGTAACTAGTATCGTTATAGCTATTTTTATTTACGGGGTGTGGCCCAGCTGGTTTAAGGCGCCTGCTTTGGGAGCAGGAGATCCCGAGTTCAAATCTCGGCATCCCGACCATGGCTGAAATTACCGGAGCGTTGCCTGGCTGTTTTTTATTTTCGGCTTGGTTGAGACTACCGAATTTTGGCCACTTGCGGGTATAGTATAATGGCTTTTATGTCAGCCTTCCAAGCTGAAGATACGGGTTCGATTCCCGTTACCCGCTCTGCACAACCACTTACTGATAGTGGTTTTGTTTATTTATTAGCCAGTTTTGCTATACCCCCCATTTTCTTGACAAAAATTGCTAATTAAGGCTATAATCAAGCTACCGTTAATGCTCACTTATTTAGTTATTATCTAAACAGGCATTGTTTATGCTGAAAATCAAGCTTGCCCGTATTGGCAAAAAGAAAGCGCCATTCTATCGTTTTATTATTTCTGAGGTCGGCCGTGATCCCTATGGACGGATCCTGGAAAATCTCGGCTCCTATAATCCCAAGTCTAAAGAATTACAGGCCAAGGCTGAACGAATTAATTATTGGCTGAGCCAGGGAGCTCAGATGACCACTACTGTTAATAATTTACTAGTTAGCCATCAGATTATTAAAGGCGAAATTATTCGTGTTGTCAGTAAGCAGCCCGCTCCAGTTGTCGCTGAAACTGTTAAGCCAGACAAGACGCCAACTGCGGCTGCTGCTGAACCGGTCGCCGCAGAAGAGGTTGCTGCCGAGTCAACTGTTGAAGAGCCGGCTGCCGAGGTTGCTGCCGAGTCAACCGAAGAACCAGTTGAAGAGCCAGTCTCCACAGAGTCGGCTGAAGCGGTTAAAGCTAGCGACGAGGCCGGGACTGACGCCACGCCAAACGCCGAATAGAATTGATTATTGAAAAACAGAGCTAGGCGGCTCTGTTTTTTATTTTGGCTCTGCTCAATTTTGTTATATAATTATAAAATAATTAGTAATATTTAATGTTATGTCCGTAAGCCGCCGTTTATTTTGGTTAGTAATTATTGGTTGTCTATTGATTATTGTTATTGATGGTTGTCGTTTAACTCGGGCGGCTTGGTTAACCTATCAATCGGGTTTAGCCGGCAAACAATCATTAGAGCAGGGCTGGCAATTAGCTAAAGCTGGTGAATGGCTACCAGCGCAAACGGCTGTGCAACAAGCGCAACAATCTTTTTTAGCGGCGCGCGATCATAGTCAAATACTGGCCAAGCATTGGTTATTATCTAGAATCGGTTGGTATCATCAGCAGACCAATAGTGTTTATAATTTATTGAAATCAGCTGAATTAGCTTGTCAGACTGCTGTTGATGTGTTGGCTCAAGCCGAACAATGGCAATCCAATTGGCCGTCGGGTTTGACGGCGGCTTCATTGGAGAATTTAACACCTAGCAGTACAACTCAAATATTGTCGCAGATGCAGGGTATTCAGCCGCTGTTGTTAAAAACTTTAGCTAACCTGCATGAACTCGAGAGTAGCTTGAATCAAGTTAATTTTGCCGCTGGCTTGACTAAGCTTAATGCTCCAGTCGGTGAATTGCGCCAGGCACTGCAAGACGGCAAAGCCTTATTGGCCGAACATTTGCCATGGTTGCAGCTAGCGCCATACTTGGCTGGCCAAGTTAGCGATGGGCGTTTTCTATTAATTTTGCAGAATAATGATGAATTACGGCCAACCGGTGGTTTTATCGGTAATTATGGTTTATTAGAATTGCACAATGGCCAAGTCGTTAATTTAGAGGCTCATGATAGCTATCACCTAGATATGCCGGCGCAAGATTATTTTAAACCAGCGCCGCCAGCCGAATTGAATAAATATTTAGGCGTCAAACAATGGTTTCTGCGCGATGCCAATTGGTCGCCAGATTTTCCGACGACGGCTCGGCAAGTGCGTTATTTTTATCAAGAGCAAACCAAAGCGATTAATAAGACCGCCACGGCTGAACGCATTGATGGCGTGATTGCCATTACTCCGGCTATTGTTGAAGATTTATTAGGTCTGGTCGGGCCGATTACGGTTGAGGATCAGACCTATAATCAGCAGAATTTTGTGGAGTTATTACAATATCGGGTGGAAATGTCTTATGATAATTATGGTGTTACTTCTTGGAATCGTAAGGCAGTTATTAATGATGTAATTCGTGAATTGGAAAAGCGGTTATTGGCTTTGCCGGCCAGCCGCTGGACCGAAGTGGCGAGAATAGTCACTAAAAACTTAGAACGGAAGAATATTTTATTATACAGTGACAACCAAGCTGTCCAACAATGGTTAGTCCAACAAAATTGGGCTGGTCAAGCTCGGTCTGCTGATGGTGATTATTTATGGGTAATTGACGCTAATTTGGCGGCTTTTAAAACTGATGCCGTGGTTGATAAGCAGATTAATTACCGGCTTTACCAATCCGACGGCCAATGGTTGGCGGAATTGCGGCTGATTTATAAACATAATGGCGGTTTTGATTGGCGGACAACTCGCTATCAGACTTATACTCGGGTTTATGCGCCACTTGGCAGCCAGCTGATTAGTCAAGCTGGTTATAAAGATGCGGCTACCACTACTCAAGAATTGGGGAAGACAGTTTTTGGCGGCTTTATCGTCGTCGAGCCAAAAAAGACCAAGGAAATTAAGTTGGTTTATCGTTTGTCCGATTCAGTGGTTAAGCTTTTAGAGCAGAATCGCTATGAATTACTTTTACAAAAACAGCCAGGTCGTCAGCGGACATCGTTGTCGTTAGAATTAAACTTGCCCCGATCAGTTCAGCGGGCTTATTCTGAACAATTACCCTTGAATATAAAAAATAGCCAGGTCAGTGGTCAATCGGGCTGGTTGGAGGATAGCCAAGTGACAGTCAATTTTTAATTGGCCGGCGGGCGACTAGATAGAGATTAAGTCCATCCCGTTGACAATCAATAATATCAAGGCCGGTTGCCGCTATTAATTTTTTTAATTCGCCTTTGGTAAAGGCATGATAATAGCGTTGTCGTCCCGGTGATTTTTGTTGCCCCCAATTTAACAACAAGTCGCCGTAATCTAGCTGACCATTGAGAGATAACCATAAGCCAGCTAATAATTTTGGCCAATATTTAGGTTGGCGCCATAAATCCCAAACGCTGATTATTAAATAACCAGTTGGTTTGAGCCAGCGGCACAAGTTTTTGGCCGCCAGCTGGCGATTAGCGCGACCGGGTAAATGATGTAAAGCGGCAATACAACAGACAACATCAAATGGTTGTCCGGTCGGTGTGTCTAAGAGATCGCCCGGTTGCCAGCTAATAGAAAATGGCCAAGCGGTTGGCGGATAGCGTTGAGCAGCAATTTTTAACAATTCAGTAGAATTATCCAGGCCGACATAACAGTCAATCGGTCTTTTTTTTAATTCTTCTAACAAGCGTCCATTGCCGCAGCCAATATCAAGCAGTCGGCCGCTGATTGGCAATTGGCGAAGTATTTGTCGCAATCGCGGCCAAAGTGGTTTTTGACGGGTTGCCGAGAATTGTTCAGCAATTTCTTGGTAATTGTCAGCGACAATTTGCCTTAATTGTTCAATCCGCGCCGGCTTCATTGTTTGGTCAATTGATGTTTTAGAACAGCTAGTGCCATTTTTAGCTCCGGCCAATCAATATAACTGGGCAATTCTTTTTTAATGACACTTAAACGACTATTAATTAGTTGCGGCCGTTGTTTTAACAAATCGCTGATGATTGACAAGGTATTGTCATCAAGCAGCCGGCTAGTATCTTTTAGTAGGTTTTTTTCTAGTAAATAGCAGAAATGTTCCACGATTGTATCTAGCTGCAGATTGCGATTACTGGCGATTTGATTGATTTCTAATCCGGATTCATGGAGTTCTAGAGTGGTTAACTGGGTTAGCTTGGTTTCTAAATGGATATTTTTAGTTGCTGGTTGTTTGGCTATTCGTGATCGGCTGGACTGTTTGGTTATCGGTCGTTGATTAGTGGTGCGATGGCGGCACCAATCACAGTGACCGCAATCTTCAGCTGTTTTTTCGCCAAAATAATTGAGAATATATTTTTGTCGGCAACCGTTATGATAGACATAGTCCTCCATCTTATCTAGTTTGTTGCGGGCAAAAAGCAGTTTATCGCGCAAGGCTTGTCGATCCAGCTGGACTTCTTGGCGGGAACAGCGTTTTAATAGAGTTATCTCGGTTCCTTTAAACGGCGGCTCATAAATAATTATTTCTTTTTCTTGCAGTTTTTTTAACAGCCTAGTCAAAGAATCTTTAGAGCAGCGCAAATCACTGGCTAAGAATTCTAGATTAACCGAATAGCCGGCACGGAGTTTGCGAGAGTAATTATCATAGAGTTTACCCCAAATTTCTAAAGATTTTTTCGCCCGCTTACCTAAAGCTTCTTGTCCGGCGGTTAAATTGATGTCTGGACCAGCTAGTTTGAGAGTTGCTTGACTGGTTTTTTCATAGGTTTTGGCCAGATAACCCTCTTTTTCTAGAACTTTAAGAGCAGTACCAACCGCTAAATCCGGAATATCAAGACCAAGAGTGCTTTTTATAGAACCGTAGGTGATTAAAATATGATTGTCTGGAAAGGTAGTTAAAAAATCATAAATATCCAAAATTAAATCAACTGAAGGATTATCGCCCTCAATAAAAAATTCTTGCAGGTAGCGATCACGCGGACTATGGAGTAGCAGACAAAGACTGGATTGACCATCGCGGCCAGCTCGGCCAGCTTCTTGATAATAAGCCTCAATGGTGCCAGGCATATCATAATGGATGACAAAGCGCAGGTCGGCTTTATCAATGCCCATGCCGAAGGCGTTAGTGGCGACAATTACTTTAGCCCGGCCGGTCATAAATTCATTTTGCAATCGTTGCCGTTCATCAGCCGTTAAGCCGGCATGATACTCTACGGCTGAGATGTGATAATCAATTAAAAAATTAACTAATTCATCAGCGCGCTGGCGAGTACTGACATAAACAATACCGCTAGCTTCTGGCGCTTTTTGAATAGTCTCTAGAACCACGTCTTTTTTGTAACCATCAGCAGTGCTAATGATGCCAAAATGCAAGTTTGGCCGGCCAAAACCGGTAATTATTTCTTGCGGCTTGACCATATCCAGTTGCTGGACAATGTCTTGACGGACCTCAGGTGTAGCGGTAGCGGTTAGCGCTAGTATCGGCGGCCGCCCCAGGTTTTTAATGAATTGCTGTAACTGCAAATAGCTTGGCCGGAAATCATGGCCCCATTGGCTGATACAATGCGCTTCATCGACGGCGACCAGACTCACAGTTAATTGTCGGATAATTTTTTGAAATGATTGGCTATGAAAACGTTCTGGAGCGACATAAATTAGCCGATAAGCCCCTGTCAGAGCTTGTTGAAGACGGTTATTAGCTTCAGTTAGTGCAATAGAGCTATTAATGAAAGTAGCTGGTATGCCGATCGTATTTAACCGGTCAACCTGATCTTTCATCAAAGCGATTAATGGTGAAATAACCAGAGTGACACCGGGTAATAGTAGCGCTGGCAGCTGGAAGCAAAGTGATTTTCCACCGCCGGTTGGCATAATAACCAAGCAGTCGCCGCCCGACAATACTTGCTGAATAGCTTGTTCTTGACCGGGACGAAGTTGATTAAAACCAAAATGAAGTTGTAATAAAGTTGACCAAATATTACTATTCATGATGCTGCTGATAAAGTAAAAAAGTATTGTTGAGCGCCATCGCAATCGTCAGCGGTCCGACACCGCCTGGCACTGGCGTTGCCCAGCCATTGATTAGTGGGTTTATTGATTTTAAGTCCACATCACCGTAGACTTTACTTGCTTTTTTAGTGATGCCAATATCAATAATTAGATAATTTTCTTGGGGTTGTTTAATTTTAACGGCTAGCGGGCGGCCCAGGGCGCTGATAATTAGCTTAGCTTGGTTTAAACTGGCTTGAGCTTTTTTATCTAACCGGTGATATATTGCAACTTCGGCGCCCTGCTGTTTTATTAGCTGGGCCAAATGATCTCCAAAAATAGTTGAATTTCCCAAAATTACTGCTAATTGACCGGTTAAATCTAATTTCTGCTCGGCAATCAGCTTGAGAACTACGCCGAAAACCGGTGGAATAATGGCTTGTGGCTGATTATTTTGCAGACGGTTTAGATTTTCAGCGGTAAAGCCGTCAACATCTTTATCGGGATGGATAGCGTTGACTGCCTCGTCGGTATTTAAGTGCTGAGGCAGCGGTAATTGCAATAGAATGCCATCAATCAGCGGATCTTTATTTAAAAAGCGGATAATTTCCAATAATTCGGCTTGGCTAATATTAGCTGGACAGCTATAAAAATGAGTATCAATGCCGACTTTCTTCGCCTCTTGTTGTTTTAGCTTAACATAGAGCTGAGAATCAGGCCGTTGGCCAACTAAAATAATCGCCAGGTTTGGCCGAGGGCCGCCTAGGTTATAAATATTTTCAGCAATATTGTCTTTGATTTGTTCGGCCAGTTGACGGCCATTGATTAATTGTAACGGCATAATAATTTAGAGACTTGGCGGCGGCAGGCGTCGACCCAATTGAGTGACTTGCTGTTTGATATCGGCTAAATAATTATCATCGGCATGATTAACCAGGGCCTGATGAAGCCAATTGGCTGTCTGTTTAATTTCCGCCGAACCAAAACCACGGGTGGTTATAGCGGCTGTTCCTAGACGAATACCGGACGGATTGAGCGGCGGTCGCTGATCGCCAGGAACAGTGGAACGAGAAACGGATAAGCCGGCTTTTTGCAAAGCTTCTTCGGCTTGGCGACCGGCTAGTCCTTGCTTGGTTAGGTCAATGACTAATAAATGGTTGTCAGTGCCGCCGGAAACAATATCATAATTCTTGGCTTGCAGCTGTTCAGCTAACAGTTGGGCATTAGCGATAACTTGGCGAGCATAGTCTTGGAAGGCTGGCTGCAGAGCTTCGCCAAAGGCAATGGCTTTGGCAGCGGTGACATGGTCGTGCGGTCCACCTTGTAAACCAGGAAAGACAGCGCGGTCAATAGCTTTAGCCAGCTTGGTTGTGGACATGATTATTGCTCCGCGCGGACCGCGCAAGGTCTTATGGGTGGTTGTCGTAACGATATCAACAATATTGGTGGGATTACTTAATTGTCGGCCAGCAATTAAGCCGGCGGTGTGCGAAATATCGGCCATAGTCAACGCTCCAACTTCGTCAGCGATAGATTTGAAGCCAGCCCAATCAATTTCTCGACTATAAGCGCTGAAACCGGCGACGATTAATTTTGGTTTGGCTTGGTGAGCGACTTGACGGACTTGGTCCATATTTAACCGACCGGTGGTGGCGTCGACCTCGTATTGGACGAATTTAAATAAACGGCCGGAAATATTAATCGGATGTCCGTGAGATAAATGGCCGCCGTGATCTAGACGCAAGCCTAACACCGTGTCACCAGGCTCTAAAATAGCCAGATAAGCGGCCAGATTAGCTGGCGAGCCGGATAGTGGTTGAACATTAACATGCTCAGCGTTAAAAAGCTGTTTAGCTCGTTCAATGGCTAGGTTTTCTATGTCATCAATGATGTGGTTGCCGCCATAATAACGTTTACCACTGTAACCCTCGCTGTATTTATTAGCTAGCGGGGTGGCTAGCGCCGCTAGAACTGCCGGCGAAGCATAATTTTCTGAGGCGATTAATTCTAGTTCATCAATTTGGCGGCGGCTTTCTTGATTAATTAATTCCAGTATCGGCTGGTCCTTAATTTGCTCCAACATAGTTTTGAATAATTTTTTCCAGATTAGCGCTAACAGTATCATCGGTAAAAAATTGGCGGTTGGCTGGGTTTTGGCTGATTTGTTCAATTGTTGGTTGTCGTTCGTCAGCAATAGCGGTAAATTCGTCTAAAATTTGTTGATAGATATCGGCTATTTTTGCTTGGTTGGCTTTTTTGGCATAATCGCGATAAAGCTGGGCCTGTTGAATAATTTGGTTTAACAAAAGAACTTGAATAGGATGTTGAGCTAAGGCGCGTTGTTTATCGTTATACCAAAGTTTAGCTAGTTCTTCGGTATGCTTTAGATCGCAGCCGATAACAAATAAAGGCACATTGCTTTTTTCGCCGCGGATATTTAAAAATTCTGATTGGAAGTATTTAACTTTAGCTAGCTCACCGCGTTTAATTTTTTCCAGGATACGATCGACTTTTTTAGCCAGGCGTTCGGGGTGGCTAGCCGAGGTAACATCTAGCGCGACACCGGAGTAATTAGCTGATTTTTGATCGGGATTACGTATTTCTAAAATAGCATCAATATGATTATAGAAATCGTCATAGTTGCAAGTTTTAATGGTCCAAACATTTTCACCGAAATAATTATTCATTTCAATCTGTTGATGAAAAATAGCTTCCAGAATATCGGCAATTTTTTTATGCCAGATTTCACTGGGAGAATTTTTTTTCTGATGTTCAATTTTTTGTTGTTTAACCCAACTAATATCTTTTTTAACAGCTTCTTCGCCGTACAAATCAACGAAATCGCGGTATTGGATGCGGTCAATTTTATTGGCTGCATTAGCCATTGATAAGAGCTGATTTAAATAATCCTCATTATGAAAATTTTGTCGGCTCTCTTGCTTTTCAGCTTGCCGTTTTAAAAATTGTTCTGGATTGAACATAGTTTTACATTAATCATTAATGTTTATAATTACTATAGCACAGCTTTAATTAAATAAGTATGGCTGAGGCGATAGCCGAATTTGCGATAATAGCCGCGGACACCGATTCCAGAAATAACTGCCACTTTAGTCCAGCCGTGCCGACTAGCAATATTCTCAGCTTCCGCTAATAGGCGCTGACCAAGGCCGCGATGCTGGACTTGACCAACTGTGCCGGGTGGTTGTAATTGGCCATAAACATGGAGTTCGCGAATTAGAGCGCAACCGCGCAGGTGATTATTCGCTGCCGGTCGGTCTGGTAACCGTAATCGGCAAAAACCAAACAAAGTTTGCTGATCGCGACTTTCCCAGCTAATAAAATATTCTTGACCGCCCGCGGCTGGATATTGTTTAACCACCAGTTGTAGCTGGTCTAGTTCGGCTATCTTATGGCCAGCTTCACGACAGCGGATGCATTGGCAATTGACGCCCTGTTGTTGAATAATTTGGCGTAAATTAGTGATTTTATTGCCAGCTTCAATTGATTCCTCAGGGATATCACGGATTAAGCGAATAATACGGACATAGGTTGGCGTCGCTTCTTTGCAGGCACGAATGACTCGAGTTAACTCGGCATCGGTGTATGGCTGATAATAACCAGCTCGCCAGTCTTCATACAGCTGGCTACCCTTGATAACTACGGTTGGATAAAATTTGATTTGGTCGGGTTGAAAACGAGAATCGCTAAATAATTGCCGATACATGGCGATGTCGTGATCAGGGTTAGATCCAGGCAAGGCTGGCATAAAATGATAAGTAATTTTAAAACCCCAATCGCGTAATAATTTCGTAGCTTTAGTAATATCAGCCACCGTGACGGTTCGCCGATTTATTTGTAAAATGGCATCATCAATTATTTGGACGCCGATTTCTACTCTGGTACAGCCGAATTGGCGGTAGCGGTCAAGCTCAGTCGGTGTTATACAGTCTGGTCTAGTTTCTAGTGTCAAACCAATAATTCGGTATTCAGCGGTTTCGTTGATTTTTTGTTCAACCGCCAGAGCCTTTTTTAATTGAGCTAATGTTAAATTCTGTCGGTAGCCGCGTGGCTTTGTTTGACCATGGCTATTGGCGGCGGCAAAACAATTAGTAATATACCAATATTGATACTTAAGCGGCAGATAGGACCAAGTGCCGCCGATAATAATCAATTCAATTTTATTTGGCTGGTGACCATTAGCCAGCAGAGCGCGCAGGCGATAGTGGACTTGTTTGGCTGGATGATAGTGACAATGTTTGGCGCGCATTACCGCTGGTTCATTGGCTAGGTAGCTGGCCGGTACAGCTTCTTGCTGCGGGCAGTACCGACAATGGCCGGCACAGGGCCAGGGCTTGGTCAAGACAGCCACCGGCGCCACGCCGGACATAGTACGAACGGCACGGCGTTTTAATAAATTTAATAATAATCGGCTGGGTTCAAGCTGTTTTTTAGCTAATAATTGATTATAGATAGATAATAATTGGCTATTGCTAATAATTGGCTGGCCGGATAATTCCGCCAGTTGACGTTTTAAATTAGCTAAATCATTTTTGGTTTTGGCTTGTTTATTGGCTAAATCGAAAAAATTTTTAATCAGTTTGATATTCATTGTCACTGATGTTATAATTTAACTGATAGCTTTTTAATTTAATCACAATTATATGCTTGAGACAAGGCGGTTAGTAGCTTTATTTATTGGTGTAATTGGTTTAATTCTGCCTATAACTAGCCAGGCTTTTACCGCCCGCAGCGGTGATGATGTCAATTTTAAGTCTGGCGATCAATTGGGCGGCGTCACCTATGCTGCCGGTCGACAGATTACTGTTGACACGCCATTGCCGGGTGATTTGATTTGTGCCGGTAATAGCGTTTTTATTAATCAGCCGGTTCAGGGCGATGTTATCTGCGCGGCAGAAAATATCAGTATCAGGGCTAAGGTTGATGGAACAGTTCGCTTGATTGGCAGTCGTCTCGATCTGGATAATCATATCGGCGGTAATGCTATGCTGGTTGGTTCCGATTTAATTATTGGTCAGCAATCCGTTATTCAGGGCGAATCACTAATTGCAGCGCAGTTTTTGGATAGTCGCGGTCATTATTTACAGGATTTTCATGGTATCGCCAGTCAAATCAAACTTTATGGTCAATATGATGGACCAGTTAATTTAACTGTAGCTAACGGTGGGAATAGCCAGGTTTTACAGGTTAATCATGGGGCTAAGCTGGCTCAAGGTTTGACTTATCGTTCCAAGTCAGCGGCGCAAATTGATTCAGCGGCCGAAATCAAAGGCGAAATCGTGAAAAAGGATTGGTCGGAGCATGGCCGGATTAGTCAACAACAGATAATAATCGGTTGGTTGTGGTCTAAATTACTGCGCTTATTTATGCTACTTGCTACCGGTTTAGTAATCATTAGTTTATGGCCACGAGCTAGCCGGTCTATGGCTGAAGTAGCCAATCAGCGACCGGTTTTATTGTCGGCGCATGGTTTGTTGATATTAATCGCGATGCCGCTAATATCCGTTCTGGCCGCTATGACCATTATCGGTTTGCCGGTGGCGATTATATTATTATTGTTATGGGCTATTTTGCTATATGCCGCTAGATTGGTTGTCGGCTATTGGTTGGGTCGGCGTTTATGGCCGAAAGCGCAAAATAATCTCTGGCCATTTTTGGTTGGCGTCACCATCCTATTTATTGCCACCGTTGTGCCATTCATCGGCTGGTTAATTAGCGCCATTGCTACTTGGTGGGGTGTGGGAGCAATTTGGCAATGGGTCAGACCAGCCAATAAAGTTAATAAATAATTATGCAGACACAAGCTAATGTTTTTAAGGCCTATGATTTACGCGGCGTTTATGAACGCGATTTTGATGAAGAATTAGCTTATAAATTAGGATTAGCTTATTGCCTGTGGCGTGGGCAGGAATTGGCTGCTGCCCGTCAATTGACCGTTATTATTGGTCATGATATGCGTTTATCGTCGCCGGTTTTGAGTCAAGCCTTGGCTCAGGGTTTAGTTGCCGGCGGGGCTAAAGTTTTAGATATTGGTCTTTGTTCTACGCCGACCTTTTATTATGCCGTGGCTGAACAATCCGCCGATGGCGGTATTATGGTGAGCGCTTCGCATAACCCTAAAGAATATAATGGTTTCAAGATTGTTCGTGATCGAGCCAAACCAGTCAGTGAAACTAGCGGGTTATTGGAACTGCGCGACTTGGTATTGAATCAGTTGTTAACTCCAGTTAGCCAGCCAGGTAATTACCAGGAGCTAGCCGGTGTTTTGGATAGGCAAATTGATTATGACCTGTCATTAGCGGGTAATCAGCCTATTAAATCATTCAAGATTGTGATGGATCCAGCCAATGCCATGGGCGGTCCCTATTTTGAAAAATTATTAGCTAAATTACCGCAGATCTCATTAATTCACATGAATTGGCCGCTGGATGGATCGTTTCCTAACCATGAGGCCGATCCATTTAAACCGGATAATATCCAACCGCTCAGTCAAATGGTTGTCGGTCAGCAAGCCGATTTAGGTATCGCCACCGATGGCGATGCTGATCGGATATTTTTTGTTGACAACCTTGGCCAGCCGCTAGAACCCGGGGTGGTCCGAGCCATTATGGCTAAAATTTTTTTAGCTGAACGGCCAGGTTCCACTATTGCCTATGATATTCGGCCCGGTCGGATTACTTTGGATACGATTGTGGCTAACGGCGGTCAGCCGTTAGTGACTAGGGTCGGCCATTCATTGATAAAAGCAGCTATGCTGGAGAATAATGCTTATTTTGCTGGTGAATCATCGGGCCATTTTTTCTTAAATATGCAGCATGGTTGTTATGAAGTGCCAGGAATTGTAGCCTTAAAGCTGTTGCAGGCTTTGTCGGCCAGCGGTCAGACTGTGGCTGAATTTGTGAGTCCTTACAACAAATACGCTCATTCCGGCGAGATTAATCGTCGAGTTCCTGATCCAGCGGCCAAAATACAATTAATTGCCGACCATTATATTGACGGCCAGCCTGATTTTTTGGATGGCGTTACCATTACTTATCCAGATTTCTGGTTTAATGTTCGGGCGTCTAATACCGAACCTTTATTACGTCTTAATTTGGAAGCGGTTAATCCAGAAATTATGGCGGCTAAGCGCGACGAAGTTTTAGCGTTATTGGCTGACTAGCGGCGGAAGTGATTGATGATTTTTTTTAAATTATCATAATCGTTTTCACTGAGTCCATATTTAGATAAGTCGCTGTGAATTTCATACAGCTTGTCATCTATCTTATAGCCGGGAATGCCGCCGAAATTAACCAAATCGTCGCGGTATTTTTTTAATAAATCAATAACAAAATCGCGATTGTCTTGGTCAAGACTAGAGAATTCGTAATTGTTATAGAAGAATTCTTTACAGCGACGCTCAAAAGTGTATAAATCTTCATTTTTAAGGCTAGTTACCAATTCTTTGATGTCCATAGGCGTAGATTATTAATTAATTAGTGATCGATTTGGTTGAACTAAGACCGTGTCGGGGTTGGCTGTTAGGTTGGCCTGTAAATTAAGTAAACCGCTAGCGGCTATCATGGCGGCGTTATCGGTGGTATACATCATTTCCGGTAATAATAGTGCCACATTTGATGTTTTTTTAGCTAAGTTTGTTTTTAATATGGCGCGCAACTGTTGATTAGCGGCAACGCCGCCAGCCAGAAAAACAGTTTTAACTTGAAAATCAATCGCGGCTTTAATCGTTTTGCGAACGAGCGCTTCGGCCACCGCTTGCTCAAAAACATAGGCATATTCGCTGGTTTGTTTTGACCACTCGCGGTTATTTTTCAGGGCATAAAGTAGGGCGGTTTTGAGGCCGGAAAAAGAAAAATGATAATCAGACCGTCGCAGCATTGGTTGAGGCAGTTTAATGTTTGGTGATTTTTCTAATTTAGCAAATTCTTGAGCTAGCGCGCTTATTTTTGGACCGCCCGGATAACCCAACTGCAGCAAGCTGGCTGCTTTATCAAAAGCTTCACCAGCGGCATCGTCTAGAGTTTGGCCAATAATCTGATAATTAAGCGGATTTTTCATTAAAACTAGGGCTGTGTGGCCGCCGCTGACCGTTAAGGCCAGAGCTGGGAATTTAATTTTAGCCAGATGGCGATTGATGAAATTGGCGGCGACATGGCCGGCGATATGATGAACGGGTACTAGCGGCAGTCGCCAAGCCAAAGCCAATGCTTTGGCTGTTGCTACCCCAACTAACAGTGAAGTTGATAAACCCGGACCGTTAGTAATGGCAATAGCTGATAACTGGCGCGGCGCAGTTTGGCGATTCAATCCGGCCGTGATCAAGGCCTGATCAATAACTGGCAAAATTTGCCGAACATGTTCGCGGGCCGCCACCTCCGGAACTACTCCGCCGAAGGCTTGGTGGATATCAATCTGCGAGGCGACAATATTGCTGTCAATGACAATTAAATCATCATCCAGGTGACCGACAGCGGCTGCGGTTTCGTCGCAACTAGTTTCAATGGCTAAAATTTTCATAAGTTAAGCTTATTGTATCAGCGGTTTGGCGATTATTCAAGTCTGGCCACAGCTTGACAGCCCAGCAAGTTTAGTTATAATGACAAAGTTATACGGTCCCTTCGTCTAGTGGTTAGGACACCAGGTTTTCATCCTGATAACAGGGGTTCGATTCCCCTAGGGACTACAAAATTGTTTTTTATTTAGTGCTTTGTTATAATATATACAACTCGTTATATTATGACCAAATTACAATATTTCCGGTGTATTATTTTCTCTAGCTGCGTTTTATTGGCGGTTGTGCCAGTAGTCACTAAGGCAGTAACCTGTAAAGATGCTGTTCCAGGCGCTAATACGGCCCAGTGCCTCTCAGCATGCAATGATACATATATGGTTTCTTATAGTAGGGGTGATGCTGGTTGTAAGAAGAATAATGTAAACACCCCCAAATGTTGTGGTACCTGTACTACTCATGATTTAAAAAGCGCTGGTGCGGCTAGATGTTTGGTTAGTTGTAATAACAATTATCCTGAACATGATGGAGGGGGCGACCAATATTGTACTGATGGAAAGAAGTGTTGTTATATGCCAGCGTCTGTGACACCCCAGACTCCGTCAGCTGGGCCCTCAAATAATGAGAAACCCGTAGAAAGCAGTTTGCCCCATTTTTCTAGCCTTATAACTGCGACGCCAACTGCAACCATTGGCAATGTTATTAGGACTTTGCTTGGTTTAGCTGGTTCTTTAACGATTATTATGATGACCTATGCTGGTATTTTATGGATGACGGCTGGCGGTAAAGAAAAAAGAGTTACACAAGCCAAAAATATTATAGTCTGGACAGTTATTGGCTTAGTGCTAATCTTTACCTCCTATACTGTTGTTAACTTTATATTAACCACTGTTGTGCCCTCTTCTTAATTGATAACTATATGTTAAATAAGATCATTGTTTGTCTCTGTTTATTGGTAATAGTTTTGAGTTGTCCATTTATGGTTGCAGCCCAAAGCGTTAGTTTAGATAATCCACTTCCCATTGACAATATTCTAGAAAGCAGTTCCTATATTGGTATAATAATAAAAAATATTTTAGGTATTGTGGGAGCATTATCTCTGTTGCTTTTAGTTTATGGCGGTATAAGTATGATTATAGCTGGTGGCAATGAAACTAAAATTGCCAAAGCCAAATCTATTATTGTCTATACCGCTATTGGTTTGGTGATTATTTTTAGCTCCTATACCATTATTAATTTTGTTCTGCAAGCTATCCGCGGAGCAAATTAGGTTGTTGTTGACGTATTGATGGTGAGATTTAATTGTTGAATAATAAAGACAGTGACAGCATAAGAAAATAGGACAATAATAAGTCCAATGAAAGCATTTTTGATTCGTTTTATAGCATTTTCTACCGTGGTTTGTTTACCGCCGGCAGTCATATATTGGATACCGGCAATAATCATTAAGACGATAAGGATAATACCTATTAGTCCAAGAATAATTTGGACAGTATCGGCTATAACTATGCGGACATCTTTAGGGGTTGAAGCGCCATAGGCTTCTTCGCCGATGGTGGTTAATCCCGTTTGTCCTTCTGGTGAGAAAATTTGGGCTGCGGTTAGAATTGGCCAAGCATTAAAGATAATAATTAACAAAGCGAGACCTTTAGCTAAAACTTGCGTGATTTTTTTGGACATAATTGGTTTTTTAAGATATTGTGATATAGTTATTATATCTAATGACCGTTTAAAAAACAACAGCATGTCGCTAGCTAGGAAATTTGCTTATAATAATTTAGTCCAAATTATTGGCAAGGCTATTTCTATTGTTCTAGGAATAATAAGTGTAGCCTTAATTGCTCGTTATTTAGGGGTAGAAGGTTTTGGCCGCTATACTGCCCTAAGTAATTTTTTGGGTATTTTTGCCGTCCTAGCTGATTTAGGGTTGACAATGGTTACGGCGCAGATGATTAACGAACGGCCTGAAGATAGACAGACTATTCTTAATAATCTTTTTGGATTTCGGTTATTTACGGCTGGCGCAATTATTATTATTAGCCTATTTGTTGCCGCTTGTTTGCCATATTACCGCGAACTATGGTTTATCCTAGCAATTTTATCTGGTTCTTATTTTTTTATTGCCCTTAACCAAATTCTGACAGGTCTTTTGCAAAGTGAGCTAAAAGTTGACTATCTAATGATAGCTGAAGTGACCGGTCGTTTATTATGGCTAGGTGGTTTGGTTTTAAGTAATTATTTAAATTGGGGTCTTATTGGTATTGCCGCGGCTACTACTTTTTCTAGCATGGTTAATTTTGGGCTAGCTTGGCTTTTAAGCGCTAGGAGGATAAAGATTCGGTTAGATTATCAGGCAGATTGGTGGCGTAAAATTGCGCAGCGTTCTTGGCCGTTAGCCATTACCATTATTCTTAATTTATTATATTTACGGACTGATATCCTGTTTTTAAGCTGGTGGCAGAGTGAAGCGGCGGTCGGCCTTTACGGGGTAGCCTATAAAGTAATTGATGTTCTAACCAGCCTGCCCTTTTTATTTATTGGCTTGCTTTTACCTTTGCTTACTAGAGCTTGGGCCACTAGCGATCGCCAGAAATTTAATTTTTTAATTAATACCGCCCTGCTTGTTTTATTAATTTTAGTTTCTCCCCTAATAATAGGGGGGCAAATTTTATCTAATCCAATCGTTCAGCTGATCGCCGGGACATCATTTAGTGCCGCTGGGCCTATTTTAGCCCTGCTTTTGGTGGCCTTAGCCGGTATTTTTATGGGTTGTCTTTTCAATCATCTTCTTATTGCCATTAACCGCCAGCAGATTATGGTGCGTCCTTATTTTTTTGTAGCTATTACTGCTGTGCCGGCGTATTATTTACTGATTCGTCATTGGTCCTACTGGGGTGCGGCTATAGTTACAGTATATAGCGAGCTTTTGGTGGCTATTTTAGCTGGCTATAAAGCTAAAAAAATAATTCATTGGCGTTGGCCCAGTGTAGCTAGTATAAAATTATTGATTGCTAATCTTTTTATGGCCCTCGCCATCTGGCCTTGCCGTCATTGGGCTAGCCAGAGTATTGTTAATTTATTAATTACGATTTTGCTGGGCGCTTTAGTATATGGTCTTAGTCTAATTGGACTTAAGGTTGTTAATTGGTCTAAAATACAATCAGTGTTTAAACCTAACGAGTAAATTATGAAGCAACCGCTTATTGCTAATTTTAGCCAAAAAGATCAGTCATTGGTTTATGAGCTTCTAACTACTTGGGCTGATGGTCGGTCAGTCCTATGGTCCATTGATGGACCCCTGACTCATTATTGGTCAGCTCAGACTTGGCCGCTTTATCTTATTACCCATAAAACTAGTCCAAATCCCTGTTGGATAGGTTTAACTTTACCGTGGCGCAAGTTAAGTATGCGGCGGCGTCTAGCTAAATTTGTTAATCAGTATTCGCTTGATGGGCTTATTTGTCTTTCCTGGCTAGATAAGCTGCTGCTCACCGGACCGGCGCGTCGTCTAGGCTTACCAGTGGTGTGGCTAGAGCTTCCAGAAGATGCTAAATTATCTTTACCTAGTTGGCTTTTACAATATTACCATCGTCAGGCGAACAAGGTAAAAATTATTACTTTTGGCCGCCACTTAGTAGATCATCTTCATCTTCAGGGACAATCGCTTAATAATTGCCATCTCCTCTTGCCCGCTATTGACCCTAAGCGGCACCTTAACCAGACAAATTTATTTTCTAATTTAGCCCTTAATAAACAAGAGCAGTCAGACAAGCCTTATTTTGTTATTGGGGCGGTAGTTGATTTAACCATTACTCGTCCTACTGAAATTTTATTACGCTCTCTTAAAATTGTCTTGTCAGTTATCCCCAGCGTCCAATTAGTGATTATTGGTGATGGTCCTAAGCGTAAAGAGCTTCAAGGATTGGCACGAGAGCTTGATTTAGCTAATTTGGCCTGGTTTGTCGGTCGCCAGGAGCCGTTAGATAAATGGTTGTATAGCCTAAATGGAATTATAGAATTGGAAACAGGAGAATCTCAGGCTTGGCAACGTTTACTGCAGGCTATGTTAGTGGGACTACCAATCATTGTTCCTAAAAGTCCATTAACTGCTGATTTTCTTCTGCCGGGAGAAACCGCCCTGGTAGTGGAGCGGGCTGAGCCCGAAATGCTTGCCCAGGCAGTCATCCAGTTACAGCAAGACAAGCTTCTGGCTGGCCGATTAGCTTGGCGCAGTAAGGAGTGGATGAATGAATTTGGTCTCATTGACCGCCAGCTTAATGATTTTGTTCATTATATTTCTGAGATATGGGACAATTAGTAGTTCATCAAATAAAGGGTGAAGCTAGTCGATTAGATAAATTTTTAGTCGTTAATATCCCTAAATATTCCCGTTCAGTCTGGCGGGAGATGATAAATAATGGTTCAGTCCAGGTTAATGGTCGGGTAGTCAAGCCCCATCTACTGGTAAAGGAAGGCGATATTATTACTTGGTCGAGCCTGTCTCGCGTTTGTAAAACTTCGGGACGTCAAAAAACGTCTAGTACTGCTTTACCGCTTAAAATTATAGCAGTTAAGCCAGATTATCTAGTCATTAACAAACCGGCTGGCTTGCTTACTCATGATAATTTTTGGCCGTCTCGGCAACCGACGGTAGTTGGCAAACTAGCTAAAAAATATCCAGAGATCTTAAGTTTGGGAGATAATCCTGCTCGTCCAGGATTAGTACACCGCTTAGATAAAGATGTCAGCGGTCTGATGGTTGTCCCTCGAACTGAGCCAATGTTTGATTTTCTGAAACGTCAATTTAAATACCATACCGTGAAAAAAGTTTATACCGGCTTAGTTTATGGCACCCTATCTCGTACTAGCGGGGTTATTAATTTTAAGCTCGATCGTTCCACTAGCGGTCGTAAAATGGCCGCTCGGCCATTAAACCAGGTCGGCAAATCAGCCCTTACAGAATATGAAGTTATTCGCCAGTGGACTAATTATTCTTTACTGCAAATTACTATTAAAACTGGACGAACGCATCAAATTAGAGCTCATTTAGCGGCTATTGGGCATCCGCTTGTGGGAGATAATTGGTACGGCACTAATAAAACTAAAATAAAAAATAAGGAGCTAGGAATAAATCGGGTATTTTTAGTGGCAACTCAGTTATCTTTTTTAGATTTAGCCAAAGTACGGCAGACCTTTAGTCTTCGTCTACCGCGGCAGATGACTTCATTTTTTAATACCTTAAAATAAATTTATGATTATTTCTTTTGCTGGTTGGCCTGGTTCTGGTAAGTCCACTATTGCTAAAAGTATTGCTGCTGAACTAGGGTGGCCATATTATAGTATGGGTCAGTTGCGTCGCGAGGCGGCCAAGCGGCGAGGTATGACATTAGAAGAGTACAATCAATTAGCGATGACCGATATTTCTACTGATTTAGAGGTAGACGAGTATCAAAGTAAGCTAGGGAAGGAACAAGATAATTTTGTCATTGACGGTCGGACTTCCTGGCATTTTATCCCTCAGTCTTACAAAATTTTTCTCACTGTTGATCCCCAGGTAGGCGCAGAGCGAATCTTTCAGGAATTGCAACAAGGCGGTGACCGCAACGAGGGCTATAATTTGAACACCGTGGAGGCAGTGCTAAATAGTAATTATGAACGGGTAAACAACGACCGAAAACGTTATCAGCAATATTTTGGTATTGACGTTTATGACTTAGCCAATTATGATGAGGTGGTAGATACCACTAATTTAACTATTGACGAAGTCATAGCTAAAGTTAGAGCTTTGGTAAAAGAGCGTTTAGCTCAGACAAAATCTGGCAATTGAGCCATTTTATATTTTATTTATATTTTAAATTAAACTTATGGATCGTCCTTTAAGAGTAGCTATCAATGGTTTTGGCCGTATTGGCCGCAATGTTTTTAAGGCTATGGTTGTTAAACCTCAATTGGAGGTTGTGGCGATGAACGATTTAACTGACAACCACACCTTGGCTCATCTTTTACAGTATGATAGCTGTTACGGCCGTTATAATCATGATATTAGCTATAATGATGAGTCTATTATTGTTGATGGACATAAGTACTTAGCTTTAGCGGAAAAAGATCCAAGCAACCTGCCGTGGTCTAGTTTGGGTATAGATATTGTTATTGAATCAACCGGCCGTTTTACTAGCGGGGAAGAGGCTTTGGCCCATGTTCGGGCTGGGGCTAAAAAGGTCATTATTAGTGCGCCAGCTAAAGATGAGGCGACTAAGACTGTTGTTTTAGGTGTTAATGAAGCTGAATTACAGGTGAGTGACCAAGTAATTTCTATGGCTTCCTGCACTACTAATTGTCTAGCGCCGCTTACTAAAGTATTAGTGGATAAAATAGGGATTGAGAAGGCTGTTATGAGCACGATTCATGCCTATACTGCTGATCAAAACCTAGTAGACGGCCCGCATAAAGATTTACGTCGGGCTAGAAGCGCTGCCCTGAGCATTATTCCTACTACTACTGGAGCAGCGCGGGCGGTAGCTAAAGTAATTCCTGAGCTAAATGGTCAATTTGACGGCCTAGCTTTTCGGGTACCCACGCCGGTAGTCTCGCTCTGTGATGTTGTGTTTGTTACCAAGCGTCCAGTCAGTGTTGAAGAGATAAATAATATTTTAAGGGAAGCTGCTGAAAATGATCGGTTTGACGTCTTGGCCGTTACGGAAGAACCCTTAGTTTCTGTTGATTTAGCTGGTAATCCTGTTAGTTCTATCGTGGATCTATCTTTAACTACCGTGGTTGGTGATAATTTAGTTAAAGTAGTCGCCTGGTATGACAATGAATGGGGATATAGTCAGCGCTTAGCTGATTTAGCTGCCTATATTGCCGACAATAATTTACTATAACAATTTTCAAAGCTCTTGGGTCTTGACAAGGACAGTTGGGGTGATTATACTATTAGCAGTCAGTAAGTTAGACTGCTAATTAATAATTTAATTTTACTATTATGAAATTACAACCATTGCATGATCAAGTCATCATTAAGCCGCTCACGGCTGAAGAGAAAACTAAATCTGGTATTATTTTGCCAGATACTATTAATAAAGATCGGCCCGAGCAAGGTGAAGTTATCGCTGTAGGCCCTGGCCGCCTGCTAGATAATGGCCAGCGAGCCCCAATGAGCGTTAAGACGGGGGAAAAAGTAGTGTTTAAAAAATATTCCACCGAAGATCTTAAACTAGACGGCCAAGAATATGTAGTGGTCGCCGAACGAGATATTTTAGCGATTATTAATAATTAACCCACATAACTTATATTTTTAATCTTAAACTATATGGCAAAACAGATTATTTATGACGATAAAGCTCGCGTTGCTCTAAAAAAGGGAGTTGATCAGCTAGCCAATGCGGTGAAAGTTACTTTAGGCCCCAAGGGTCGTAATGTAGTTATTGACCATGGTTTTGGCAGCCCCACTATTACTAAAGACGGGGTGACGGTAGCTAAAGAAATAGATTTGGATGATAAATTTGAAAATGTCGGCGCTGCCCTAGTAAAAGAAGTGGCCTCTAAGACTAATGACACTGCTGGTGACGGGACCACGACAGCCACTGTTCTCGCTCAAGCCATGATAAACGAGGGCCTTAAATTAGTAGCTGCCGGCATTAATCCTATTGAGATTCGGCAGGGCATTGAAAAAGAAGTGAGCGAGGTAATAAACAAACTCAAGAAAATGAGCAAGCAGATTTCTACTAAAGAAGAGATTGCTCAGGTGGCTTCCATTAGCGCCAACGATCCAGAAATTGGCAAGATTATTGCTGAGGCCATAGAGTCAGTCGGCAATGAGGGGGTGATTACCGTAGAAGAAGGTCAATCTTTTGGTGTAGAAAAGGAAGTAGTGGAAGGGATGCAGTTTGACAAAGGCTATGTGTCTCATTATATGGT
>JAKPXD010000031.1 GCA_029570385.1 bacterium | reverse complement strand
ATGGAAATCCCCCGGGTTTTGGCTGATGCTGATTTCCGTAGCCTCAAGCTTTCTCGTTGCGCTGATCAAACAGTGATTGATTTTTGGCGCAAAGAGGCTGAAAAAGCCGGTGGCGACGCCGCATTAGCTAATGTCGTTCCCTATATTACTTCCAAATTAACCTCGTTTATTTCTAACGACATGATGCGGCCAATTATTGCTCAGCAGGTTAGTGCCTTTAATTTTCGCGATATCATGGATAAGCGCAAGATTCTCTTAGTTAGTTTGCCCAAGGGGTTAGTCGGCGAACTCAATGCTTATCTGCTGGGTATGATTTTAGTTGGCAAGCTATTGATGGCCGCTTTGTCGCGGGCGGATATGCCCAAAGAGGAGCGCCGTAATTTTTTCTTGTATATTGATGAATTCCAAAATTTTACCACTAATTCAGTCTGTCAGATTTTGTCAGAAGCTAGAAAATATGGACTCGGTTTGATTATTGCTCATCAATATATTGGTCAATTGGTAGCTCGCGGCGACACCGCTATTAAAGATGCTGTTTTTGGCAATGTCGGCACGATTATTTCGTTTAAGATTGGCTCCGAAGATGCTGAAGTTTTACAAAAAGAATTTGCGCCGACTTTTGATGCCTATGATTTGATTAATATTGAAAAATATACTGCCTATATCAAATTATTAATTAATAATGCTGCTTCACGGCCGTTTACCCTAAAAACACCATGGCCGTTGACTGGTCAAGAAAATTTGGAGTTAGCCAGTAAAATTCGTCAGTTAAGCCGACTCAAATATGGTCAGGATCGATCATTGGTGGAGGCGGAAATTAATCAACGTGGCAAGTTTAATTTATAAATTATGTCCAGTTCAACCGGTAAAAACCAAAATCCAGTCAATGATGACGCTTGGCAGCCAGATCAGGCCGTGGTTTTTAATCAGCCAGATCAACCTCAGCCGACTGCCAAATCACAATCGCCAGTTAAGGCCAGTCAACCGCTTAACCAATCAAGTATTTGGCCGAATATTGCTAGTCGTTTAGAGTTATTGATCCAAGAACTGCGAACAATTATTCAGATAATCAATCAGCCGTCTTTGGCTGATCGTCAAACAATCAACTCGCCAACCCAGCCAAGCGATGATGATAATAAGACTATTGAAGGTTATTTTGACGGCGAGCAGATGGTAACCACCACTGGTCAGGCCTATGCTGTTCCGGCCAATTATGCCTCCAAGTCCAAATTAGTCGTTGGCGATAGCTTGAAATTAACTATCGGTCCGCGCGGTCGCTTTATTTATAAACAGGTTAATCCAGTAGAAAGGCGGCGTTTGGTGGCCAGCTTGGAGCAGGCGCCGGATGGCAATTATTATGCTGTTCACAAACATCAGCGTTGGCGGTTGCTGAAAGCAAGTGTTAGTTATTTTCGGGCTCAACCTGGCGATCGGATTGCTATAGTACTTCCTCGAGATTTACCAGCCAATTTTGCCGCTCTAGAGAATTTGGTTGCCGAATAAAGATTATGTTAGGTTGGTGGCCAAACAAAAAAATAGTTAACAGTTTTAAGCAGTTAACGGCAGCTGATGAAGAATTATTAAAAAAAGCCTGGAATTTAGCCCGTCACCTGCATGCTGGCCAAAAACGCAAATCTGGTCAACCATATTTTACTCATCCGGTTGCCGTAGCCGAAATTTTAGCTGAAAAATTTGCTGATCCAATTTTAACGGTAGCGGCTTTGCTTCATGATACGGTTGAAGATTGTCCAGATTGTTTAATGGGTGATATTTATCGCGATTTTGGTACCCAGGTTGGTTTTTTAGTTGATTCGGTTACTAAAAATCGTAGTAATTTTTATTGTCAAGGACAAGAATTTGATGATGATATTGAACGGCTTTTGTGGGCCGGCAGCCAAGATGTTCGTTGTTTATTGCTTAAAATCGCTGATCGTCAGCATAACTTAAATACAATAAGCCATTTACCTAATAATAAACAAATCAGAATGGCTTTTGAAACTCAAGCAATTCTTCTGCCGACTAAAAAGATTTTGGGCTATGATCGATCAGGGGTGACCATTGCCAAGGCGACGGCTAGTTGGCAAGCCTTCTTGCGGCGCGGCCAATTTCAGAATATAGCTCAGCTCAAAGACGATTTATACAAGAAACAGTTTATTGATTTGGATTGTGACATGTATGATTTGGTTTATAGCCATACCAATGCTATTATTTGGCAGATGACTGATAAAAAATTGTTTGAAAAAATGTTGGCCGATCAATTGTTTAATAAAACCGCTGAGATTTTATCCATAACCAGCGACGGAAAAAATTTTCGCGCTGAATTTCAATTTAGCCAAGGTTATACCACTAATCCTGACTTAGGTGTTCAGCTGGGCATATCTAAGTTTCGCGTTTAATTATAACATTATGACACCCATCAATTCATTAGTTTCCGATTTGGAGCTAGACAAAGAGATGATTGACTGTCTTAAGAATAGAAGTTTAGAGCAAAAGTTTCTTTATCTGGACGACGGCGCCAATTTTTATTATCAAGCCTATAATAAAATAACAACGCCATTGCCAGTAGATTTTTCCACCGAAAATTATTACGATTTAGTCGCCGGACAATTTAAGAAAAAACAGCGTATTGCTTTAATAAGTCTAGGCTGTGGCAATGCCGCCAGTGAGAAAATAATGCTCAAAAGGCTTAAGAGAGAAGGTTATAATTTTACTTACTTTGGTGTTGATTCATCGCGACAGATGTTGGATTTAGCTGTTAATAATCTGGCTGAGCTCAAGATTGACAATCAATTTTTATGTGCCGATTTGGTCAGCGAGGATTTTCGTGATGAAATTGAACAATTAACTGATGACTTTGATTGTCGGGGGTTTTTATTTCTTGGCGGAACTATCAGTAATGTCAATCAAACTAATATTATTGATAGTCTTTACAGCATTCTTAAAAAGAACGATTTATTGTTTTTAGATATTAGAATTCGCAACAGCTTAGATAACTCCGAGGATTTGCAATTATTTAATTTTTATGCCAAATATTT
>JAKPXD010000010.1 GCA_029570385.1 bacterium | reverse complement strand
ATTTCGTCATGTTCGGCTACGATTATATATACGATAAAAATGGATAAGTGTTACAGTCAAATAGTGTTATTTATTTAATCATAAAGCCGACAGAAAAACAAGCCAATCAGCGGCTATCGGTCCAGGGCTTGCTTTTTTTTGGCCAGTGGTCTACAATAGAAAATCCAATGTTTTGTCCAGATTAGACTAGACTTTATTTGACAAAAAAGCAAAAATGTTCTTTATTTAAGTCTACATAAACCTAGACTTAAATTCTGCAATAATGGCTGATTTCTTATCTTTAGTCTAAGTATATCTAGACTAAAGTCGAAAAATAACTAAACACCGCCAACCACCCTTGATTAAAGTCTAACTATTCCTAGACTATATGCCGAGAATTACTGCCGCCACCGATCATACTCTCAAAGCCAGTCCGGTCACCACGCCGGCCATGACTAACCACACTATAGTCAATCCGCTATGGGTATCGGTGTCGGAAGCGGCTAAGCTGGGCGGCGTCCAAAGTAAAACCATTCGCCGAGCCATTGGCGGCCAGCTGATTACCTACCGCATTCGCGGTAATCGCTACTTAATTGACCTGGGCTCGCTACTCGCCTTTTTGCGTTCGCGTACTAAATTGCACAACAAATTAACCAAAGCCGGTCTAGGGCAATATGTGAGCGGCTGGGTTGAATAAGTTCAATAAATAAAATCACCAACCCTTTATGGGGGTTGGTGATTTTTGGTAAAGAAACGAGCGGCAGTAAACTAAGCCACCGCGTCTTTAGCTGCCTTGGCGACACGGAACTTGACCACGGTCTTGGCCGGGATCTTAATCTGAGCGCCAGTCGCTGGGTTGCGGCCCATGCGCGCTTTGCGCTGAACCTTAACCAATTTACCAATACCTGGAACGATAAATTCACCATTCTTTTTGACCTCTTTGTAGGCCATAGTGGACATTTCGTTCAAGACATCGTTGACGGCTTTCTTGCTAAGGTTGCAATTCTTAGCTAAACCATCAACCAATTGAGCCTTTGTCATAGACATAGGTGTAATAATTTATTACCTGGCAGTAAACCTGCCATTCTTATTGATATTATATACCTTTACTGAAAAGCTGACAAGTGTTAATCAATAAAAACAAGGGGTGAGCTGAAAAAAACCACGAATCGCCAATATTATTGGGCTAATTTAATTTTACGCAGATTCTGATTATTGATACCCAAACCGACTTGACGCATCACCCGCAAAGCATCCGCCGGACGGCCTAGATAATATAACTTCTTAGTGATGGGGTGAACATAATAGGCTTTGCCGCTATCATCAACATCAATCAGGATACGACCCAATAATTTATTATCGGTTATTTTGGTAGTAATAACGCTATGCTTAACACCTAAACCCAGTTGGCGCATCAGGTTAAAAGCGTTAGTCGGGCCGGCCAAGAAATAACGCTGACCATTGAGCGGATTAACATACCAAGCCTCACCATTGGCCTCAACTTGTAATAAAATACGGCCGGCCATTTTCTTGGTCAAAGCAGTATCGGTAGCAATACCGGCTGACGCTTGCGCTTCAGCGGTCAAAACCTGCTGGCCAGTCGTATCCGGCCGCTGGATGGAAATAGCTAGCGAATCGCTTTGATAACCGGCAGCGCTTTGGGCAACGATGGTAAAATCATTGCGGCCGTATTTCAGGACAACTGTCGCTTGCCAAGTAGTCTTATTGTCTAGCGCTACCGCCTCTTGGCCGTTAATCATAATGGCGGTATTGATGTCTTTGCTGCCGCTTAGCGCCTGAGTGGTTTGATCGGTGGTCGGCTTAAAACTATTAATAGTCGGCACGGGCACAAATTTATTCTCTAGCCGGCTGATGGTGAAGTTGACGGTTGGACTGACCTTGCCGGAAGCATCTTTGGATAGCAGGCTAAAATCATTGGTCCCCATCTCTAGGGGCAGACTATAGCTCCAGGTGACTTCACTGTCCAAGGCGACCGCCTGACGACCATTAATCCAGATATCGGCGCTAGCATCTTTAGTGCCACTAACTAAAATTTTATCCAGGATGGTGGAGGTGGCAAAATCATTAATAGTCGGCGTAGCCAGACTAGCGATATCAGTCGGTTCGATCAATCTCGGTTCAATGGTAAAACTGGAGCTGGTCGGCAAACTGGCATTGATGGGTGTGGCCACTCCCCAATAATTATTGGCCAAAGAGCCGCCAGCCAAGGGGCTGCGCAGATCATAGCCCAGATTACCATAAATATTGTTATTATTAATCTGGTTATTGGTGTTCAGAAAATTCAGGCCGGCTTGATTATTGTAAGCAATAGCATTCTTAACGATATTGGCGCCACGAGCCGCCAGCTCTAGACCAATATTATTGTAATTAATGGTGTTATGCTGAACAATGGCATTAGGGGCGCCGGCGCTAATTTTTAGCCCATAATTATTATTAAAGTTAAGCTGATTGTTTAAAATCGCCGCCCGCTGAGCTTGCTGCAACCAAATCCCCTCTTGATTATAATTGATGGCATTACCGTCAATAACGATATTAGCCTTAATCTGATTAGCGGCCAGACCGCTGGGATCAAAAATCATCGGCGGGGCTAAAAAGGCACGATTAATAATTAAGCCAATGGTATTATTAGTAATATTATTACGGCTAATCAACAGCTTGTGATTATCAACGGCCGCATTAAGGGAGGTATCAACTGGCGCCGTTCCACTGATTGTAATGGCCGTTGTATTATTTAAAAAATTACTGTTGACAATATAAGGATGACTATTGTCCAGCTTGAGACCCTGACTATGGTTAAAAACAGCATATTTAATAATACTGCCGCCAATATAGTTACCGTTGGAATCAAACTCGGCATCAACTGACTCGTCGGCAAAAGTAATGCCGGCCCAATCACCGCGCGTAGTGGTCGCTTCAGCTGAAGTTAAAACTACTATATTACTATTGTTGCCATTAATCTTCAGCGTGCCGCGAACAGTAATGCCTTTATTTTTCTTAAACTTAACTACTGTTCCCGCCTCAATCGTCAAAGTTGCGCCCGGCGCAACTTCAATATTCTCGCTAACAATATAAGGGCTATTGGCGGCTGTCCAGTTGGGGCTAATAATATTGCCGGAGATAGTGGTGGCCGCCTGAGCCGCTCCGACCGTTAGCCAGCTGCCGGCTAAAGCCAGCAAAATACCTAACCAATGCTTGTTGTTCATAAAAATAAAATTAGTAAATCTATTTTAGCTTATAATTAAATTAAGTCGCCCAAATTAATTGACTAGCTAAAAATATCAAGTAAACCGCCAATAAAGTAACCCCTTCCCAGCGATGAAAACATTTGTCCGTTTTATAAAAAATTAAGAAAAGACCGCTAGTCACTAAAATGGTCCCGGCGGACAAGCCAAAAGATAGGGCTGGTTTAGTCGGAATACGGCCGAATTGCAACAGGATACCGATAATCAACACATTGCTGACCGCCGAGCCGATTAAATGGCTAATTGATAAGGCGCCGGCTTTTTTAATTAACGCCCGCATGGTAACGGTAATCTCTGGCAAATTAGTACCGATAGAAAAAATCAATACGCCAACTAACAGCGGCGGCCAACCCCAGCGTTGTAATAATTCAGAGGAAAAATTAATAATCAGCTGGCTGGAAAAAGAAATTAATAAAAAACCAAAGACTCCCAGCCATAAATGACGATTGACTAATAAACGCCTAAGCTTGATATTTTTAAAACTATAAACAACTCGATACAGACTATCTAAAAAGCGCCGCCACCGACTGCGCGGCCGAGCATCAACAGCCGCTAATAATTTATCGGGCGAATTGCCAGCCGCTGATTGATGGTGGCTATAATTATAATAAGCAACCATTAGATAAGCGATAATCATTACCAAACCGTCCCAGCGGTTAAGCCAGCCCTTAAGTCCTAAAATTAACGGCAGTAAGAATAATAAAGGGCCGGGAGCGACGGTGGCTAAATTGCCATCAGTTTTAATTTGTCGATTAAAAATAATCGCCAAGCCCAGAACGAAGCCAAAAAGAACAATAATGCCGCCGAGCAGATTGCCTAAAGCGACATTATTTAAGTTGTAGCGTGATGAACTGATACCCAAAATCAATTCCGGCATACTAGTAAATAGGCCAAGCAATAGGCCCAGAAAAAAAATCGGCACCTTAAGGCGAGCGGCCAACGCCTTGATATTAGTCACTAAGATATCAGCTCCTTGAGCTAAGACTAAAAACGAAATGATTAACCCCCCGATCAGCACGCCGTTAGACATAATAAAAATAGTAATCAGCTGATTAACTTAACTTCAGCATAGCAAAAAAATAGGTTCTTGTAAAAAACCGCCCGCTATTATGATTAATTAAAATACTATTTTGTGATAAATCCAGAATCGGAACAAAATCCATGGGAACACGCATAATTAACGATTAAGCGATATTCCCGGGCCGGACCATCCCAATAAATTAAAACATCGCCGTTATCTCGCGCTTCACTGGCGCCATTCTCCAAGAAAATCAATTGGCTTTCTTCCAAGTTGGCAATAGTCGCAGCGGCTCCAATAATATGTGCATGATTTGTTTCAAAGGGTCGCCCCCAGCGCCAATATATTTTATTCGGCTGGTGCTCGGCAGCTTGCGCTAAAACTTGATGCAGTGATCGTCCCGCCTGATAAACAAAAGGATATTCTTGAAAAATCGCCTGATACATTAAAATTAGTTGAGCGATTAAACAACCCGCAATAACCAAGACCATTGGACTAATTACCCGCCATCTCCGATTATTGACAATATGATGCTGAATAATGACTGCCAAGATCAAGACTATCCCTAATCGCGGCAAATAAGTATAACGCGAGGCTAAGGGATCCCACCAGCGCGCCGTAATAAATAATAAAGTTGGAGCGATGCTGATTAAGGACCAAGCCAAACCTAGCCAAACTAAACGTAAACGGCGATAGTGCCAAATGATTACTAAAAATACCAAAGAAATAATAACAATTAATAGCGCCGCCTGATGACTATTTATTATTTTAGCCAAAGGCAATAATGGAACCAGCATGTCGGCAATAACCAGCGGAATCTTAAAAATCTTATCAATTGACAGATGCCAATGGCCGGCAGTTACCCAAATACTATCTTTTTGCCATAAATATTGCTGCCAACTATAGCCAATTGTCACTAATAATAATGCCAGCCAATAGGCGCGATGGAACCAATCAGCCAGCCGTGACTTGACCGCTGGCCAAGACGCTAAAGCTGTTACCAAAAGCAAGGGGCCAACAACGATGGCAATTTCTTTAGTGCCAAAAACTAAAAGTGCCGCCAGATAGGACCACACTAACCATTGTCGCCGGCCGCTAGTTAAAAATTGTTGATAACTAACCAGGGCCAAAAGAATCCACAGTGTGGCAATGGTATGTAAATTAGCCGCTATCCAAACTAATGGCTCGTAAGCACCACCGACCCCAGCCACCATTAAACTAACTAAAACGGCCACCAGCCGTGAACGACTTAATTGCCAAGCTAAAATTCCAGCTAATAAAGCATTAATCCAGTGAATAATTAAACCGGTTAACAGATAAATTGAGGCCCGATAACCAAAAACATGATAAAAAATCGTATAGAAAGAATTTAAAACCGGCGAAAAAAAAGTTGACATTCGGTAGGTCCAAATCTTAGTTAGTGACCAACCGACCTTGTGGCCGTACCACAGCCAAGTAAAATCATCAGCAAAAAAATAACCATAAACTACTAGCCAGCCGAAGAGCGCAATAATTATTAATCCTAACCAGCCAGCCAAATGCCACCAAAATCGACGATCGGTTTGACGATGCCGGCGATCAGCGATGGCTACGACAGCCAATAAATAGCGCCAACCATCACGCCAAGTAACGGTTGAGCCAAGGCCGTGTTTAAAATTAACCGGTATCAAAGACAGGCGGAACTTTAACTGAAGAGCTCGCGCGATGGCTTCAACATCAAAAGCAAAATGATTTTCCATGGTTGGCAGAATAACCTCCCGAGCCACCTTAGCTGTAAAAAACTTACAGCCGCGCTGAGTTTCTATTTTGGGCAGACCAACTAAATAGTTAGTTACCCTCTGTAAACTACTAGATAAAAAATTACGCCAGCGCTGATAAAAATTAGCTGTCAAACCATGTTGCCGCTGCGCTAAAACAAAATCGCTATGTTGGAGCTTATCTAGTATGGCCGGTAATAATTCCGGCCCATAGGCTAAATCAGCGTCAACAAAACCATAATTTTTTGCCTGAACCGCCGCCACGCCAGCCTTAATCGCTCCACCCTTACCGCGATTAACCGCATAATCAACCACTTGAATCGTTAAATTGGCCGACGGTTGACCAACAAATTTATTTAAGACTGCGCTGGTGTGATCAGTGCTACCGTCATTAACAAAAACTAAAACCACCTTCTGTTGGGATAACGACGGCTGGTTCAGCAAATAATCACGATAAGCCACCACCGTTCGTCCAACGCGGTTAGCTTCGTTATAGCAAGGAAAAATTATCGCTAAATCGTAAATATCAGCAATTGACATAAAGATAAAAATCGCTACTTAAATAATAACATATTCAAACTATAATAAAAACAATTATCGTAAATGCTGGTTATAAATTAACTGGGTTAAAAATAAATTATTAACATTAACTATCATTGACGATAGACCTAATTTATGCTGAGATACGGATAAGTATTATTAAAAATGAAATAAAAAAATCCCGTCAATCTCAAGCGATTGATCAGGCCGGTAACCGGCTGGTCAAGTTATTTCCGTCCGCGGCGGTCACACCCCGGATATTTAATCAATAACTAACAACTCAAGGAGGAGTAAATGTTAGACGAAAAGAAAGTAAAAAGACTCAGCGAGGTCTTTGGTCTAGCAAAAATCGAAATAAGACGATTACTCACCGATAATATCGAAGAAATCGTCTTGTCTTTTGACGATGCTATTAACTACTTAGCAACCGCTATCAACGACAACGACGATTGTTTTGACATCAATAATTTAAAAAGATGTCTTCAATTCGTCGAAACAACCAAACAATGGGCCAAAATTTTCCCATTGTTGAAAAAACTGGTCCCGAAATACGGCCGCGAGCTTATAGCCGATCCCATTATTCAATGGACGGCTAGAGCTAAACAAGAGCTCAATGAAGCCAGCAATATTGTAGACAAGGTGAACATTTACTATTGTTCACCAGAATGGCTTCAAGGCAGTCTCAGAGAGACAATAGTGCAGCAAGCTAAAGAGTTTATTAATAACTCTTCAAGCTGGCCAGAGCTATTTTCTCTTACCCAAAAATTGGATTCTCGAAATCCAATTAGCCGGGAATTAGTTCTGGAAGCGAGGAGCAGACTTCATGCGGTCCTAGAAAGAACTATTCCCAATATTAATAATACACAGGAACTATGGAAGATTAGGAATGAAATTCCGCTTCCATGGGACATGCAAGAACAATTAATTCGGCGACTCTATGAAATAATGGAGTAAACGCCGAACTATAAACCCCGTCACTTACTGACGGGGTTTAGTTTATTGTTAGAAAATAATAATTTATTGATCAAGGGCAAGGCGCAAACTGACAATCGGGCGCTACCCGACTCACCACTGAACCATCAGAACAAATTTGCGCATCCAAAGGACAAGCCACGGCTGAATCTGAATCAATTGGATCATCAACTGGCGGCTGAGGGGCTGGCACTGATTGATCAAGTATCTCCGCCATTGGCACCGGCTCAGGCGCCGGTTCAGGCACAACTTCTTCAAACGGCTCAATGGCTGAATCATTATTAACTGGCGCTTTGGCCTGATTGTGCAAAGAACAGCCGCCCAGCAGCCAGACTGTCAATAATAAAGGCACAATTAATGATTTTTTCATAATATTATTTTTTAACATAATTTCTTAACTAACAAATGGATTAACTTGGTCAAAAACTAAACGTGGCGTCTGATAATTAATTACGTCTTTAGCAATGCCATATTTTAATTCATATAACTTATCCACCGCGCAGAACAAGGCTTGCGAATAATCAAAACCGATTTGGCGACTGGCTGCTTGAACGACGGCTTCAGATGGTCCTTCCACTTCAACAAATGGGTCCAGGTGCGGCCATTCATCAATAGTTATCTCCACATCATTTAGCCGCCAAAGCTCCCGCTTGCTCTCTTGGTAGGCCTTGGTCCGACAACCAATAGCAGTCAACAATTCAGCAGCAGCATCCATATTATTGACTATTAAACACAATTCTTGTTGATTATCAATCCGATCGCCATCAACTACCTTTAGGCTTAAGGTGATCCGATCACCCTCATCACGGACTCGCAACCAACGACTGGGATCTTGTTTTCCCGGCGGCAAATCAAAAATAATCCGCCGCTGCAAAAACTCTGGCTTGACCAACACAGCGCCGGTTGCAATTAAACGCTGGTGAACATCATCTTTGTCCACATTAATAAAAGTTGCCTCGTATTCAATTTGCATATAGAAAAAGTATAACAAATAAATCTAATAATTTTAAGTGGGCGTTACCGGCATAGCTTGACTTTTTCATAAATTATGGCAAGATAACGGCACAAAACTCTGAAAAGGAGGAAAAAGATGATTGAGTTATTAGATGAACCGACGAGAAAAAAAGTCCTGGTAATCTCCAGGCACTATCCCAGTTACCAGCAGTTCGCCACAATCAAAAGAGAGTGTGGCGATGACTGTCTAATAACTATGGACAGTCAAAGATTTAATGATGCCGCCGAAATTATGCGGCGGTATCGACAGGGCGGATATGATGAAATCGCCCTGGTTGCGCCCAAAGATGTGCTAGCTAATCTGGTAGCTAGCGGGTTGCAGCCCATTCACCTGCTAACCATTGAGGTTAGCGAGGGTGACCGCCAACCTGGCGACTTTAACAAGGGCGAGAGCTTGGTCAGAGCCATCGCCCGAAAAATCAGAAAAGTAGAGGTGAATATCACCTACTACTAACAAAAAACTCAACAACTTGCCCATCGCTATTTGGCGATGGGTTATTTTTATAAGCTGATTAACATATCTAAAAATTAACTTGCAAAAATAATATTAAACTATTTCTTTCTAAGCAAAACGATATTATTAGATGACACCTTTTTCAGTAATTGAGTCCGGCTTCTCTCAAAAAAACCAATAAATTCAAATTTTCCATTTTTCTCAACCAAAAGTTTAAACTCTTCTGGTGAAATAATTTTGTCTTAACTTAAAATTATTCATATCGGCTAACACGCTTTCTACAATAACGCCTTCCCGTTGCGCCTCTTTCTGCAAATAGTTAAGCATTTTAAGACTAGCGTCTAAACCGATTGATCGATAGCCTCGTAGCGCCAGCTCTCGAAGCTGTAAAGCGGTACCACAACATATATCCAACACAGTCGTTACTCCTATTTTACTAAACTTTTTAATAAATTGTTCCAATAAATCCACCTGCTTTTTGACATCAATAAAGCTAAAAGCAATTTCATAATACTTAGCTTGATTGTATATTTGCGTTTTTCATGTGCGATGTGAATAATTTAACTTATACTTTAATGAATGTCTTTTTAACGGCTTGATAAGTTGTTGGCCAATCCCGACAAGCAATCACAAAGGAAAGACCAAAATTATCATGATGGTCGTATAAAAAAACCTTGCCTCGGTAATTTTTATTTAAAAAACTAAGTAGCTTAGGATTATCGTCAATTATACCCAAAACATTCGGATATAAACTCTCTAAAACAGTCGCTTTCCACTGATGGCCATCACCATGATCAATGTCATTGGGCCGACAAATAACCGGCGCTAAGGGAAAATTATGTTTCTTTAGCCAATTTTTGGTCCCTTCCAGAACTTTTACCGGCCGGACAGTAATATAAGCAACAATAGGAATAATTTGTTTTATTTTATTTAAATAGACGCTGGAACCATCAATTAGTGGCAAGCCTTCTTGTATCTCATTAGAATTAATTTTAGCGGCCATCCACTCTAGCGCTTCCGGGCTTTGCCAATAAGGCACATTTTGGGTATAGCGATATTTGGCAACCATTTCTTTAATTGTCAAATTTTCCGGATTGCCAAATTTCTGTTGCATCGCCTCTACCCAAAAACCAACCGTCCAAGATAAAGTTTCATCAATATCAACAGCCAGTCCAGGCGTGGTAATCTCTAACTGGCTATACATAGCGGCTAATCGCTGATCCATACAGGAATATCATCAAGTTGATAGAAATCGGTAGCCATAAATTTATGGTTAATTTTTGGTTATTTAATGATCAACTATTTATTCTGCTCAAACATAAAAACGATGCCAATCCAGATGGTTTGACTATTCTTGGTCTAAATCATTTTTAAATTCTACTGGATAATTAAAGTCGGCCCTTTTAGTTTCCACAACTATAAAATAATTGACTTCGGGCGATTGACTAATAAATTGCCATGAACCAGCCGGTTCATTTAAAAAACCATCTTTTTTAACTAAATAGATAAAACCATTATCTTGGCTAATATATCGGCCATTCTCTGGAGTATGGACCACTAACTTTAATGGATGTTGATCATTATATTGATAAGGATACGCTAAATTGACATTACGATTAGAGTAAATTGAACGCATAATAGCAATCGCCGATCTATTGGAAGCAAAAACTTTGCCAAATTGAGACTTTAAATATTTATCCTTAATCTCAGTTAGTGAACCATGCATTAAATAACCATGCTTAGCACAGATGTGGTCTAAGAAAGCTTCCAACTTAATGCCTTCAGCCTCTAAATGCTTGACCTGGTCTGCGCTAATTTTAATAATATTATCAGTATTTTCAGGCGCTAACTGATCAAAAAAATCATCCATCTTTTTCTCAATGGAGTGGATAACTTCTTGATTAGGCGGCTGTAAAAAATTCAATTTTTCCATAAATATAACTGCCGAGCGGTTTTTTTAATTTTTTACTAGGTTTTGTAGTTCATTTTTATATTATCATTATAACACGTACATTCTGTTAGTAAAAACGGCTCAACAAAAACTAACCCTATTTTAGGGTTAGTTGAAATAATGCACGGGATGAGGGAATCGAACCCCCGCCAAAGGTTTTGGAGACCTCCGTACTACCACTATACGAATCCCGCAGCAGGCCGCTAGGGCCGACTGAAACTACTTAGTCTCTTTGTGCTCGGTGTGCTGGTTGCATTTGGGGCAATACTTTTTCATTACCAAGCGATCCTTAATCACCTTCTTATTCTTGTGAGAAAAGTAGTTGATTGACTTGCAAACCGTGCACTCCAGCTTGATCATATTATCTTGAGACATAAACGGATGATTATCTGCTTAACTAAAATTTACTTCATACTAGCCCAATGGCTATGAATATTGCAATAGCAACGGGCTTGCCCGCCGATGGGCGCGCCGGCGAACAGGGCTTCTGGCGCCTGACCAGGCAATAATTCTTGAAAATAGCTGGTAGCGCCAACAATATACTCAATCCACTTAATATAATGGGTCGCTTCCATCGGATGCGCTTCAAGGCCGACTGTCACTTTAATACCGCCATCAACAGCTGTAATGACCGGCACATGTTTTTCTTGACTAGCATCAATCGTATTGGGCACTAATAATTCCATCGGCTGGCCGCAACAAACTAATTCACCGCCGCCGGTCTGGCGAACTTCAATGATATTGCCGCAGATATTGCAGCGATAAACTTGGCGCAATTCAGTCATATCAATAATATTAGTAAGTTTCTGCAAAGATTTCAAAATAAGCTCGCGGATGCTGGCAAGCTGGGCATTCTTCTGGCGCTTCTAAACCTTCATGGATATAACCACAATTATTGCATTTCCAACGAACCGGCTGATCTTTCTTAAAGACCTTGTCATTATTTAAATTAATCAGCAACTGGCGATAGCGGGCTTCATGGGCTTTTTCCGCTTCACCGACTCTGCGAAAAGCCTCAGCCAGCTCACTCTCGCCTTCTTCTTCCGCTTCTTCTGCCATTTTCGGATACATAATCTGATTTTCATAATTCTCACCGCTAATCGCCGCCTGCAGATTGACCGCAGTATCGCCAATTAAACCCAGCGCTTTGGCCCATAATTTAGCATGCTCTTTTTCATTATTGGCCGTTTCTTCAAAAATATTGGCAATTTGGACATAACCGGCCTTGCGAGCGACTGAGGCGAAAAAATTATATTTATTGCGGGCTATTGCTTCGCCGGCAAGAGCATCTTGGAGATTTTTTGCGGTTTTGGGTCCTAATTTTGACATAAAAATAAACTTAATAATAAATGAGAATTAAATGGTGGGCCGGGTAGGATTCGAACCTACGAAGACATAAGCCAGCAGATTTACAGTCTGCCCCAGTTGACCGCTTTGGTACCGACCCAAAAAATTAGGCGTTAACGCCGTATCCCTAAATTAGCATAATCAACCAGCCTCGTCAATGCTAATTTGACTATCTTGTCGACCGCGAAAAATATCTAAAATTAAGGTTCGAGTCGCCTGATGTTGATGATTAATTATTGAGCATTGATCATCGTTAGCCCCAGGATAACAAAACTGATAATCTCCTTCTTGATTTTTAATTACTCCGGGTTCGCCCAGTGAATCTAATGGCCGCCAGTTGGCGTTCAAACTAGCCGACCAGGTGGCAAATGGGCTATTACCAAAACCCAGCTGTTGCCAAAGCGCATCAGGCAATTGATAAAAAGCTAACTGTCGATCTTTTAGCCAATAATCATTAGCCTGGCGAGCCCATAGCGGCGTTATGGATCGCTGCCAAATCTGCTGGGCGCTCAACTGACCATCCGGCCACCAACCACCTTGACGATAGCCAATATTATCATCACCCAAAAATGGCCAATGATCGCCAACAACCATTACAACGGCGGCCGGGTCAATCTGGTGGAGTTGTTCTAAAAACTCCGCCAATTCCTTGGTAGTATAATAGAGGGAATTAAAATAGCGTTCAGCCACAGCGGCAATGGCTGGGGTAGTACTAATAATCGCCGGCCGGTTGGCATTAAGCGGATAACCTAAATGATTGGAATAAGTCAATAAATAATTAAAGCTGGGCTGGCTTTGATCTTGAGCCTTAATCTTATCTAAAGTTTGTTGATAAAAACTACTATCAGCCATAAATTCGTCATTCATATCGTCCTGACGATAATCAGCTAGACTATAAAAATGATCAAAGCCGAGCAATGGGTAAATATTGTGTCGGTTCCAAAAAGCCGGTACATTGGCGTGAAAGGCCACGGTCCGGTAGCCTAATTGCTTTAAATAATTAGGCAGACATGGCACCGATTGTTTAATACCGCCATTAAAAATCATACCCGCCTGAACATTGGGCCAACCGCAGAGTAGCTCAAATTCGGCGTTAGCTGTCTTGCCGCCAAAAGTTGGACTAAGAGCCTGACCTAAACCTAAATTGGCTTGCTGTTGCCAGTTATCGGCCCAGGGTGAACGATTAAATTGCACGGCTGGCAAATCTGGCTGCCACAAAGATTCGACAACAATAAAATAAATATTGGGAGTAGAACTGCCGGTGGTTACTGTAGAAATTGGCCGATAATCCAGTTGGGCCGCCGCCTGTTCCACTTCAATCCGACTCGGCAGCTGAAAGGCTAATTGTTGTCGCCAACTCTCTTGTAATAAATACAACCAAGGGCCGCGTTGGGCATAATTAGTTTTCTGATCCCAATAGGAATTACCAAACAGCTTATCTAGGGCGGCTAACGGTCGGGCTGGATATTGAAAAATAGTAATCAATACCAAGCTAGCCAAACCTAAGCGAAACCAGATCTGCGGCCGCGGCCAGCGCCAATTGATAATAATTAAACTTAGCCACAAAACCAGTGGCCCAATTAACGCGATCTGCCACCAAGGATTAATATCGCCTAAAATTCGCCAAAAACTAGCAGCCGCCGAAAAATCACTGGGCATTAATGGCCAACCAAAAAAGCGCAATTTAATAATCTGACTAAGATAAAAATAAGTAGCTAGCAAGCCTTGCTCAATAATCAACCAGCCACGGCGGCGACAAAACGGCTGCCGAATGATAACTAGCAATATTAAAGCGGCTAAGTCCGGAATATAAGACCAGCGAGTCAATCCGAGTCCGGTCCACTGAAAGGTAGCTAAGTGGCCGACATAAGCCCAAATAGCGGCAGTAAAAAATAAGATAATGGTTGACACAGGCGCTAATTTTTAAAAACAAGCTGTGACAGCTTGTCTTAAGGGGAGCCGTTGTCGGGACTTGAACCCGAGACCCCTTCCTTACCATGGAAGTGCTCTACCAACTGAGCTACAACGGCGCGATATTATAATTGACGGATTTTTTCTTGATACTCGGCCAGACCGGCATTGCTAGGGTCGACCTCAGATAAAGTACCAAAAATTAATACCGCAGTAACGCGATCTTTTCTAATTATACTAATTTCCAACAGTGTGTCAAGATAACGCGGATTCTTCGGTTCAATCTTTAAAGCCTGCTTTAAATAGTAGTCGGCGCGATCAGGATTATCTTGGCGTAGATATAGCTGCCCTAGACTATATTGATATTCAGCCAGCCGCCGGCCGGTTTCCCGAGCTTCCTCTTGCCGGCCGCGCGATTGATCAGCCCGATACTTCTGACTCAAGCGCTTGATAGCATAAATCCAAGTTTCTTCCGCTTCTTGGTATTTTTTCTGTTCTTGATAAATCTCAGCTAAAATAATAAAACTATCAAGTTGGCTTTTATCTAGCTCAAGCGACTCAACCGCCAATTTCTCAGCTTGAACTAAATCATTATTTTTTAAAGCCTCTTCAGCGTCGGCTAATAACTGTTTGGCCCGCTGCCAATTCAAACCCTGAGCTTGCAGACGAGCTTTGAGGTGTTGACGATCTAGTTTTTGCAATTGGCCGTAACCGCGCCAAAAAAGATTTTTTAAGCGCTGATAAAATGGTCCTAGTAAATTACGCCACCACCAGCCATGTCGGGCCAATTGGCGACGAATCCGTTCATCAATAATCGCCTGTTTTTTGGCGGCTTCGCGTTCGGCCGGTAAATTGGCAATATCAATATTAGCTAGCAGCGGCATCTTATGGAAAAAAATAAAAAACAAAACTGTTAAAGCAACCGCTACTAAAATAAGACTAAGCCAAAATAATAACATAAATTATTGAGCAAAAACGATGGGCCAAAAACTGTCAGCGGTCAAACTGGCGCCACCAACCAGCAGGCCGTCAATATCCGGCATCGCTAGCAAACTGGCGGCATTATCCGGTTTAACGCTGCCGCCATAAAGCAAACGGTTATTGGGATAGCCCAATTGCTCTAATTCTTGACGAATAAATTGATGCATGGCTTGCGCCTGTTCGGGAGTGCTAGTCTGGCCGGTGCCAATAGCCCAAATCGGTTCATAAGCGATAATTAATTCGCGATCAGCCGGTAGAATAATTCCAGCCAAAACAGCCTGCAACTGCCGACTAACTTTCTCTTCGGCCTGACCAAATTGGCGAGTAGCTAAATCTTCACCCAGACAAACCACTGGCTTGATCGTTGTTCGTTCAATAACGGCTCGCAGCTTCGCATTAATAATAGCATCAGTTTCATTAAAAAACTGGCGCCGCTCGCTGTGACCCAGCAAAATAAAACGACAATCCAGCTCAACCAAACTCTCCAAACTGGTTTCACCAGTCAAAGCGCCGGGTGTTTGCTCAGCGGCATCTTGAGCGCCCCAAAAAATGGCCGTGCCCTCTAAAATATTCGCAACCGACGAGATAGCTACCGGGCTGGGACAAACTACGACCTCAGCCAATAACGGCCGCGGCGGCTGGCTCAGCACTAAATTTTCAGCTAACTCCAGGCTTTGTTGATAGCCCAGGGCCATTTTCCAATTACCGATAATTAATTTTTTCATATTGAATATCTATTTTTAATATTTTATCACAGTTCAACAATTTGACCAGCTAGCTAATAATATTTTTGTTGAACATAATCCACTAGCGCCTTGGTAATGGTGAATCTCCCCTCTTTGGTCGGTGCCCCCAATACAACACTAACCAATTGCTGATCAGCAGAATTCTTCCACAAAGCTGCAAAACAATAACCGGCCTCATCAATATAGCCGGTTTTACCGCCCTCAATCTGCCAATCTGACGGCAAAACGGCTGAACCGCGAACAAAACCATCAGTATTAGTAATCAACTGCTGTCGGCCGGACTTGGTGGTGAATGTATAGCGATCAAGCAAAGCTGACTGTTGAATCTCCGGTTGATTGAGAGCTTCATTGGTAATCTGAGCAATAGCCATAGCGCTAGCTTGATTATCGGGATTTAAGCCGGTTGGTTCTTTAATCTGCAAATCACTAATTTGCAGCCGTCCAGCCAGTTCGGTCACTTTCTGCCGATATTGATCATCACTCAAACCGACAGCCCGAATCAAAGCCTGAGTAGCGGTATTATCGGAAGCCATTAAACTAGCTTGCCATAAATCTTTAATGGTTACAGTTTCGCCAGGATAGAGGTAAACGATATTGCCATAACGCTGATCTTCATTCTTTAAAGTATACGAAGCTGACCACTGCGGTTTTTCGCCCAACACCACCAAAGCTGTTACCATCTTGCTTAAGCTGGCGATTGGTCTTAATTGCTGACTATTCTGACTGATTAATTTCCCCTGTTGCGGCGACCAGACAACCGTGCTGCTGGCCGGCCACACCTTAATTTCTGGCCAACGATTTGGCCAAACAAACTGAGGCACATCCGGAGCGGCTGATTGTTGCGCTGACCACCAACCAGTCCCTAACCACAAAGTTAGGTTAAATAACAAAATAATGGTGATGCGCTGAACCGACATGCTTGACTGCAACGAACAAACGTCAATAGTTTCTTAAACATCACTCCAGATAGTTTGTTCCAAGCACTGCCAACCGCTCTGGTGCGGCCATTTTTCAATACCAATAGTTCGGACACCATCGTTATTGTCCAAATTACTGGTCTGCCAGGTGGCGCATAGCTGATACTTGGCGCCACCGAGCGGCTTATAGCTAATCTTTTGACCATCACTGGCTTGCAAAGCTTGACGATCTAAAAAATATGGCGTCGACAATAATTCATCCAAACTATCGGGCAAACGATTATTATGCTGATAATAAGTACTTAAAACGCTATCAATTTGATAAAAATTGCCGATTAGCTTTTCATCATAGCGACGCTGACGCGCCTGTTTTGGGCTTTCGGCAATCATAAAACCGCTGATAAATAAAATAACCAACATAATAATAACCGGCCAGGCAAACCAGCGCAGATAGCGAGCATCACTGGCTTTTTTAGGGTCGCGACGTAAATCATAGCGATAGAACAAAAATATGACGGCGGCGATAATAATAGCCACAGCTGACTTAGCCAAAAATTGGCCGGTTAATTCACCATCTAAATAACGATAAAAAATAGCAATCAACCAGCTCAACATGACCACGGCTGTTACCAATAAAATAAAATAAATCAACCACCGCCGCAAATCAGCTCGACGATCTAATTCTTTTTTTAAAAGACCGCGATTGATTTGATGATTAGTCCAAAAATAAACCGGTACGGCAATTAATAGCGCTGCTAAACCAAATTTTAAGCTGCTGGAAGTATAGCTGACTGTATAGCCGCTCAGCGGATCGGGCAGCCATTTGTTAATTAGCTGAAAAGCGACTAATCCGGCCGGAATAGCGGTAAAGATTAGAGAAATTAGCGATAATAAATAAAAAAAACCAAACTTCGGCAATTGATTATTAGTTAACTTGGCTGACATATTTTTAAACTAGTTAATTAATTTCCACTTGATAACTAATTTCTTTTTTCTGTTGCTTTAAAACAATTAAATTATTAATTTTTTCCGCTATTATTTTAGTCTCCTGCGGACTATTTTTTTCTATTTGGTTAAGTTGATAATTATGCTTATCCAATAATTCAATAAAATCATCTAAAACACCAGCCTGACTCAAAATCATTTTAAAAGTGGTGCAATGATCAAGCTGTTGTCTTAATTCGGCCTCACTATTAATTTGGTTAGCGATAAATAATTTTAATAATTGCTGCCTCTCAATTTGAAAATTATTTTTAAAATTATTATAATCTTCGGCCCAATTGGAGTCTAGTTTTACCAGATTAACTACCCCGCGGTACTCTGATGGTAAAAATTTCTGCAAAAAATCCACTACGCTAATATAACCGATTACATTCTTCATTGGCAAATGGCCAGTCTTAACCAGCTGAGACAGCCGCTCCTGATTGATTTGCCCAGTGTGATCAATTAATTGATTCCAATTGCCATACTCAACTTGACCGATGGCTTTAAAGCCAATTAATCGACAAACTGCTTCATTATCTAAAAGCCAAGAAGTGCCAGTGACACCTTGAACTTGAGGATATTTATCAACAATTACTTTAGCTAATTCAGCCAAAGAATCTTTTATTTTAGCCAAGCGATTGCCAGTCCCTTCTTGTTTAAACAGAGGTTGAAAATGAATCTGTAACAAATTATCTAACGGGCTGACTCCTTGCTTTTTTAAAATTTCAGCCAATACAGGATTATGCTCACGACCACTGATGATTGTTGGTTGTAATAAATTATAATCTAAAAGGCCGGCTCGTTCATTGGTGCTTCGATCATCAATAAAAAGTTCGGGGCGCTCTTGCTTGGCTTTACTGATAATCTCATTAATAAAACTAGTAACGGCTGTTAATTCCGATTTTCTGGTTTGAAAATATTGTTCATTATAAGCCTGATCAAGGTGATACGCTGGTAAACTTTGATAAATCCTGTCAATTTCCTTCAAATATCCTTGATAAATAATATCCGTCTGACTTGAGTCTTGTTTTTTTTCAGCTGCCAAACGAGCAGCCGTTTGCAGATCGTCAGTAAAATGCTTAAAATTATCAAAACTATCAGACAGATTGCCGACCTGGCCCGCTAACTGATATTCACGATCAGCTTGAAAAAGCTGTATTGCAAAAATAGCTTGATCTAATAAATCAGATTGCTCCTGCTTATTAGTGGTCTCTAATTTTTCCGTCAGTGGTTTTTCTTGGACATTAAATGGCTCTGGATAACGACCAATCTTCTCCATAAAATTAATTTAAAACTTTTTTCATTAGCGGATTTAATCTGGTAACTACTTCATAACAGCTAGTATCAATCAACAAAGCAATCTCGTCGGCCGTAATTTCTTGCTGGCCATCACGGCCCAATAAAGTAACCATTTGGCCGACTTGTGCTTCTGGAATATCGGTAATATCAATAGTAATCATATCCATAGAAACACGGCCGACCACTCTGGCTCGGTGACCATGAACCAAAACATGGCCAATACTGGATAGTCCGCGATCAAAACCCTGCCAATAACCAACCGGCACAATGGCTAGCCGGCCATCACGCCACATTTTTTCAGCACCATCATAGCCGATACTGGCGCCGGCTGATACTATTTTTATTTCCGCAATCAAGCTGCGCCAACTCAGAACTGGCCGCAACGGCAACTGTTCAACCAAAAATTCGCGAACGGCTAAAGCTGGCCACAAACCATAAAGACCAATACCATAACGGACCATGTCCAATTGGGCTTCCGGAAAAACTATGGCGCCGGCCGTAGCAGCGGCATGGCTTAAAGGCGTTTGCTGAAATTGCTTAGCTAGCTGGATAGCACGATTAAAGGCGCTGAGCTGTTGTTGAGTGAATTGCGGAAAAGATGGGTTCTTGGCAGCTGCCAAATGAGTATATATTCCCTCTAAAGAATTATGACCGGCTTGCTGTTGCCAGAAGGCCAAAACCTTGGACCAATCCTGCTCCACAAAACCCTGACGAGTCATGCCAGTATCTAGCTTCAAGTGAACCGCTGGCCGCTGATCAACCGGCAGCGCCGCCCAGGCGCGCAGATTATCCCAGCTAGAAATCGTCACGCTACAATTACTTTGACGCGCTTGGGCTAATAAATTAGGCAAAGTATAGCCCAAAATTAAAATCGGTTGATTAATACCCGCTCGCCGTAAAGCCAGCCCTTCAGTAATAGAGTCAACACCTAGCCAATTAACACCTAGTTGGGCTAATTGCTGTGAAAAATCTACCAGACCATGGCCGTAAGCATTAGATTTAACCACACCCATCACTAAACAGTCTGATCGCAAACGATCTTTGAGAAGCTGATAATTATTGGCGATGGCCGCCCGATCTAATTCTAACCAAGTCCGCACTTCCATAAAAATTATTTATTTTTTGACCATTGTAAATTTAGGTCAGTTAATTGATGCTGATCAACCGGACTGGGGCTACCCATCATCAAGTCGCGGCCTTGGCCGTCTTTCGGAAAAGCATAAATATCCCGAATTGAATCATAATCCTTGAGCACCATTAAAAGACGATCGATGCCGGGAGCATTGCCACCGTGAGGCGGCGCGCCATATTTAAAAGCTTCAATCATCGCTCCAAAACGGCGGTCAACTTCAGCCTGTTCATAGCCAACTAGACGGAAAGCTTCATACATAATTTCCGGCTGATGATTGCGAATGGCCCCGCTGGATATTTCTACGCCATTTAAAACTAAGTCAAATTGATGGGCAACAATTTCTAGCGGCGGCTGATTTTTTAAAGCATCAAGACCGCCCTTGGGCATAGAAAATGGATTATGGGAAAAATCGAAACCAGTAACAGTGTTACCGACCTCATAAAATGGAAAATCAATCACCCAGCACCAAGCGGCCAGCTTGTGGTCAGCCAAAGCAAACCATTGAGCTATTTGGCTACGGATAGCCCCTAAGGCTTGACAAACCGGCAGCCATTGACCGGCAGCTATTAAAACGGTCTGACCAACTTCCAACTTCAAAGCGCTGACTAATTCCTGCAAGATAGCCGATTCTAAATTTTTAGCTAGACTCCCTTGCCAATTATCCCCATTATAGATTAAATAACCTAAGCCGCTCAACCCTTTAAGCTTAGCTAAATCAACCAATTCATCCAGTTGTTTGCGACTTAATTTATGGTCGCCTGGTACCGCTAAGCTATGGATAACTCCACCATCATTAATAACTGTCTGAAAAATAGCCAAGCTGCTATTAGCCACTATATGGCTCACCGGCTCAATCTTGAGATCAAAGCGCAAATCCGGTTTGTCTGAGCCATAATCAGTCATCGCTTGGTGCCAAGTCAATTTTGGCAAACGACCATCAACCAGGCCAATAATTTGTTTATCGCTAAATTCATTAGTTAATTGAATCATTAATGGCTCCATAATCTGCCAAATATCTTCTTCGCTATCAATAAAACTCATTTCCATATCCAGCTGGTAGAACTCGCCATAATGACGGTCCTGACGACTATCTTCATCGCGAAAGCAAGGAGCAATCTGAAAATAACGATCTAAGCCGCCAATCATCAACAGCTGCTTAAATTGCTGCGGGGCTTGCGGTAAAGCATAACATTGACCCGGAAATAAACGCGAAGGAATCAAAAAGTCGCGGGCGCCTTCTGGTGACGAATTGGCTAAAATCGGTGTCTGAATTTCAATAAAATTACGGGCTTGAAAATAATAACGCATCTGACGAATTAACTGATCTTTGGCTGCTAGCATGGCCTGTAAATTGGGTCGGCGTAAATCTAAAAAACGATACTGTAAACGTAAACTTTCACTGGCTAAGCCAACTTTATCCTCGCTTAAATTAAAAGGTAATGGTAAGGACCGATTAAGAATTTCCAAACTATCAACCGCTACTTCAATTTCACCGGTAACCATGTCAGGGTTAATCATGGCGGCCGGCCGTGGACGCACTTGACCGCTAGCCTTAATAACAAATTCATCACGCAATTCCTGGGCTAAAGCAGCAATTTGCGGCTGGCTAGTTAAATCAATCACTAATTGGGTCAAACCGTCATGATCACGTAAAGCAATAAATAATAAGCCGCCTAAATTACGACAGGATTGCACCCAGCCGGCTAAAGTAACCGTCTGGCCGTTATCAACTAAACGCAATTGGCCACAATTATGTGTTCTTAACATATATAGTGATCTAAAAAATTAACCCACTCATTAAAAAAGCCGGTTTGCTGCTCTAAAATTGTAGGCGATAGGGGCGATTTCGTCAATTCAAGCCACTCGTCAGTTAAAAGTCTTAACCAATATTGCCGGGCCACGGCTGATAATTCTAAATTGGCGGCGGCTGGCCGGCAATTTGAGCAAACTAGTCCGCCATCAAATGGTCGCCACCAGACTGAGGTTGAAAATAGCTGTTGACAATTAACACACCGCTCTAAATCAGGGGCATAGCCAAGCCGATTGCCCAACCGCCACTGAATAGCCTGCGAACCAGCAGTTAAAATATTTAAACTCAGCGGCTGTCGATCCCAATCAGTTAAAAGCTCGTTCAAATCTGACCAAGCCTCAGCGACGACTTGACCGGTTGTCAACCAACGCTGATAGCGGTTAATAATCTGACTGGCCACCACAACCGCCGCTAACTGACTCTTTAGCTGGCCGAAGGATTGACGGCTGACGGCCGCACTCAATAACGGCCGCTGTCCCCAAACAATCAACCCGTCAATGATGGTTAGGGGCTCCACATGACCGGCTAACTTGGATTGAGGTTTGAATAAACCACGGCACCAAAGCCTTAGTAATCCACGCTGCGGACTAAAAGCGGTAATAATGGCATCTTGTTCCTGACATTGGCGACGCTGTAAAATCAACAAGCGCTCGCTAGTAGTGCGCCGCATAATTATCAAAAAAACTTTGCAAAATCAACATGGCGGCAATAGCATCTTGATCGGCGGCCGCTTTTTGATGATTAATCAGACGATCAGCGGCAACCGTAGTCAGCCGTTCATCGACTAAATGAACAGGATAACCGCTGGTTTCGGCTTGATCAACAAAATATTGCCAGCCAGGATGAGGATCAATGGTCTGATCGGCTAAATGGCGCGGCCAACCGATGATTAATTGATCAATTTTTTCACGCTGAATAACTTTTTCCACCTCTGACCAGCTAGCCACTCGACCATAGGGCAAAGCCAGTTTGGTTTGACTATCACCAATGGCTAGGCCAATTTTACTAATCCCCCAATCAATACCTAAATAAATAATCGGTTCAATCATTCGGGTAGCGTTAAAATCTGCTGACCAGTCGCAGTAATAGCAATAGTGTGCTCAAAATGAGCACTCCAGCTGCCGTCAATCGTTTCAAATGAAAAACCATCGCGACCGGTGGTAATATCTGGGCTGCCTAAACTAATCATCGGCTCAATGGCGATAACCATGCCTGGTTTTAAAACAATGTCTTGTTCGCCATATTGATTACAGACATAATGAGGAATCTGCGGGTCTTCATGAACAGCTAAACCAACACCATGACCGACTAAATCACGCACCACGCTAAAACCCCGTTTTTCCACAAATGACTGAATAGCCTGAGCGATCTGTAATAAAGTATTACCAGGCAAAGCCTGAGCAATGGCTAGTTGTAATGATTGTCTAGTAGTATTAATCAATTTCTGAACCACTTGGCTAACCTTGCCAATCGGCACTGTCACGGCCATATCAGTAAAATAACCGCCATGAGGCGAGTTAGGATTGATCGGCCAATCTGAGACTATTCCCGGTTTCTTGAGCGGATATTCCATGCCTAAATCTAGGCTAATAATATCACCAGATTTTAAAACTCGACCGGGGATGGCCGGTCCATGAACAATCTGTTGATTAATAGAGGCGCATAAAGCGGTGGGAAAAGCTCGGCTGCGATGGCTAGACTTATAACCCTTAAAAGCTGGCGCACCACCAGCTTCGGCAATCAACTGCAACAATAATTCTTCTAAATCGGCTGTGGTCACGCCCGGACGAACCGCAGCAGCTAATTGAGCAGTAATTCGGCCTAATTTTTGACCGCCTTCATGCAATAAAGCAATTTGTTCAGGATTTTTATAACGAATCATACAATCTCTGACTTTGGCGGCACCAAGCCTCGTTCTTGTAAAACTGATAAAATATCATGATAAACACTGTCAATATTTTTTTCGCCATTAATAATAATCAGTTCGCCTAATTGCCACCACGAAACCACTAACGGTCCCATAGTGCGCCGATAAAGCGCCAACCGTTCTTGGATAGTTTCTGGACTATCATCAGGGCGTTGTTCTAATCTTGTTTGACAATCATCACAACGGTCAGCTTGAAGACTTGGCTTGTAAGTTAAATGGTAACCAGCGCCGCACTTGGGGCAAAAACGTCGACCAGCTATACGATGCTGCACTTCCTGATCGCTAACACTAATCTCAATAGCGCAAATTTTATCGTCGGGGTTAATGATATTATTATAAAAATAATCAAATTGAGTCTTATTACGAGGATAGCCATCTAAAATAAACCCGCTTTGTGCATCGGGCTGATTTAAGCGCTCAACCAGCAACTTATTAATCAGATCATCGCTCACTAATTGCCCTTCATTCATGGCAGCATTATGCTCACCTATTGATTGATAATGCTGGCGCAAAAGATTGCCGGTCGAAATTGCTGGCAAACCGAGCTGTTGCGATAAATTAGCTGATTGCGTTCCTTTGCCCGAACCCGGCGGGCCGAAAAAAAACAAAACTAATCTGGCCATAGCCAAAAAATTATTAATTTAACTCTTTTACTATACCACAATCCATTAAAACAAAACAGGCTCGCTAGCGAGCCTGCCTATCAATAATCTAGCTAAAGTCTAATATCCATCGTATTGCCGCATAGTCATCTGTGCTTCAATCTGTTTAACAGTTTCAATAACCACCGAAACGACAATCAAAAGAGAGGTGCCGCCAATAGCTAGCGACTGCATACCGGTAATTGATTTCATAATTAACGGTAAAATCGCAATAATACCCAAAAATAAAGCGCCAGCTAGCGTAATCTTATGAAGCACGCCAGATAAATAACGACTGGTCTGTTGACCGGGACGAATACCGGGCACAAAACCACCCTGTTTTTGTAAATTTTCTGCTACTTGGTTAGGATGGAAAACCACTTCAGTATAAAAATAAGTAAAAGCAACCACTAAAATAAAGTAGCTAATACCATAGAACCACTGATTGGCCAACAAACCGATAACCCAGGTTGAAGCTTTAGCTAACCAAGACACTTTGCTAGTCACAAAGAATTGAGCAATCATTGACGGAAAAAGAATAACTGACACAGCAAAAATAATCGGAATGACTCCGGCCATATTAACTCGGAGAGGCAAATGAGTGGTGCTGCCGCCATAGCTATGGCCGCCATGCATTTGACGGGCATATTGCACCGGAATATTGCGCTGGCCCTCACTAATATAAATAACGCCTACAATCGTTAAAATCGCAATAACAACAAAACCGATAACCATAAACAGCTTGGAACTATCATAAGTCAAGATTAATTGCTGAATTGACTGCGGCACGCCAGCGATAATACCGGCAAAAATCAACATAGAAATGCCGTTGCCGGTCTTTCTTTCGGTAATCAATTCACCGAGCCACATCAAAAAAACAGTGCCAGCTGTAATGGTAACGATAATGGTAACATAGTTAAGCCAATCAATTGAGCCGAGAATCTGATAACTGGAGCGACGCAATAAAGCAATCATGCCGTAAGACTGGATCACCGCCAATGGCACTGTGGCCCAACGAGTCCACATATTAATCTTTTGCCGACCAGCTTCTTCTTTATTCATTTCTTCAATTGACGGGACAATCATTCCTAACAGCTGAAAGATGATCGAAGCCGTAATATACGGCGCTACTCCCATCATAACGATGGAAAAATTTTGCATACCGCCGCCGGAAAACAGATTCATCAAACCTAAAAATTGATTGGAAGCAAACAGATCACGCAAAGCTTGAGCATTGACGCCAGGCACTGGTAAATGAGCCGCCAGCCGAAAAATTACCAGCATGGCAATGACAAACAAAATATTGTTTCTCAATTCACGAATCCGCCAAATTTTTAGTAATTTTTCCATAAAAGTAATTTATTCAACTATTTTTCCACCCATTTTAGTCAGCTGTTCCTGAGCGGCCGCGCTGAGCTTTAAACCCTTAATCTGTAAATTCTTTAATTTTAATTCACCGTTAGCCAAAATCTTAATATTTTTGGCCTGACTAACCAATCCGGCCTTAAGTAAGCTATCGGCCGAAATTATAGCACCATCGGCAAAACTGCGGCTCAGGGTGGATAAATTAACTACTTGATATTTAGGCTTATTGGATTGGAAACCACGCAATTTAGGAATTTGTAACATCGCCTTTTTTAGGGCCATGCGCTTAATACCGCTGACGCCCGAACGAGATTTCTGTCCCTTCATGCCTTTACCGCTGTAATTACCGTGTCCGGAAGCATTACCTCGTCCGACTCGCTTGCGCTGTTTGCTGGAACCAATCGCCGGTTTTAATGTGTGGAGTGTCAACATAAAAAGAAATTAATTAATTTACTATTCGGCCCCGGTTTCGGTCTTAATGGCAACGGCTGGCTTACTAACTGAACGATGATTGGCCGCCGGTTTTTTCAGGTTACGCAAGGCCTTAATAACACACTTCGCATTATTAATCTTATTATGCGATCCTAGCATCTTGCTAGTAACATTATTAATACCGGCTAATTCTAAAATAATCCGCACCACGCTACCGGCAATAATACCGCGACCCTGTTTGGCCGGTTTTAAGATAATAACAGCCGAATCAGATTTCTGTTTAATTTCATGAGGGATAGTTTTATCAATCATCGGCACAGTAACCAAATTCTTTTTAGCCTGATTAACTGCTTTGTTGACTGCAATAGTAACATCTAGCCCCTTGGCTAAACCAATAGCGACGCGTCCCTTGCGATCACCAATAGCGACACAGGCGCGGAAACGCATTCTTTTACCGCCCGCCATAACTCTAGTAACTCGAGCGATGTCCAAAATCTTTTGATCAAACTCATCCTGAGATTGACGATCATTAGACCGGCGATCACCGCGGCCGCGGCCGCCAGCATTGCCTCGTTGACCGCGATTACTACTGCGGCTAGGACGTTCAGTCGCCTGATTTTCAGTGACAGCGGACACAGCCTCTGGAACGGCTTGTTTTTCGCTGACGATAGTATCTTTAACTTCAGTCATACTTGATGCTAATTAACTAAAATTGCAAGCCAGCCTGGCGAGCGCCTTCAGCGGCAGCTTGAACACGGCCATGATAGGCGCTACTGCCCCGATCAAAAACTATTTTACTAATTTTTTTGGCTAATAATTTTTCGGCCATTAAAACACCGAGAGCCTGACTAACTTCAGTTTTATTGCCCTTAACCTTAACCTCACGGCTATGAGCGCTAGCTAGCGTTAAACCCTTAGTATCGTCAATGGCTTGCAGATACATACCCCGATTCGACCGGAAAACACTCAACCGCGGACAATCAGCTGTCCCGCTAATTTTAGCCCGAACGCGATTATGGCGTCTAATTTTTTTAGCTGTTTTACTTGTACTGCTCATATCATTCTAAAATTAGCTAGCTTATTTAGCTGAAGTCTTGCCGGCCTTGCGACGGATAACTTCATCAATATATTTGATACCTTTCCCTTTGTATGGCTCCGGCTTTCTCTGGCGACGAATCTGGGCGGCAATCTCCCCGACCAATTGCTTATCAATACCGGTCAAAGTAATAATATTGGCCTCCACCTGCCCCTTGATACCATCAGGCAAAATAAAATCAACTGGATGAGAAAAACCTAGGTTGAGAGTTAGTTTCTGGCCAGCAATACTAACCCGATAACCAACACCGTTAATCTCCAGCTTCTTTTCATAACCCTGACTAACACCGATAACCATATTACCGATCAACTTATGAAATAATCCCCAAAAAGCTCGCTGCTGACGTTCGTCTTTATTGTCAACATTAACCATAATAGCGCCGTCCTCAATAACCACCTTAATAAATTTGTGGATGGCTTGCTGGAGTTGGCCCTTGGGACCATTAACCGTTAGAATTCCCTTATCCAAAACGGCAGTGGTGCCGGCTGGCAAAATAATCGGTAATTTTCCTAATCTTGACATATGCTTAATCAATTATCAACAAATTAATAGACGCTACACAAAACTTCACCGCCTATTCCTTTCTGGCGCGCTTCTTTATTGGTCAACAGGCCAGCGGAAGTAGAAATAATGGCGATACCGAAATTATTAACCACTACTGGCAATTTTTCTTTGCCAGAATAAACTCGCCGACCTGGACGACTAATCCGGTTGATGGCCGTAATGACTGATTGACCGTTGTTGTGATATTTCAAAACTAAGCGCAATTCAGCAAAAGCGGCGGTTTTATTTTTAGCCGAATCTGGGTTAATAATCTCAACGCCAGCCAGAAAGCCTTCGCGTTCCAATATTTTGGCAATATTATATTTCAACTTGCTCATCGGCAGGACAACCTCGGCCTTTTTAACAGCCGCGGCATTCCTGATACGAGACAGCATGTCGGAAATTGGATCTATCATAATAAGGTGAACTTAGGAATTTGTAAAAATATATAATTTACCAACTGGACTTAGTAATACCCGGTAAGTCGCCATTGCTAGCTAACTCCCGAAAACAAATGCGGCAGATTCCAAAATCCCGCATATAGCCATGATTACGCCCACAGCGCCAACAGCGGCGCACAATCCGACTGGAAAATTTAGGGGTTTTTTTGGCTTTGACAATTAACGCTCTTCTGGCCATAGTCTTCTTCTAGTAGTTAATAAAACTTATTCAGTCTTGAAAGGAAAACCCATCAATTTAAACAAGGCTAACCCTTCCTCTCTAGTTTTGGCAGTGGTTGCCAAACATATTTCTAACCCATGAGATTTTTCAATTTCATCGGAGCGGATTTCTGGAAAACAAGAGCTTTCTTTAATGCCAATACTTAAATTACCGCTACGATCAACTAGTTTGCTGTTCAAACCGCGAAAATCACGAATTCTCGGCAACGAAACAGCCACCAATTTTTCAATAAAATCATACATGCGCTGACCGCGCAAAGTTACTGATACTCCAACAATCATGCCTTCACGAATTTTAAAAGCGGAAATTGATTTGCGAGCCGGGTTTAGTATTGGCTGCTGACCGGTAATCTTAGCTAGCGTTTCACAAACATTCTCAATATAGGCCTTGTCTTTGGTAAATCGGCCAACACCAACATTAACCACCGCTTTAGTTAATTTAGGTACATCAAAAAGATTGGCGTACTTAAATTCCTTTTTTAAGGCCGGGATTATTTCTTTGTTGTATTTTTCTTTCAAGCGCATAAAATAATGTTTACTAGTCAATCAATTGTTGGCAGCGGCGACACAATCTGACCTTGCGAGCCTTGGTTTTATCGCCCTCTTTGACTGCCAAATATTTATAACCGACCCGCGCCGGCTTACCGCACTGCGGACAAATCAATTGCAAATTAGAAATATGCAGCGGGGCTGGAAATTCAATCCGCTGACCATGTTCGCCGCGGCGTTGCGGCCGGATATGCTTTATCAGTAAATTGATACCTTCAACGCTGGCTCTTTGCTGACGAGGAAAAGCTTGCAATACCTTGCCGGTCTTGCCGCGATCTTTGCCAGCTAAAATTAATACTTTATCATTCTTTTTAATCTTCATAACTGGATTAATTACTGATTATAAGACTTCCGGCGCCAATGAAGCAATCTTAACAAAGCCGGCCCGGCGGACTTCACGAGGGATTGGCCCAAAAATACGGCTTCCGCGCGGTTCATGATTTTTTTTATCAACAATAACACAGGCGTTTTCATCAAAACGGATATAGCTACCATCGGCCCGACGAATTTCTTTGGTCGTCCGGACAATAACCGCCGGCAAGACATCGCTTTTTTTCACAGCCGCATGCGGCACCGCTTCTTTAACAGTCACCATGATCATATCGCCAACACTAGCATAGTGCCGTCGATAACCCTTCATTAAACGAATGCACTGCACTTTCTTAGCGCCAGAGTTATCAGCTACTTTTAATACGGTTTGAACTTGAATCATACGGATGATAACTAATTAACAAATTAACGGCTATTAACCAAAACTCGCCAGCGCTTATCTTTAGATAACGGACGGCACTCCACAAAGGTTACCTGATCGCCAAGCTGGCAAGTTCCAGCCTCGTCATGAACCTTATATTTGCGGCTAACAGTATAACGCTTGTGATACTTGGGATGAACTTTCACCCGTTCCACTTTAACCACAATGGTTTTTTCCATCTTATCGCTGACAACAACACCACGAAATTTTTTGCGCATGGCCTGTTTAGGGGCAGCGACCTGATTCTGCTTGGTCATAATTATTTCTGGCGATTATTTAATAAAGTTAACAGGCGAGCCACTGTTTGGCGGACCGCTCTAATATGCCGCACTGCCTTCAGCTGATGACTGGCATTCTTAAAACGCAGATCTTTTAATTCGGCGCGTTTTTCGGCCAACATCAGTTGCAATTCGTGCTCGCTCTTGGTTTGTAAATCTCGATATTCCATAGTCTTCACAATAAACAATTAGTTAAGCTGATCGCGGCCGACAAACTGACACTTAACTGGTAATTTGTAAGCAGCTAAATTCATAGCCTCGCGGGCACGCTTTTCATCAATACCTTCAATCTCAAACATAATAACACCGGGCTTGACTGGAACAATATAATGATCAACGGCTCCTTTACCCTTACCCATCGGAATTTCGCCACCTTTAGCAGTAACCGGACGATCTGGAAAAATACGAATCCATAATTTGCCAGTCCGCTGGACATAACGGGTAATAACTCGACGAGCCGCCTCAATTTGACGAGCGGTCACCCAGCAAGCGGTAGTGGCTTTTAAGCCATAACTGCCAAAACTGATAGTAGTGCCACGAGTAGCCACACCGCCGCGCTTGGCTTTATGTGATTTACGATATTTAGTTTTCTTGGGCATTAACATACTGGTCTGCTTAACTTTTATAAACTAACGCAGCCGCTGGCCAACGACTTCGCCTTTAACCTCCTCAATATTATCAAAAACTTCGCCGCGATAAACCCAGACTTTGATACCGATAGTACCAAAGGTGGTATAGGCAGTGCTGCGGGCATAATCTATATCAGCGCGTAAAGTATGCAAAGGAACTTTACCAGAAGTTAAAACCTCGGTCCGAGCAATTTCAGCGCCATTTAACCGTCCGCTGACCATAACCTTAACCCCTAAAGCGCCAGAACGCTCAGCGCGGTTGATGGTCTGTTTCATTATTTTGCGAAAAGGCGCCCGCTGTTCCAATTCTAAAGCCATGGTCTGAGCTAAAATATTGGCACTCAAATTGGGCCGATTAACTTCACCAATATTTAAACTGATATCATGCAAACGAAAATTCTTTAAGAATTGACTATGTAATTTTTTCTTTAAATCTTCAGCGCCAGTACCGCCATGGCCGATAACTAAGCCAGGCTTAGCCACGAACAGACTGACTGAAACCTTATTAGCGCTACGTTCAATCTCAACCCGATCCAAGCCGGCGACCCGTAAATTACTGAAAAGAAAATCACGCAACTTGACATCTTGCTGTAAATTCTTGATATACTGCTGGCCTTGCTTGAACCATTTGGATGGCCAAGTCTTAATGATGCCAATACGGAAAATTTTTGGATTAACTTTGTGTCCCATAAGAATAATTTAATTAACCGGCTTTACGCTGAAAAACTTTCTTCACAAAACCAGACTTAGAACCACCATCACGCTTGGCCGCTTGTTCAAAGGTCTCAGCCTTGGCTTCGGCTTCATTAGCTAATTCTTTAGCCTGATCAGCCTTATCTAAATTCTTGCTCTCGCCTTTACTGGCTAATTCACTTAACTTAATCGGCACTTCAGCCTCAACTCTCCGAGCAATTTTTAAACCGCTATCCTTAATTTCGCCCAGAACGATAGTAATATGGCTAGTGGTTTTATTGATTGGAGTGGCCCGACCGTGCGCCTTAGGCATCCAGCGATGAAAAGTAGCGCCTTTGCCGACCCAAATTTGTTTAATAGTCAGATTGTCGGCGGTCAAATCATAATTATGCTTGGCGTTAGCAATAGCTGATACCAATAATTTGCTAATAAAACGACCGGCCTTTTTATTGACAAATTTTAATTGAGCTAACGCTTCATTGACTTGGCGGCCGCGAACTAAACTAGCAACTAGGCCGGCTTTGCGGGGCGAAATGCGAATATGTTTGGCTTGTGCGGTAATCTCCATATACTGAATCTTAGTTAGCTAATAAATTACTTGCCCTTAGCCTGAGCCTTGGCCATCTTGCCGCCATGACTGACGAATTTACGAGTTGGTGAAAACTCACCAAGCTTGTGGCCGATCATGCTCTCGCTAATCAACACCGGTATATGCTGACGACCATTATGAACACCGATAACAAAACCGATCATTTCTGGAGTGATAGTGCAAGCACGATCCCAGGTTTTGATAACAGTTTTATCGCCAACGGCCAATTTCTTGATTTTCGCAATCAACCGTTCATTAATATAAGGGCCTTTTTTTAAACTTCTGGACATAGGCTAGTCAATATAAATTAACAAAGTTTAACGCTTCTTCTTGCGGCGTTGGATAATTAAATAATTACTGGACGCTTTCGGGTCGCGAGTGCGAACACCCAAAGCATGCTTACCCCAAGGGGTCTTAGGATATTTCAAACCAATCGGCTGATTGCCTTCGCCGCCGCCATGTGGATGATCAACCGGATTCATGGCAGTACCACGAACTGTCGGACGAATACCTAAATGACGATTTCGGCCGGCTTTGCCCAAATTAATCCGGGCAATGTCCTGGTTGCCAACTTGACCGACGGTGCACAAACAGGCCTTGCTGACTAAACGGATTTCGCCAGACGGCATTTTTAATTGAGCAAATTTCTTTTCCACGCCCATAACATACAAAGCGTTACCAGCCGATCGGGCTAGCTTGCCGCCGAACCCAGGCCGTAATTCAACATTGTGAACCGGCATGCCGGCGGGAATATACTCTAATGGCAAAGCATTACCCGTTTTAATTTCAATTAATTTCTTAGAGCTTAAAATTGTCTGACCAACTTGCAAATCAACTGGAGCAATAATATAACGTTTTTCGCCATCGGCATAACGCACTAAAGCTAAGCGAGCACCGCGATTAGGATCATACTCAATGGTCATAACCTGGCCAGGAATATCAAATTTATCGCGCTTGAAATCAACGATTCTAATATAACGCTTGTGGCCGCCGCCGCGATGACGGACAGTAATTTTACCTTGATTATTGCGACCACCTTTTTGTTTACGAATAACTAATAACCGACGCTCCGGAGTGGTGCTGGTAATATCACTAAAATTATCAAAACTGGATCCACGCAGGCCAGAAGTTGTCGGTTTAACTTTTCTGATAGGCATAATCATCGCTTAACTTAGTAAATATTACACACCCTCATAAATCTGAATGGTCTTGCCAGCCGGCAAAGTCACAATGGCTTTTTTCCAATCATTACGCTGGCCCTTGATCTTGCCGCGCGCTACTTTTTTGCCAGCCACATTGATAATATTGACCGCGACCGGTTCAATACCATAAAAAACCAGCACAGCTTTAGCAATATCAATCTTATTGGCCTTATTAGCCACCATAAAAACATATTGATTTAAATGATTGACAGCCGTCGCTTTCTCAGTCACCACTGGCTTAATCAATACTCCAGCCAATTGGCCGCGGCGAATCGTCTGACGATCGGCTTGGGCGATCTTCTCATCAACAACCGCCGTACTATTATTCTGCTTTTCCATACTGATATCTTAACAAATAGCTTATTTAGCGGCCACAGTGCCGTAACGCTGCTGCAGACTGGCAATCGCCTGCTGACTAATAATAAATTTATTAGCCCGCAGCAAGCTGACCACATTAATATTCTGATCATTCAAAATCTGAACTCGTGGCAAATTGCGGCCAGCCAACTTGACAGAGTCAATGCTGCTGCCGGTCAAAATAAGAGTCCGCGGCTTAGCCACTTGACTACCTTGCTGATCAGCCGCTAATAATTTTTCAATAATTGCTTTTAATTCCTTGGTCTTGCCGTCTTTAACCGTCAAATCATCAACAATAATCAAATCATGACTGGCGACCCGATCGCTAAAAACCATACAGATGGCCTTACTCAGCATTTTTTTATTAATCTTTTTAGTAAAATTACGATCATTAGTCGGACCGAAAGTGACACCACCACCAATCCAAATCGGACTACGGTTAGAACCAGCCCGAGCGCGGCCAGTGCCTTTCTGCTTCCATGGCTTCTTGCCGCCACCTCTGACTTCGCTGCGATCCTTAGTATCGGCAATCACTGAACGAGTGTTGGCTAGCTGAGCGACCATCGCTTGATGAACTAAAGCTGGATTAATAGCCACACCAAAAACCTCTTGGCTTAGCTCTTGATCGCCAACGACTTCAGCCTGTTGATTGTAAACTTGATATTTAATCATAACGGTTAATTTAGCTAAGCAAATTAAGCTGCTGGTTCATTGGCCGCCGCTTCCTCAGCCACTGCTTTTTCTTCAGCATCAGCCTCGGTTTCGGCCGCCGGTTCCTCCTTAGTTGCTGATTCAATAGCATCTTCAACAATCGAATCAGCGTTTTCTTCTGGATTAACACTTCCTTCGGTATCATGAGCAGCTGCTTCGACAATATCTTCCATAACTGGTGTCTCAACTTCTTCAACGGCAGCCGCCGGCTCGACAATCAATAAATCGCCAGATCCAACAATTGACACCCAACCATTAGTCCAACCGGGCACCGCCCCCTTCAAATAAATAAAACTATTAGCTTCATCAACCTCAACAACCTCTAAATTCTTAATAGTCACTTGCTCACCACCCATACGGCCAGCCATGCGTGTTCCTTTAAAAATGTGGGCTGGACCAGTCGCTCCGACTGAACCAGGCATTCTCTGCTGATCTTTAACACCATGGGTGCGACCTTGACCACGAAAACCATGCCGCTTAACGCCGCCCTGAAAACCACGGCCCTTGCTAGTTGATGTTACTTGAACCCGATCACCGGGAATAAAACTGTTAATCGCAACTTGTTGTCCAGCTTGCCAATTGGCTTCTGGCTGTTCCTTCTCTTGATCTAAATTGAATTCGCGCAGGTATTGAAAATTGCCCCAAGCACCAAAATGACCACGTTGCGGCTTGGCGATATTTTTGATTTTGCGCTTACCGGTAGCCAACTGAACGGCTCGGTAACCATCAGTTGCAACAGTTTTAATCTGCGTAATCACGCAGGGTTCCACCTGAATACGAGTCACCGGGACAACAAGGTTATTGCGCCAAATCTGGGTCATGGACAATTTTTTGCCTAAAATAAACTTCATAACCGGATCACCTTAAAAATAAAAACTGGCTTTTCCGCAAAAACCAGCACCGCAAAACCAATTAACCATAGAGGTTGATCTAATTTTGTTGAACTGAATTTAACGAAAAATTTCTCCCATTGGTTCAGCTGTCGGTTCAAAGACTTCTCGGCGGAAAAAATCCGCGAGGTTTTTTAAACCCTGACTAAACCAAAAACTATCTAAAAACCAAATAAATTGGTATTTTACATCTTAATTTCCAAATCAACACCGGCTGGTAAGCTCAAATTCATCAATGATTCCACCGTCTTAGTAGCCGGATCAATAATATCTAATAAACGCTTATGAATGCGCATCTCATACTGGTCGCGAGCATTCTTATGAACAAAGGTTGAGCTGTTGACAGTATATTTCTTTTTTTCAGTTGGCAACGGAATCGGCCCATAAATTTTGGCGCCAGTCCGTTGCACAGTATCGATAATCGTTTTAGTTGATTGATCGATAATCTTGTGATCAAAAGCGCGAATTTTAATTCTAATCCTCTGCTTGTAGTCGGCAGGTGCGGCTTTCTTGTCAGGCATGTTTTTAGCTGTTTATTAATCTATAAAAAAACAGAATAATCCTGCCACCAGGCGTGGCAGCAGGACTATCTATCTTCTATTTAATAATCTTGGAAATCACACCACAACCAACAGTCCGACCGCCTTCGCGAATGGCGAAGCGCATCTTGTCCTCTAGCGCGATTGGGGTAATTAATTTAACTTTTAAAGTAACAGTATCGCCAGGCATAACCATCTCAGTTCCTTCAGGTAATTCTATTTCACCGGTCACATCAGTGGTGCGAATATAGAATTGCGGCTTATAGCCCTTAAAGAACGGCTTATGACGGCCACCCTCTTCCTTGGTTAAGACATAAATCTCGGCCTCAAATTCGGTATGCGGAGTGATGGAGCCGGTCTTGGCTAAAACTTGACCGCGTTCAACTTCATCTTTCTTGATACCGCGCAAAAGAATACCGGCATTATCACCAGCCATACCTTGATCCAAGGACTTGTTAAACATTTCCACACCGGTAACTACAATCTTGCGAGTATCACCTAAGCCAACTAACTCAACTTCGTCGCTAACCTTGACGATACCGCGTTCAATTCTACCGGTAACCACAGTGCCGCGACCTTCAATGGAAAAAATATCTTCAATCGGCATTAAGAAATCTTTGTCAACTTGGCGTTGTGGTTCAGGAATATAAGTATCCAAAGTGTCAATCAGTTCCATGATAGATTTAGCATACTCACCAGTTGGATTCTGTAAAGCCTGCAAAGCAGAACCACGAATAATTGGGGTGGTATCGCCAGGGAAACTGTATTTGTTTAATAAATCACGAACCTCTTCTTCAACCAAATCAATCAACTCTTTATCCTCAACCATGTCGCACTTGTTTAAAAAGACGACAATATAAGGCACGCCAACCTGTCTGGCTAGCAAGATATGCTCGCGAGTCTGAGGCATTGGACCATCAGTGGCAGCCACAACGAGAATAGCGCCGTCCATCTGAGCAGCGCCAGTAATCATATTCTTGACATAATCGGCGTGACCAGGACAGTCAACGTGAGCATAGTGACGATTTTCTGACTCATATTCAACATGAGTAGTGGCAATCGTAATACCGCGAGCCTTTTCCTCTGGAGCGGAGTCAATCTGATCAACGCTCTTTTGGCTGGTCTTGCGGCCAGCGGCAGTTAAAACAGTCAACATAGCCGCAGTCAAAGTGGTCTTACCATGATCAACATGGCCGATGGTGCCGACATTGACATGGGGCTTACTGCGTTCGTACTTGTCAGTCATAGTTTCTTGATTAACACCAGACAGCTGCTTAGCCAGCTGGGTGGTTATTAAGTTTTATTAAATAAAATTATTAATCATCAATATTTTTTTGTGCCGCCTGTCGGCTAGCCGGAATTGACCACGGTGATTTTTTACCCTGGCTTTGGCCAAGTTTTTGCACAAAACTGGAATTAACAGCAACATTACCAGCCTCTTGGCTGGCAACATTATTGTCTACTTTAGCAAAGCCCTGCTTCTTTGTCAAGCCGGCAAGAGACAATAATTCTTCATAATCGCTCAACGATAGCACGGCCAAACTACGCTCCGGATTCTGTTGGTCAGCAACAATCAACCGGTCGCCGGTTAATTGAGCTAAACGCAAAATTTGATCAATATTCTTAATCATAGGCTAGGGGGAGAGCCAAACCACGGCCAGCTACTTATTTACCGGACTTGCCGATAATCTGCTCGGCGACATTTCTTGGCACCTCGTTATAATGTAAAAATTCCATGCTATAATTAGCGCGGCCTTGGCTCATTGACCGCAATTGAGTGGCATAACCAAACATTTCCGCCAACGGTACTTTAGCATCAATAATTTTTAGTTTACCACGATCAGACATATGGTCAATCTGCCCGCGTTTAGCATTTAAATCACCAATGACATTGCCCATGTATTCTTCCGGAGTAGTTACCTCAACTTTCATAATTGGCTCTAACAAAACCGGACGAGCTTTACGGCAGGCATCTTTAAAGGCCATAACGGCCGCCATCTTAAAGGCTGCCTCGCTAGAATCAACTTCATGGTAGGAACCGTCATAAACAGCACATCGAACATCAACTATGGGATAACCAGCCAAAACACCTTTATCTAAAGCTTCACGAAAGCCTTTTTCAATAGCTGGAATATATTCGCGCGGAATAACGCCGCCTTTAACTTCATCAACGAACTCAGAGCCCTGGCCTTCAGCCTGTGGCCCGATGCGTAACCAGCAATGGCCATACTGACCGCGACCGCCTGACTGCTTGATATATTTACCTTCGGCTTCGGCATCTTGACGGATAGTTTCACGATAAGAAACCTGCGGCTGGCCAACATTAGCTTCAACACCAAATTCACGACGCATGCGGTCAACAATAATATCCAAATGCAGCTCGCCCATACCAGAAATCAAAGTTTGATTAGTCTCTCCATCAGTCTCAACTAGGAAGGTCGGATCTTCTTCAGCTAGACGCCCCAAAGCGATACCCATCTTCTCTTGATCAACTTTAGTTTTTGGTTCAACGGCAATTTTAATGACCGGTTCCGGAAAACTAATTGATTCTAGACAAATATTTTGACCTTCATCGCATAAAGTATTGCCGGTAATAGTTTCCTTTAAGCCGATAACTGCGGCGATGTCGCCGGAATAAATTTCGTTAATTTCTTCGCGATGATTGGCGTGCATCCGGACCAAACGACCGATTCTTTCTTTGCGGCCATTGGCGGAATTAGTAACATAAGATCCAGAACGCAAGACGCCGCTATAAACACGAACAAAGCACAAGCGACCGACAAACGGATCAGTGGCAATTTTAAAAGCCAGAGCTACAAAAGGACCATTGTCGTCTGGTTTGATAATAATTTTCTTGCTATCATCGCCAACCTCGTGGGCCTCAATCTCGGGAACATCAAGCGGTGATGGTAAATATTCATTAACTGCGTCTAAAACCTGCTGGATACCAATATTTTTTAAAGCAGCGCCGCAGAGAACCGGATAAATCTCATTATTAACAACTCCCTTGCGCAAAGCTTTCTTAAGGTCGTCAACATTAACCTCATCACCATTAAGATATTTTTCCGTTAACGATTCATCCAACTCAACAATCTTTTCAATCATCTCATGGCGATATTTGGCAACCTTATCTTTAAGATTAGCCGGTATTTCAATCTCGGTAATTTGCTCGCCATTCTGGCCATGAAATTCATAAGCCTTTTCAAGTAATAAATCAATAATACCGACTAAATTATCTTCAGCGCCAATCGGTAATTGGATAGCGACCGCTTTGGAGTTAAGGCGATCGCGGATAGAGTTTAAGCTCATAATAAAATCAGCCCCCATCTTGTCCATCTTGTTAACGAAGCATAAACGTGGCACGTGATATTTATCCGCCTGACGCCAAACCGTTTCTGATTGTGGCTCGACACCGGCCGCGCCATCAAAAACCGCCACCGCGCCGTCTAGCACCCGTAACGATCGTTCAACTTCAACTGTAAAATCAACGTGACCGGGAGTATCAATAATATTAATCCGATTATTTTTCCAAAAACAAGTCGTGGCGGCTGAGGTAATAGTAATTCCCCGCTCTTTCTCCTGTTCCATCCAATCCATATCGGCTTGACCATCATGAGTTTCACCGATTTTGTGCTTCTTGCCAGTATAAAAAAGAACCCGCTCAGTAAAAGTAGTTTTACCGGCGTCAATGTGAGCCATGATTCCGATATTCCTAGTGTTTTCTAACTTGAATTCACGCATAAAAATTAAAGTAAAATAAAATTTGCAGATTAAAAAACCGACGAACTCGTCAAAAATCGGTCGGTTTTAATAAAAACTAGTGGCGGGCAAAATGAGCAAAAGCCTTATTGGCTTCAGCCATACGATGAACGTCTAGCTTCTTTTTAACCGAAGCGCTCTCACCCTTGATGCTGTCCAGAATCTCGGCAGCTAATTTTTCAGCCATGGAACGACCTTTACGAGCCCGAGCAGCTGTCAATAACCAACGGCAGCCTAAAGTAAAACGACGATCGCCGCGCACCTGATGCGGTACCTGATAATTAGACCCACCAACCCGACGGCTACGAACTTCCACTAACGGACAAATCATTTTTAAGCCTTTATTAAAGATATGACGCGGCTCTTGCTTGGTTTCTTCTTTTAAGATATCAAAACAATCGTAAACGATACGTTCAGCAGTAGTTTTCTTGCCGTTTTTCATTAAATAATTAATTAGTTTGGCGATTTCCAAATCATTATACTTCGGATCACCGACTATTTCGCGCTTAGGCGCCTGTTTTCCTCGCATATTAGTCTACAAAATTATTTAGCTTTAGGGGCTTTGGCGCCATAGAGACTACGGCTCTGGCGACGGCCGTCAACACCCTGAGTATCATAAACACCACGAATAACCTTATAGCGGACACCGGGCAAATCTTTAGTGCGGCCGCCCTTGATTAAAACAATGGAGTGTTCTTGTAAATTATGACCAACGCCCGGAATGTAAGCGGTAACCTCCATGCCATTAGACAAGCGGACACGAGCAATCTTACGTAAAGCGGAGTTCGGTTTCTTCGGCGTGGTGGTGGTTACTTTTAAACAAACGCCGCGCTTAAATGGCGAACCTTGTTGAATAATATTTCGCTTGCGATGCAACGAATCCATTGTAACCTGCATGGCTGGCGACTTGCTCTTCTGGCTGATGGTCGTGCGCGGCTTACGGACTAACTGATTAATAGTTGGCATAATAACAATAAAAACCTAAGTTTTCTTCTTAAAAATTAAAATAAATCTGGCAATCCGAGCCAGGAATTGTGCTTAGTTGCTTATTAATTTAGCAGAAAGGAATCGGGAAGTCAAGGCTTTACAAGAGAATGCTGAGCAGCCAACTAACCGGATAATAAAGCAGCTCCGGCCAAGTTAACATAATCGCTAATAAAATAAAGAAACCCCAGCGCTCGGTCGCTAGATAAGAATAGCGCCACGATTTTGGCAAAATAGTTACTAAAATTTTAGAACCATCCAGCGGCGGAATCGGCAATAAATTAAAAACCATCAACACTAAATTAATCAAGACAACCACCGCTAAAAGCTGCCCCCACTCCGAGATTAGACCGCCCGCCAAGTAACGAATAGACCCGGCGGCCGCTAGAGCTAACAACAAATTAGCCGCCGGTCCTGCTAAAGCGACTTTAGCCTGGCCAGCCAATCCGCCACGCAAATTATGTAAATTAATCGGCACTGGCTTGGCATAACCAAAAACTACCGGCGATCCTGTTAAAATTAATATACCCGGCAATAATAAAGAACCAAACAAATCTAGATGGGCCAATGGATTAAGGGTTAATCGGCCAGCTCGCTCGGCAGTATCATCACCTAGGCGCATCGCCATCCAGGCATGGCCATATTCATGCAAAATAGCTGACAATAAAAAAATAATGATTTGAAATAAACTAATCATAAACTTGATTATTAACTGTTCTCAGATTAACACGCCTTGATTATTTTAGCAAAACTTGCTATGGTAGTTAAAGACTAATGGTTAAATTAGTTTATTTTTTGATAATAAATCTAAAATTATGGCTAAGCAATGCGATATTTGCCAGCGCAGCGCCACCAAGGGCGCTAGCCGCTCCCACTCCAATATTAAAACTATCCGCCGCCAAGGCATCAACCTACAAAATTGTAAAGTTGACGGCGGCACTATTAAGGTTTGTACCAGTTGCCTAAAAACTGCTAAAAAATGGGAAGGTAAAGAATAATCTTGATTTCTTCAATAAAAAAACAACCCGGATTGGGTTGTTTTTTTATGATTTGGAGCCACCCGTCGGGCTTGAACCGACGACCTACGGTTTACAAAACCGTTGCTCTGCCAACTGAGCTAGGGTGGCTTAACGCCAGGTGATTCATTGAGTACGCCGTACTGGACTCGAACCAGTGACCATCTGCTTAAAAGGCAGTTGCTCTACCAACTGAGCTAACGGCGCAAAAAAGCAATTTCAAAATTGCTGGCTCAACTTTATCAAAGAAATATTAAAAAGGCAATAGCTTAAAACTTCTTAAATTAATTCTAATTCAAGTTACGATTATGATGAGCGATGAGCGCGCAGGCGCTTTCTTAAACAATATAGATTAATTAAAAAATTGCTTATATCGCGAATTAATTTAATTTTAGTCGGCCGAATATGATAGCGATTGTTAACCCAATCAACCGGTATTTCAACTATTCTACCACCTAATTTGGTCGTCCAGGCAATAATTTCTGTATCTAAAAACCAACGAGAATCTTGTAAATATGGTCGGAGAGTTTTCCACCATGATTGGCTAATGAATTTAAAACCACATTGATGATCTTTAACTGAAGTTTTTAAAGCAAAACGAGCTAACTGATTATAAACTACTGATATAATTTTTCTGGTCAGTTTGTGCTTATAAGAACTTTGGGGCATTAATCTAGAAGCTAACAAAACATCGGCTGACTGATCAACCATCAACTTAAAAAATTGCTGTAGACTAGCCAAATCAACTGCCAAATCAATATCCATAAAACCCCACCAATCAGCCGGACTAATATCAGCGTAAGCCAATAAAGCTGACCCGCGACTAGCCACTTCATAATTTTTATAACTAACAAGGTTTGGCCAGCGCTGACTTAATTCTTGAGCAATCTGAAGTGACTGATCAGTTGAACCATTTACTAAAATAATAAGACGACAGTCAACGGCTAATTGATTGCTACTAATAAAGTCTACAATTCTCTGGACATTACTCGCTAAGATAGCTGCCTCATTATAAACCGGCAGACATAAATCAAGAGTTATCCGCTTATTGCCGGACATAAACCGTGGCTACCATATCAGAATAAACTAAGCGCCAATTTGGTAATTTCAGCATAGCTCGACGGAATACTTCCTGAGAAGTTTCATAATCTGTAGTTTGCTGGCCACGGCCAAGCAACCAAGTTTCTAACCAGTTAAACTTAACAGGCGCCGGTTGAGCTAAAACGATAACTGATAAATCATAATCATTTAAGGCATCCTTAATATCCGACTCAATAAAGAAACGGCTATAATGTTCAATGAGCGTCCGGTCGCGCCAAGGGTATTGTGGCAAACGGCCATCAATGAAAATGGATTTCTCTGGCCATTGCCAATAAAAATAACCACCCCAACCATAATCAACAATGGTTGGCCAATTATGATAAGGCGATTGGCGCAAGTAATCTAAAGCGGAACAGGGATATTTGGCACAATAATCAGTGGTTGGCTGATTTGTCCAATGAGTGCTTATCGGTATAATGACGATTGACAAGATAGCTACCGCCGAAATAAACCATTTTAGATAAGCCGGCCAACGACTCGGCTGAAAATGGCAATCCTGCCAAGAGTGATAATAAAAGCCGGCTAACCACGGTAAAGAAACTACAAAAAATAATGGGAAATGGCGCAAAGAACGCCAAGCCGCTATAAACATTATCAAAGACAATAGTAACGACCACCAATCTTGCTGCCATAACCATTGAATAATTTGCCGATCAGTTTTGGCTTGGTTGCGCCGATGAAAATACAATAGCACTAAAGCCATTCCAAAAAATAAACTATAAAGCATTCGCCAGCTCCAAATAGCTTCAGTCATTGGCTGCCATTCTTGGATAAACTTTAAATAAGCCCGGTTACTCTGATAATCAGCCAGAAAACTATACAGACGCCAACCATACGGCGTTAAAAAGGTAGCTACTAAAGATAAACCAGCAACGATGGTTGACTGTTTAATAGTTTTCAGTGGTAGCAAATTGGTCGGACTAACCGCTGACCGCTGATGACGATGTAAATAATAAAGAATTCCGCGAAAAAATGTCCAAGTTATAATCACGGCTAAACCAATTAAAAATCCACCATGCAGACAGGCCCACAACCAAAAAAAGACTGGTAAAGCAATTATTTCCCACGGCCGCCATAATCGTTGTCGGGTAACCTTAGCTAGCCACAAATTTAAAATCAACAAAAACAAAACAGTTATTTCCTGAATACGGATGCCAAAATTAGACAAACAGGCTACAAAACCAATAATTAAAAGCAGCCAGAATATTAGGCAGTCACCGTGACCATCAAGCCAATGTCGGATAGTTGATCGAGCTAACAGCCACCAGGTTAGAATAATTAAGCCGGCGAAAAGCAGACTGAGCAGGAAATAACCACCTAGATCGGTTATTAAAAACAACAATAAGTTAGACAACCATTCGTGATCAACCCAGTTCTGACCAGCCACTGGAAAAATATGATGTTCAATCCGTGGCAATTGACGACTTTGCCAAATCTCTTGACCGACCCGATAATGCCAGCCAAAATCAGGATCAAGATAACTAAAACTATTCCTTAACAGCAATAAAAAACCAAAAATTATTAACAGACTAATTAACCAGCGATTAAAAAATTTGCTGGTGATTAACGGTTTGGTCATGGGAATAAGTTTAAGCTAATGATAATTAATAATTTTATTATATCAGACCAGGCGCAATTGACAAGCTGGTCAGCCTTTGTTATAGTAGTGGTCAGCTAAAAGACAGCTGATTTTTTATTGTTTAGTTTTACTATTATGGCACACAAGAAAGCCGGTGGCTCCACATCGCTTGGACGCGACTCACAAAGTAAGCGCCTCGGCGTTAAATTACAAGACGGTCAGATTGCTAAGGCCGGCTCTATTATCGTTCGTCAACGCGGCACCAAATATCGCGCTGGAAATAATGTAGCTGTTGGCAATGATCATACATTATTTGCCACTGCCGCTGGACCCATCAAATTCCGTACTAAAAAATTACGCCGCTTTGATAGCCATCTCAAAAATACTAAGATTGTTGAGGTTGGTTAATTAGACCAATGACAAAAAACACCGCTTGAGGCGGTGTTTTTTTATTGAACAAACTAATAATTATTTATCCTCTTGTAATAAAAATTGGCGAGCTTTAACCATCTGCGGATCAATATTCTTATTAAAATCATCTTCGGTCAACTCAACTTCAATATTGGGCTTAATACCTTTATCGTTGATAGAAGTACCATTCGGTGTCAACCATTTAGCAGTAGTTATTTTAATCATTGAACCGTCAGGCAGATCGCGAACAACTTGCACCGAGCCCTTGCCATAAGTTGTTTTGCCGATAATGGTCGCCTGCTGATGATCCATTAAAGCTCCAGCCACAATTTCCGAAGCCGAAGCGCTGCCTTGGTTAATCAACACTACGGTTGGTAGATCAGCTAACGGCGCTAAGCCGCGGGCATGTTGTGATTGAATTGCCGACTGATTAGAAAATTGTTCGCTAACAATTACTCCATCGCTAATCCAAAAACTGGCAATAGCCACGGCCGCATCAAGATAACCACCTGGGTTATTGCGCAAATCAAGAATCAAGCCGCGCGGTTTCTGATGTTCAATATCTTGAACAGCCGCCTGAAAAAGAGGCTCGGTGTCAGCATTAAAATTACTAACAGTAATAGTATACAGACCACTAGTTTGATCATAGTCAGTGGCCACGCTCTTCACGACGATAGTATCGCGAGTAATACTGATATCGCGCAGTTTATCACCATTGCGCGCAATAGTCAGGATAACAGTTGTGCCTTTCTCGCCACGAATTTTTTTAACCGCTTCGTCAACAGTCAAGCCAACGGTAGATTGTTTATCAATAGCGTAAACTTTGTCGCCAGAACGCAAACCGGCCCGTTCCGCTGGAGTGCCAGCTAACGGCGCAATGATAGTTATAACATCATTACGCAGACCAACTTCAGCGCCAATTCCCGAAAAAGTGCCGGTCAAATCCTCATTAAACAGCTTGGATTCTTCTGGATTCATAAAGACGGTATAAGGATCATCAACCGAACTAACCAAACCGCTAAGAGCACCATAAAACATCTGCTTATCAGTCAGCTTGTCCTGATCAACATAGTTAGCTTTAATCAAATCCCAAGTTTGCCAAAATAAAGAAAAATCAATATCACTAATTAAACGACCTTGTTGATCTTGTTGATAAATTCCAGTTAAGCGCCCCAAAAAAACCGCCTGCGAATCAGAAAGCCGACGGGCTAATTCAGCCCTTTGACCATAAAATAAGCCAAATAAAAAACCACCGCTGGCGATTATCGCCACTAAAAATAACCAACCCAAAAAACGACCCCAACATTTCGTTGAGCGACGCTGAAACATAAAAAATAAATTATTATTAATCTTTTATTATATTAACATAAGTTGAAAGAATCAACAAAGTAGTCTATGATGATAATAATTAAATCATTACAATTTATGAGTAAATTCATTATTAACGGCCGACAACCGCTGGGTGGCCAGATCAAGGTTGGCGGAGCAAAAAATTTAGCGCTCAAAATTATTCCAGCCAGTCTGCTGTCTGATCAACCGATCATTATTGATAATCTGCCTGATATTGAAGACATCAAACGATCGCTAGAAATTATTAAATCGCTGGGCGGTCTAGTTGATCGGCAGACTGATCAATGCCGGATCCAAACCAAAAACCTGGCAACAACGATTATTCCCGCCGAACTAGCTAATAAGCTACGGGCTTCAATTATGTTTGTCGGTCCGATTCTAGCCCGAATGGGCCAGGTTAGCTTTCCACACCCTGGCGGCTGTGTCATCGGAGCCGGCACTCGGCCGATTGATTTATTTTTAGAAGGCTTTCGCTCTTTTGGTGCGCAGATAGAATTTGCTGATGGCTACTATCATTTGGCGGCTAAGCAATTATCCGGAGCCAACTACTTTTTTACCACTATCAGTGTAACCGGAACCGAAGCTCTAATGATGACGGCTGTTCTGGCCGCCGGTCAAACCGTCTTAGAGAACTGCGCCATGGAGCCAGAAATTGTCGCTTTGGCTGATTATCTTAATAGCCAGGGCGCCGACATCAGCGGAGCCGGCACATCAACTATTATTGTTAACGGCGTACAATCAATCGGTGGTGGCGCTTTTACCGTCATGCCTGATCGGATTGAAACCGGCACCTTTGCTTTACTGGCGGCAGCCAGCCGTTGCGAATTATTAATTACCGATTGTTTTCCAGATCATATCAGTGTTTTATTAAATATTTTTCGTAAGCAGGGTGTTAATTTTGAACGAGGCGACAATTGGCTAAAGATGCTGCCGAGTAAAAATATTACGGCCTATAGTATTAAAACTCACGAATATCCCGGTTTCCCGACTGATTTGCAGTCACCATACACCGTTTTAATGACCCAGGCGCAAGGATCCAGTATTGTTCATGAAACTATTTATGACCGCCGCTTATTGTTTACCGATATGCTGACCCAAATGGGGGCTAATATAATTATGTGCGATCCGCATCGAGTGGTTATTAATGGGCCAACGCCGCTACATGGTCGCAAACTAACTTCGCCCGATTTGCGAGCCGGCATGGCTATGGTTATGGCAGCCTTAATTGCTGAAGGTAAAACAGAAATTGACAATATCTATCAAATAGAACGCGGCTATCAACAAATTGCCGAAAGATTGCGGGCGATTGGCGCCGACATTGAACGAGTTGAATAAATATTATGAGCCTCCTTCAGCGACAATGGCTATCGCGTTTATTTATTCTCTTGTTTTTAATAATAACACCGTTAGTGTTAGCCTATGCTACCGGCTATCACATTAATTGGCGCAATCTTAAGCTAGAAAAAACCGGCCTACTAGAAATAAAGACTATTCCCAGCGGCGCTCAGGTCAATATTGAAGAATTACGAGCTTGGTTCAGTAAACCTAAAAATCTAAACACCCCCTTTAAGCTAAAAAATCTACGACCAAGTAATTACACAGTTAATCTCAGTTTAGACGGCTACCATAGCTGGCGAAAAATTCTAACCATTAAACCGGCTGAAACAACTTTTGCTAAAGATGTCCGGCTATTTAAGCAGGCTGAACCGCAATGGCAAGCTGATTTGCCGGCTAGCAGCACCGTGGATACTGCTAGTTTATTAGGTAATAACCAGCTTAATCTCAATAACAAAAATTTAACTACCGACACGATTAACGATTTAATACCCAATAGCAGTCTAATTGACAATTGGCTAGACACTCGCTCAATCCATCTAGCTTGTCCACTGCCTGATAAAAAAATTGCCTATGCCAGTCAATTTGAACTATGGCTAGCCGATCCAGATCATAAAACCAAAGTACTACTCGGTCGCTTTAGCCAAACTATTAATCAATTGATCTGCCTGCCCGACACTAGCAATTATTTAATTTATGGCCACGACTCCAGCTGGCAGTTAATTGAATTAGACGATCGCCAAGGATACAATATCTGGCAGTTAGCCGAACTTGACGAACTCGGGGCGGCAGCGGTTAATAAAAAAGTCGACCAGCTCTATTTTTATGGACGGATCGGCACCAAGAGCGGACTATTTTCTCTGGCCCTATAATCAACGCAATATCCCTTCAATAAAGCGACGCAAATCAGCACCAATCTCTTTGTTTTTCAGACCAAGCTGAATATTAGCCTTAATCATGCTAAGCTTATCGCCGGTATCTAGCCAGGTACCAATTAGTTCTTGCCCATATAACGGCCGGTCAGCCGCTAACATTTGCACAAAAGCATCAGCTAAACGCAACTCACCGTTGGGCCGCGGTTTCATCATAGTCAAAGTATGTAAAACATCAGGAGTAATGACATAGATGCCGACGGCCACCAAATTGGATGGCGCCTCTTGCGGACTGGGCTTCTCAATAAATTGCTTAATTTCATAAACATTATCAGCCAACGCTAAACCATCAATAACGCCGAATTTGCTGACTTCTTGTCGATCAACCGCCGACAAACCAATAACCGGATCGCCGTATTTATCAAAAGTTTTTAAAACTTGGCTAGCTGGACCCTCGTCGGCATCATAGAGAGTATCGCCAAACATCACCAAAACCGGCTCGTCATAAACTAAATGAGCCGCACAAGCTAAAGCATGACCGTCACCCAATGGCAGTGGTTGGCGGACATAAGAAAATTTAGCCATTTCGGAAATCCGCCGCACTTGCTTAACTAAGTCCAGCTTATGTTTTTCGACTAAAGTTTTATCTAATTCAAAAGAATAATCAAAATGATCCTCAATAGCTCGTTTGCCACGGCCAGTAACAAAAATAATCTCTTCAATGCCGGCGGCGACCGCATCTTCAACCAAGTATTGAATCGCCGGCTTGTCAACTACCGGCAACATTTCTTTGGGCTGTGCCTTAGTAGCTGGCAAAAAACGAGTGCCGAAACCGGCAACCGGTAAAATAGCTTTAGTAATCTTGCGCATAGTAAAATTATTGGTTACGAGGAATATTAGACTTAGCTATTAGACCCCATTTTAATAAATACTTAAACCAAGATAGCGTATGCTGGCGACCAACTCGATTATTTAACACCTTATACCAAGCAGCTTGGGCGCTGGCTCGTTGATGATTGTGTAAAACTTCGGTACCGGGATAGTAAACCACCTGCCAACCGTGATACCACATCTGCCGACTAAGATCAGTGTCTTCAAAATATAACTTATAACGCTCATCAAAATAACCGACCTGCCGCATCGCTGCGGCTCTAATCAGTAAAAAAGAACCGAGTAACCAATCAACCGGCATCGTCCGTTCCAGGTCAACATCTTCCAAGAGAAAGCGCCTAAGCTCGCGACGAACCCAACGATATCGACTCAACCACGGCCAGCGACGGCAAAATGGAGTTGCTAAGGTATGCCAGCGATAACAAGAGGCCTGACGGCTACCATCAAGATTGCGCTGTCGCGGACCGACCATACCAACTTGAGGATGAGCCTCCATAAAATCATATAACCGTTTGATAGTATCTGGAGCAACTGCCGTATCGGGATTCATAACTAAAAAATATTTGCCGGTGGCCTGACGCAAAGCTAAATTATTACCAGCCCCATAACCAGTGTTGCTGTTGGCGATATAACGAACTTCCGGCCACTCTTTGGCTATTTTGGCGGCTAGATCAGTTTCGTGGGAATTATCAACAATTATTATTTCATGCTCCAAGCCATGCCAATTAGTTTGGCGCAAGGACTCTAAACAGCGATAGATAACCTTTTGACTGTAATAATTAACTATGGAAACGCTAATATCCATATTACCAAATAATTATTAGCTTAATGACTTGCCAATAAAAATTGAGAAACCAGTTACCCCAACGAACTGTTTGGCTATCAACCTCTTGAAACAAAATACGACCGCTAAAGATCTTAATAATCTGTCGATCGGGCCGCCGGCGTAAACGTTGTGATTGCCAGCGCGACTTGAGTAGCATCGGCCAGTGCAATGGATTAATAAAATACCACCAAGCATTTAATTTGTGTTTGAGGCGACCAGCGCGCCAAGACATAATAGCTAAAATCAAATCACTACTTAAAAGAGCTGGTAATAAAACAATAATGGTTAACCAATGATAGTTTTTCCAGCCAGACAATAGCCGATTACGATCAAGCCAATAATACTTACTGCTACTACGACTAAATTGATATTTATGATAAATTTGAGAATGAGCCGCCAACCGACAATCCCAACCAGCTAGCCATAACCGCCAACCTAAGTCTTGATCTTCATTATACATCCAAAAAGTCTCATCAAACAAACCAACTTGCCGCAAAGCTGATAAGCGAAAAAGTACTGCAGCCCCCGATGGATAAGCTATGGCTTGTCCATCAATAGCGGCTAGGTTAAGTTCTGCGACTGGCTTACGATAATCAAGACAATATCCGTAGCCTAAAAAATGCGTAGCATTACCCGAACTGTTAATCAGATCTTGATCCGGCCATAAACGCATTAAGGATTGCGCGGCACCCAATTTTTGATTAACTAACATTGGTTTGACTAACTCAATCAAGCTGTCCGGCTCAACAATGGTGTCCATATTCAACACCCAGACAAAATCACAACCCTCGGCCATAGCGATGGCAATGGCGTCATTATTACCCTTAGCAAAACCATCATTGGTGGCATTGCGAATCAGGCGAGCTGTTGGCGCCATAGTCTGCAGTGTTTGATAAGTTTTGTCATCGGACTGATTATCAACAATAAAAATAGTGTGATCAATTTGCCAATCATCAGTAGCTAAATTAAGCTTTTCTAGACTAGCCCAACAATCAGCTAAATATTTATTGGCGTAATCTTGGTAATTGATTAAGATAGTGGCAATCTTGTAGGTAGTCATAAATTTATTTTAAGTTTTAGCGCGGCCTTGCCAATTTAATTTTTCACCGATGATAGCCAAACTAGCGCCGATCGGCCAGGCTAGACGCAGTAAATAAGATTGCCAGCGCGGCTCCCATTTAGCAAAATACTTAATCATGCTTTGGCGAAAATAGGTCTGAGTTCGACCGCGTTTAACTTGCTTAAAGCTTTGGCCGACATAATCAAGGCAATTAGCCGCCGGCGTATACCAGACCTGACCACCTGACAGCTTAGTTTGACGGCAATAATCCACTTCTTCAAACCAAATAAAATAACGCTCATCTAAAAGTGGCACTTGACCGTTGGCATCGGCCCGAATCCAAAAAAAACCGCCGCGTATTGAATCAACCGGAGCCGCCTGACTATAATCAAAATCAGTCCGCAGATATTTGTCTAAAATATGGGGCAAAAAATGGGGTAGCTTCAGTACTATCGCCAATTGATCCCATAAAGTTGGGAATCGGCGAACATGTAGCAGAGTCTCCCCGGTTTCAGTCACCAAATGACAACCCATAACAGTCGCCTGCGGATTGGCATCAGCCCAAGCCAACATTTTAACCAAAGTATCCGGCTCGACTAGCATATCAGGATTAAGCAATAAAACATAGCGAGCTCTTATTACCCGCAAAGCTTGGTTATTGGCCTTGGCAAAGCCACGATTGTCTGGATTGGCAATCAGATGGACCTGCGGAAATTCTTGTTGAAGCATCTCAACAGTACCGTCACCAGAATTATTATCAACCGCCCAAACCGCAAAATTAAGATCACCTTGACTAGCAAATAATTGGCGTAAATTATCCCGCAACTTGTCTTTAACCTTAAAGGGGACGGTAACAATAGCTAAATCAAGCATAAGCTTATTGACGCCAGTCTTCTAAAGACAATGGCTTGATTTTAATAACTAAAGCTCGCCGGCGAGCAGCCACCAAGTGCCGCTGTTGCCACAACTTACGCCAGCCAGACAAAAGAAATGGCTCAAACAAAATGGCCGCTACTAATCGTTTCTTTTGATAAAATAATTCTTGCCAACGACTAGATAAGGTTTTGGGCAAATACCAATATTTACAGAAAATCATTAATTGATGCAAATACGACCATTGCCGGATTAACTTGCTCTCACGACGACGATTCCGTAATTGACTCCAAACTGATTGACCGACCTTGGCGGCCGTGCGATCGTGATAAATTATCGCCTCTGGCAATAACATAATCTGCCAACCAGCCAAACGCAAACGGTAAGACAAATCGCAGTCTTCCTTATACATAAACATCAATTCATCAAAATATTCAATCGATTGGCCATTATCAAAGGCAACGGACGACAGGGCGCTTAAACGGATTAAAACACCGGCGCCGGTAAAACCGAATATCGGCTGCGGTCCTGTCAAATGATTGTCATCAAGCTGACCTTGGCCAATATCTATAAATGCCCCCTGTTTGGTAAGGCCGACGCCCAGACTATCAATTTGCATGGTTAGATTATGATTAACGAAATCCCAGCGCCGAATTTTGGGCATAACCGCAGCCACGGCCTGATTATCGTCTAAATATTTAACCAATTGCTCAATGGCCGTTGACTCTAAAACAACATCCGGATTAATCACTAAAAAATACTCAGCCCCCTCACGAATTGCCAAGTTGAATAGTCGATTATAGCCCTTGGCAAAACCAAGATTAGCCCCGGCTGGCCAGTAGCGAACTTCAGGAAAATCTTTGATAGCTAACTCATTAGGATTAACCTGGTCGGGTGGAGTATTGTCGCCGTCTATTATCGCCAAATCAGTGAACGTCTGCTGCCGCAAACTGGCTAAAAAATCCGGTAAATATTTAGCGGTTGATTGGCCATAGCCCAAAAAACCAACATAGACGCGAGAGCTTTGTGCCATAAAATTTAATTAACGTAATGACAATAAAAAGCTGCTGTTTCAGTATCAAAATAATTACGGTTATTAAGATAGCTTTCAGTACGACAAATAATTTTTTTCATGGCCGCAACGGCCTGATTAGGGTAAAGACCAACCGCGGTTTCGTCAGACAACATTAAAGCATCGGCACCATCTAAAACAGCATTGGCAATATCGCTAACCTCAGCCCTGGTTGGCCGCGGATGTTCAATCATAGAGGTCATCATCTGAGTAGCAATAATCGCCGGCTTGCCATGCCAATGAGCATGACGCACTAAATTCTTTTGAATAATTGGCAAATCTTCCATTGGCAACTCAATACCTAAATCGCCGCGAGCTACCATAATACCATCTGATTCTTTAATAATCTCATCAATTACTTCTAGAGCTATTGCTCGTTCAATTTTGGCAATTAAGCCAATCGGCCGATTACCAATAATCTTACGCAATCTTCGCAAATCGTCAGCGCTTTGAACAAAAGATAAGGCAATATAGTCAACATTGTATTCAAAGGCCGCCTCAACATCAGCAATATCTTTTTTAGTTAAACCGCCTCTGGTTAAATTAGTATTCGGTAGATTAATGCCCTTATGCGACATCAACAGGCCGCCCCGCTCTACTCGGGCATAAATCATTTTATCTTTAATGTCAACAATCTTCAGTTCTAATTCACCATTAGCTAAAAAAATTGGATCACCAATTCTGAGATCCTGATAAAGATCGGGGTCGTCAATCGGAATTTCTTGATTAGCTAGACTGGCCTGACCACCAGTAAAAACATAGGTTTCACCATCAACCAATTCAATTTCTTGATCAAGGCGACCGATGCGAATACGCGGTCCCTGCAAGTCTTGCATAATTTTAGTTTGACAATCGGTTTCTTCCTTAATTCTCTGCAGATTATTTTTTAAATCATTAAGTTGCTCAATCTTGGCGTGAGAAAAATTCAAACGGATAATGTCAACGCCGCTGGTAACCAATTTGCTTAGAACTGGATAACTGAAAGACTGCGGACCAACCGTCGCAATAATTCGGGTGTGCATAGTAAAATAATAGTAATATTAAATAATTAATTTGTTTTGCAGTCGATCGCGAGCTAATATTTGAGCGCTCAACAAACTATCAAAAGTGCCGGCATCAATCCATTCGCCATTAATCATCGCCACTTCTAATTCATTGCGTTCCAAATACCAATTATGCAAATCAACAATCTCTAATTCACCCCGAGCGCTGGGCTGAACTTGTTTGGCCACCTCAATAACCCGATGATCGTAAATATACAGACCGGTAATTGCCAAATCACTTTTCGGTTGCAATGGTTTTTCCACTATTGACAAAGCCTGCATTTTATCATCAATTTCCACAACACCAAAGCGTTCTGGATCAGGCACTTTTTTGGCAAAAATCTTAGCGCCACTCTTGAAGTTGCGGATATCGTCAGTTAAATCATCTTCAAAGATATTGTCACCTAAGATCATGGTAACATCACCATCATCAATAAAATTTTCCCCAATAATAAAAGCCTCAGCTAGGCCGCGCGGCTTATCCTGAACTTCATAAGTCAGCTTGATGCCGAATTGGCGGCCACTGCCCAATAAATTTAGATAATCGCCGGCTCGCTCCGGTGAAACGATAATTAGAATCTCTTTAATGCCGGCTTTGACCAAAGTATTAAGAGGATAATAAATCATCGGCCGATTATAGATCGGCAATAATTGTTTAGAAGTAACCTTCGTACAAGGACGCAATCTAGTGGCACTACCGCCGGACAAAATAATTCCTCGCATAAAACTATTTAGACTTGTTTAAATATTCTTGTAACGCCTGCTGATATGATCGCAAAGGCGGTAATTTGGTCATTAATAAAACTGAGTGTTGCGGACGAGCCGCCGGCCGCGGCAAATCAGCGCTGGTAATCGGCCGAATCGGGACAGTTAATCCAGCTAGTTGCTGAAGTGTGCGTAATGCCTGATACCAGGTGGCTGGCTGGCTATTAACTATATGATAAATACCTTGTGGGAATTTATCGGCTAATAATTGCCAAGTCGCTTGAGCCAAATCCGGTGTATAGGTAAAACAACTCTCTTCAGCATCAACACCTTTAAGTTCGGGCTCGGTGGCGGCCAGCTTAAGCATAATATCAAAAAAACTACTCTTCGTCGCTGGACTGGTGCCCCGTGGGCCGAATAATTTAGAAGTGCGAATCAGGTAGTACTGCAAACCCTGCTCGCCCTGTTTAATTAAGGCCTGCTCACCGGCTAATTTGCTGCGGCCATATTCATTAATCGGGTTTGGTTGATCAGTTTCGGTATAACCAGCCAATTGATCGCCAGCAAAAACATAATCACTGGAATATTGAACCATGATGGCGCCGTTAGTCTGACACCAGCCGGCCAGCTGTCGCACCAAATCGCCATTCAAAATATAAGCTAAATCCTGACCGGGCTGACTTTCGCAGGCATCAACCGCATTATAGGCAACGGTATTAATAACGACATCAAAGCGCTGGCCAGCTAATTTAGCCTCAACCGCCGGCCAATCGGTTAAATCAATATCTTCTTGATCCCAGCCGATAATCTCATAACCAAGCTGTTGGCCAGTAACCACTAGTTGACTACCTAAATTACCTAAGCCGCCTAAAATTAAAACTTTCATAAATTATTGCTTGACTTGTTCTTTTAACGGACGCCACCACTCCGGATGATCTTGGTACCATTGAACAGTCTGCTTTAGCCCTGTTGAAAAAGGTATTGCCGGTCGCCAACCCAAATCGCGAGTCGCTTTACTAAAATCAATAGCATAGCGCCAATCATGACCTAGACGATCAGTAACTGGTTCAATATAACTATCGTCTTTGCCTAATAATTGGATAATTTGCTTGGTCAATTCTAAATTGGTAATTTCATGATCGCCACCCAAGCAATAAGTTTCACCGATTTGGCCGCGCTGTAAAATAGCTTCAATACCGGCGTTGTGGTCATCAACGTGGATCCAATCGCGAATATTGCCGCCATTGCCATAGAGCGGCACCTTTAAATCATCAATTAAATTAGTTACAAACAAAGGAATAACTTTTTCGGGAAACTGATAGGGGCCGTAATTATTAGAACAATTAGAAATGGTCACCGGTAGCTTATAGGTTCGGAAATAGGCCCTCACCAGATGATCAGCCGCCGCTTTGGAAGCGCTATAAGGACTGCTGGGACGATAAGGCGATGTTTCATCAAATTTCGGATCGTGGCGAGTTAAGTCACCGTAAACTTCGTCGGTAGAAATTTGGTGAAAACGAACGCCACCATGACGCCGAGCGGCTTCTAGTAGATTGGCTGTGCCCTGAATATTAGTTTTAACAAAAGACAAACTATCACCAATTGATCGATCGACATGAGTTTCGGCCGCGAAATTAATCACGCAATCCACTTGACCCATCAAACTATCCACCACTGCGTAATCAGCAATATCGCCCTGAACGAAACGATAATTAGCCTGATTGGCAATATCCTCCAAGTTGGCTAAATTACCGGCATAGGTTAAAAGATCAAGATTAATCAGTTGATCTTCGGGGTGTTTTTGGAGCCAATAGTGAATAAAATTGGAACCGATAAAACCGGCCCCACCGGTTACTAATAGCCGCATAACTCTAAACTAATAATTAAATGATTTTATAGGGAGAATCAGGATTTTGCTCCCAGCGAATTTCATCAACCTCTTCAGTTTTATCAACGCCGCGATATAGTTTATCTGGCAAATTGACCGACCAGGCATCTTGATTACCAATCGCCTTGTAGCCATGAACTACGCCGGCCGGCACAATCACCATAGTCGGATTACTTTGGCCCACCACTTCTTTAATATGTTGGCCATTGGTCGAACTATTTTCACGACGATCCCAAAGATATAATTCAAAATCGCCAGGACCAACAAAGACAAAACAGTCAGCCTGATATTTATGTTCGTGCGGACCACGAGCCACGCCGGGACGAGTAACACTGATATATCCCATAGCTGGTTGATAATGGTCTTCGTCATTGCGGTAGATCTCAGCTAGCCAGCCGCGGGCATCTTCATAGACGGTCAACTTTTTAAAGATGACATCTTGAATCATAAATTTAGAGAAAAAATATTATTTATTAACAAAAACCACCTTCAGGATAGCACTGACCGACCAAAAAAGCAACCAGAATGATAGGTTTAAATAAGCGCTAACCAGGCCCGGCCAAACCGCCTCGGAAAATATTAAAACAGCAATAGTGACGGTTAGCCATAAATACAAATCATCATTTAATTGCTTAATCTTAATTTGTCGCCTAATACTCATAGATTATTGCAACTTGTTTACTAAGCGACGCGGCAATGATCGAAGAAACTGCCAAAGGCTAGCGCCGCGTAATTTAACACTAATCTCTTGAATAACCAGCGGACTGACAGTTGATAAATGACTATTATCGGCCGCCAGCATGATTTGGTAGCCATCGCCGGATTGCCAATCGGCTCCGGCCAAAGATAATTTAGCGGTGGCGGTACATAAATGCTGGCGACAAACCGGCGGTTGATAATCGGCCGCGATAAAATCAAACCCGGCTAACTGATCAACGGATAACCGACCAGCGCGTCGCCACTGAGGATTAAAGATAGTCGGTTGTAAAGAAAAAATACCACTGCCAGCTAGCTGAACATCCCCGCCGGATAAGCTGATTTCACTGGAAGTCGCTAATGTTTCAATGGAGTATTGCTGATAGGTATCAGCTAAATTTAATGGCCGCTGATTAACTAAAATTATTTGCCGGCTGGCCGGCTGGATAGTTTGCGCGATAATGGCCGGAGCATCAGTCCAAAAACGCCAGTGATAATCAGCTGAAGCCACCGGCCAAACTTGGCCCTGCCAACCAAAAACCGTCTGTTGAGTAGCTAACTTCAGTAATAACTGCCGACTGGCTTTAATTTCTAAACGATAAGCGCCGGCTGACCACGGACCGGCCGTAATCAACCACTCCAATTGATTATCGTCCAAGCGACGTTGCTCAGACCACAGGCGCTGATTAACGCTATTAGTAATATTAACTTCAACTAACCGTTCGTCAGCAGTCAATTCTTGTAAAGAATCGCTAGTTACCGTTATCCGCCAAGCCAATTGTTCATCATCGGCCAAATAAGTAACTATCTGCTGAAGACCGCGCCACTGGCCAGGAAGCTGCTGCCAGACTTGATGAGAGCGATAACCGGTCAAATTGATTGATTTAGTTGAGCTAGGCGACCAATTATAAACAGCTAGCTGACTAAAATTAGGCAAACGTTCAATAAACTCTGACCAGGTTTGATAAACTGGGGTTTTTTGCCACAAACGATGGTGGCCGGCGGTTACCAACGGCCAATCTAGCTTATTTAAGCCGGGATGATTTAACGGCTGTGATTGATACTGCCAATTAGCCCGATCCATCAAAATCCCCGCCTCTAAATAGGTATCCGGCTGACGATCTTGCCAAGTAACAGTGATCTCAGCTTGATTAAATGGCCGAGTCGGCCGCAGAAAAAAATAACCTGGCTGGCCGGTCATTATTAAATCGGGACTAGAGGTTGACCACCGTTCAGTTGGGCCGAATTTATGGATAAAATAATTACCAGACTGGCTGCTTAAACTATAAACAGCAACACCAAATGGCCGGCTAGCTAAATAGAGCAATACCAGCCAACCAACAAGCGAAGCTGTCAATAAAACTCGCGCGACTTTAGTTTGCTTAAACCACCATCTAACCGGCCGATTAAGTTTAATTAACATATTTTTAATTATAACATAGTTGTGCTAAGATGCCACCAGAGAAACAATATGATTATCCCATTACCCGTCTGGTTAAAGTGGTTGTTTTTTTGGTTATTAGCTCTAACGATCGCGCTGACTTTAAATTACCAAAATCGCCATCTAACCATCAAACAATATAATATCAACGACCAACGCTGGCCGGCCGAATTAACCGGTTGGCGAATTGTCCAATTATCCGATTTGCATAACCAGACTATCAGTGGCCCGGGCAACCGACAGATTATCGCGGCCGTTGAAAAATTAGCCCCTGACTTAATCGTTTTAACCGGTGATACTTTTGATAGCCGCCAAACTAATATTCCAAGCAACCTATTTTTAATCAATCGGCTAAAAAACTTAGCTCCGGTTTACCTTATTTTGGGCAACCATGATTTTTATAATAATGACTACATTGAACTCGCAGAACGAGCCACTGCTGCCGGAGCTATAGTGGTGCGCAATCAGGCTCTAACTATCCAAAGCCAAAACCAAACTATTACTTTAGTCGGCTTGGATGATCCGACTGGTCTTGGCGGACCCTTACCAGCGTCAGTCGTCGCCAAAATCACCAGCCAAAAATTAGGCCAGATAATTAATCAAAATAAAGTCAATCAACCGATTATTGTCTTGGCTCATCGCCCCGAATTATGGCCAGAATATCTAAGTATTGAGCCTATTGCCATTTTGGCCGGACATACTCATGGCGGCCAAATTAGACTGCCGCTGCTGGGCGCCATCTATGTACCCAACCAAAAACTATGGCCAGATTATGATTATGGCAATTTACCAGTTGGCAATAGCCGATTAATAATCAACCGCGGCCTGGGTAATAGCTCATTTAACCAACGAATTAACGCCTATCCAGAGATAGTCGCCATTAATTTTAATCACCACTAATATGGATCTCTTAACCGGGCTAACCATTGTCAGCAGCTTAATATTATTGAGTTTGGCCACCGGAGCTTGGTCAGCGGCACCGTGGGTGCCCACCAGACAACGCGATTGGGCAGCAATCAATCAATTATTAGATTTACAGCCTGGACAAATATTTTATGAAATCGGCTGCGGCCATGGCCATTTATTGGCTTATTTAGCCCGAAAAAATCCAGACAGCCGCTTAATCGGCCTTGAGATATCGCCGCTACTGGCCCTGGCGGCCGCTTGGAAGACGAGACGGCAAGCTAATGTTACCATCCGCTGGGCTAATCTTTGGCATTACCGACTGGATGATGCTGATGCTGTCTATGTCTTTTTACTGCCTAAAATCTATCCCCAATTAATTAAAAAATTTAAGAGTCAGCTATCACCGGCCACTAAAATTGTAATCGGCGACTGGCCTTTAGCTGGCTACCAACCACAACGAAAACTGCGACCGGTCGGTAGCGTTCCTTATTATCTTTATCGAGCTTCTGATTTATAATAAAAAACAACTTAATCATTATTAATAATGGTCGCTGGAAAGCCAACAGTTAGCGGCGAATCTTGTTCATAAGCGCTGACAATTGGTCATCGCTATCAAAGCTAATAATTATTTGGCCACCACGGGCTTGGCGCGTAATTTTAACCTTAGTTTGAAAAAATTCCCGTAATAAGAATTCTTTACCTTTATCATTATATACATCCTTCGCTGTCGGTGTTGTCTTAGATTGAGTCCGAGAATTAAAAATGCGCGCTACTTTAACGGAGTCAGCCACCGTAATCGGTTTAGCGGTCATTTCACGCAAAGCCTGATCTTGCTTAGCCGGATCAACTCCCGCCAAAACTTTCGCCTGGCCTAAATTAATTTGGCCTGAACGCAGCGCTTGTTGGGCCGAAACCGGCAAATTAAGTAAACGCAGTAAATTAGTAATAGTTGAACGCGGTTTACCCACTCGGCTAGCCAACTCGTCTTGAGTTAATTGAAATTCGTCTAATAACCGTCGATAAGCCGTCGCCTCTTCTAACGGACTTAAATTCTCTCGCTGAATATTTTCCACTAAAGCCAAGGCTAATTTCTGTTGTTCATCAACCGAGCGGACCATCGCTGGCACTGTTTTTAAACCGATTAATTTGGCAGCTCGCAGACGCCGTTCGCCGGCAATCAATTCATAGCCGGCCGTTGTTTTAGCCACAATCAACGGCTGCAAAATACCGCATTCTTTAATAGAATCAGCTAGCTCTTGCAAACTTTCTTGATTAAAATCGTGCCGCGGCTGCTGGCGATTAACTTGAATCAAATCCGGCGCTAAATTGACGATGCGTTCACTGTCCATCGGTTCAACTAATGGATTAGCCGCTAACAATGAACCCAAACCCTTGCCTAAACCTGCTGGCATATCGTTATAATAAAATTATTCTAAAGCTAAAATTTCTTTGGCCAAGGCCTGATAAGCTTGACTACCACTGGAATGACGATCATATTCAACAATTGTTTGACCATAACTAGGGGCTTCAGCTAAACGAACATTCCGCGGTATAATACTTTTAAAGACCCGATTAGGGAAAAACTGCTCCAATTCTTTTACTACGGCCCGGGCCAGACGATTACGCTGATCATACATCGTTATCACTGCTCCCAAAATTCCCAAATTGGGCTTAATATGAGTTTGGATTAAATTGATGGTATCTAATAATTGTTTTAATCCTTCCAGAGCATAATATTCAGCTTGAACCGGAATTAACACATGACTGGCAGCGACCAAGCTGTTGATGGTTAACAAGCCCAATGACGGCGGACCGTCAATAATAATATAATCAAAATCAGTCCGCACTTCGTCCACGACTTTGGCCAAACGAAATTCTCGCTCCGGCAGATTAACCAATTCAACACCGGCGCCAGCTAAGTTGATGGTGGCTGGCGCGACCCGATAACCGGCCGGCGAATCAATAATAATATCAGCCATAGTTTGCTGGCCAACCAAAGCTTCATAAAGACCGGTAGCTTGGCTAGCTGAAATCAGACCGGAGCCAGAGGTGGCATTAGCCTGCGGATCAATATCAATTAGTAGTACACGGCGTTTGGCCTGAGCTAAATAGGCCGCCAAATTAACAGCGGTCGTTGTTTTACCAACACCGCCCTTCTGATTGACAATAGCGATTATTTTAGTCATGATGGCTAGCTATGATTACTGCTTTAGTATAACTGATTGCCAATTTTTTGACAATTTTTATCAGCTAACCTATAATAGCTTTCGTTGCCTCGGTGGCGGAACTGGTAGACGCGCACGACTCAAAATCGTGTGGGAGTGATCTCATGAGAGTTCGAGCCTCTCCCGAGGTACAGGCAAAATAGCCTTTCTGGTATATCTAGAGAGGCTATTTAAAATTGACAACTATAATCCTGTGTGTTTTAATGGTGGGTCTGGTTAATACTAAACAAAGCACATAAACGCACATAAACAATTGAAAAAAGGAGAAAAAAATGAAACAAATCTTTTTTAGCGATGACCAGTTCAAACTGGAGGTCATCCAGTTTGTCCAGAAGATCCAAAGTGATCTTCCCCGACTTTGTAATAGAAAACCAACCAACCCAGTTTCTCAAGGCCCATTGCAAGATTTCAAGCAATGGCTACCAGAAATACTAAACTGGTATAAGGATTGTGGGTTTTCCTCAAACTTCACGGCCGCTCATGGCCGTGGACATATTATTAGGGATGTTTTAAACACCCTAATTATGCTGCCCGGCACCCCAATGCATCCCGACGATGCCTTGGCGGCGGCAATCGCTGGACTGACCCATGACCTAGCGGTCGGCACCTATAACTGTGCCGAAAAAAACAATATCGGCCATGCCGATATTGGCGGATATTTACTAAGGCTATGCCTTAGACATATCGGCTTCACGGCCAAAAATCCTTATGCGGCCGGCATGGCCGTCTTTAGTGCCGCCGCTCACACCTTCTACACTGAGGACAGAACAGTGTTAGTCGGTGGTCAAGAATATAAGCTGGCTCCCTATCCGACACTAGCTCCCAACGGAGAGGTCCTGGTGGCTAGCGATGTCACCAAGGCCATTGACCAGGCTGACTGTGTCAGTGGCTTCTTCGTAGGCCGATATTTGATTAATATCTGGGACGTCATCAACTACGTCTTCATTAATCAGCTAGGGGTGATCAAATATGTCGACGGGCAATTCCCAACCGGATCAGCCCTGCGGCATTTTACCGCCTTGGCTAACAACCAACTGACACATAGTCAGCTGAACCGTTATCACTACGGCGATGTCCGCCGGGTGTTAACAACTTACGCCCCTTGGCTGATGGATATAATTAATGAGATTTATAATAGATTCATCACCGGCAACACCGGTGGTGAAAGCTACCAACTGGCCGTGGAAAAATGGCTGGTGGAAAAAGTAACCTATTTTGACGGCCTCAACGAAGCTAAGGTCGTCATGTATAACCTTATGAACCTGGACGAGCCCCTAAAAACTGCCTGGCTAAAAGGGCTCAACCTGGCCCGAGAACACACTCGGGCGCAAATCCGCTTTATGCGCCAGGAATTGGGAGACGAGCGGATTGCTCAACTCCCCAAAAACCTACCAATACTAGGCAGTGGCCTGCATGATATGCTGGCCACCTAACAACAATTTAGAAACAAAGAGCAGCTCTGCCATACGGCATCTGCTCTATTTTTTTATTCTTTTCATCTGCGCCTGACGCCATTTAGCAATCTCTTGGTGATTGCCCGACAGTAAAATCTCGGGCACAGCATAATCTATGCCAGCTAAATTAACAACTTCAGGCTTAGTATACTGCGGATATTCTAATTGACCAACCCGACTATGAGATTCTTGGAGCAGACTATCGGCATTACCTAAAACGCCGGGCAAAAGGCGAGCGATGGAATCAAGTATAATCATCGCCCCCAGCTCGCCGCCGGTTAGGACATAATTACCGATAGAGATTTCTTCATCAATTAAATTATTAACTCGTTCATCCACCCCTTCATAGCGACCGCAAATCAGCACCACCTCATCTAATTTACTATACTGACGAGCTCGCGCTTGGGTCCATGTTTTACCTTTAGCCGATAGCAGAACTATTTTTTTGTGTTTATGTTTAGTTTTAATAGCTTTCAGCACTTGAGCAATCGGCTCAACTTGCATCACCATACCCGGACCACCGCCATAGGGCGTATCATCAACTCGCCGCTGTTGATTAAGCGACCAATTTCGCAAATCATGAATTTTTACTTGAAAATGGCCCTGCTGTTGGCCGCGACCAATAATTGATTGCTCTAAATAACCAAAAGCCTCGGGCAAAACTGTAATAATTTGGAATAACATATGCACTATTATAGCATAAAACAAAAAGACCAGAATTATTCTGGTCTTTTTGTTATGAGTACAGATACTAGATGGCTAAATCTTCTACTGAAGAAGTGTCAATCTTTTCCTCGACTGGTTTTTCCTGATGAAACTCCCGATGCGGACGCTGGCCGCCATTCGGATCATAAATCTTCAGGTTAACCCGGGCGCTATTTTTGGCGCCGACAATCTTTAATAAAGTGCGGATAGCCTGCGCAGTCTGGCCGCGACGACCAATAACATAGCCCATGTCGGCCGGATTAATTTTTAAGGTCAACAGGACGCCCATTTCGTCAACAGTGCGGTCAACGGAAACATCTTCCGGATTGCCGACGATGGCCTTGACAACATACTCTAAAAACTCTTTGTCATGAAGCTCCATACTTTTTACTTTACTTAAGATTAGGCTAAACTACCTAACATTATGCCAAAATCATAGCACGCCTATGACTAGCTGTCAATCAAAATTGGACTAGCTATTATTAATCATTTTTTAACATAAACAAAAAACCGATAAAGCAAAAAATTCCAAACGGTTGATAAGGCAATATTAACTAATCGGACTAATAGATAATTAAAACCAAACTGTTCATTAAATAGCCACATCCAAAAAATGGCAATCAGATAGTTAGCGGCTGCCAATGAAAAATAACGAACCGCCTGACGGGCAAAAGCGCCTGATGAAGCAAAGACCCAATATTTGTTTAGTAAAAAAACATAAGAACACATAGCCAATTGATTAATAACAATTGACCAAACAGCAGTCAAGCCGATAATTGTTTTCAGCCAATAAAGCGTTGCCATATCTAGCAACACCGCGCTGCAGCCAACAATAAAATAACGCACAAATTGTGGTGAATAGAACTGTTTAAAGGCCCAATCAATAATCCGCCGCGCTAATCGTAATAAACCCATAAATTAATATTGGCTAATTTAAACCAAAAACTTGTAAATGTAATTTTTTAGCCGACTGATCGTCTAATTCCTTATAGACCGCCCGCACCGTATAGCGATAACGGCCGTTAGGCAGAGCAAATTCATCCACTACTGATAAGCTCCACAAACCTTCATAACCGACCTTAGCCGTGATATCGGCTAGTTCAGCGTCCAACGCTTGACGATTGTCTAATTCTAAATTGGCATCCAAACTAATTAATTTCTGAGTTAACTCCACGGTGGCTGGAAAATTGCCGACATTAATTAAATGATTGATTAATTGATTAGCATCAATCTCAGCGGCAACCATAGTTTGTCCGTTATAATCATCAATCAGTTGACATAAAATACCCAGAGACTGACCGGCCAGCTGAATCTGCCAAGCGGCGTAAGGATTGCCGGCTGGCGGAATATTATCTAATTGAGACCAAGTTATCTGCTTGGCTCCAGCCCAACCCAAAAAACCGGCAACTGTCTGACGCAATTGCTCCACCACCGTATCTTGACCGGCTAATAGCCAACCAAGGTGTTCAGCTTCTTGATAGTCATCACCGACTTGACCAAAAACTTTACCAATTTCAAAAATTTGTAAATCCGGCACCTGTTTTTTAAGATATTCACGCGCTTGTTGAATTAAACTAGCCAGAATTGTCTGCCGCAAATCAGGATAATCTTCATTGATGGCATTCTGGGTGCTGGCTATTGACCACGGCAAATAATTGGCCTCTTGATTGTTAGCTCTAGTAACCATCGTCCACGACAAAACCTCATCCCAGCCCTGAGCCACTAGCCAATCTCGCCACTGTTCTTTAGCTTTGGTCAACGGCAAAGTAATTTCTGGAGTAACGGTCAGGGCGGGTAAAATAGCTGGAATTTTATCAAAACGATATAACCGTAAAACTTCTTCTACCAAATCTTGAGCCATCTCCAAGTCAGTCCGCCAATCTGGTACGGTTACTAGCCATGGATTATTTTTGTTGTCAATAACAAAACCAAGTTGCTGTAATATTTGCTGACTTTGCTGTGAACTAATCTCAACACCGCCCATCTGAGCCGCTAATTGCGGATCAAATTTAATAACCAGCGGTTGAGTCGGTTGAGGATAATATTCAAATAATTGGCTGGCGACCTGAACACCAATTTGGTCAACCAATAAATTAACTAACAAATCAAAGGCGTAATCTAGGTTAGCTAAACTCAAATCTTTTTCTAACTTATTACTAGCCTCGGTGACAATATGCAAACGGCGCGAATTTTGCCGCACTAAACTGGGATTATAAGCCGCCATCTCTAGTAAAATATTAGTCGTTTCCGGCTTGATGGCGGCGTAATCAGTACCAACAATACCGGCTAAAGCAATAATTTCTCGACGATCACTAATTAACAGTTCGCCGCCAGTTAAATCAATCTGACTGCCATCTAAAGTCGTAACTTTAACAGCTCGATCGTTAACTGACCAAACAACATCGCCATCTAGTCGATCATAGTCAATTAAATGCGAAGCATAGCCGGTCAGTATCATGACATAATTGGATAAATCAACGGCTAGATTAACAGTCTTAATTTCATATAGACTAAGGTAATCAACTAACCATTGCGGTGATGGCTTGGCAACGGCTCCTGATAACTTAACTGCCCGAACACGGCGAACTTGATCAGTGTCAATCCGAATTGGCAAAATAAAATTAGTCGGCGACCATGGTTTAAGGTCGGGCAATTTTAATGCCAAATTGAAATAAGCCGCCACTTCGCGGGCGATGCCTAAAACCGAAAAACAATCAGCTCTATTTTGACGAACTTCTAAACCAATTAAGGTATCGGCTTGGCCATTGTAGTTGACCGCAGTTAAGCTTTCTTGCATCAGCCCAGTCATCGTCAAGGCTTCGCCAACTTCCGCCGGCGTAGCCACTAATCCGGGCACTAATTGTTTAATTTGACTATAAAGTATTTTCATGGCTGTAGGGTTTATAACCTAAATTACCGCCCAATAGGGTACGGACATCTGTAATATTGTGTCGAGCCATTGCCCAGCGATCAAGGCCGAGACCAAAAGCAAAGCCTTGCCACTGCTCCGGATCTAGCCCGGCCATAGTTAAAACTTTAGGATGAATCAAGCCGGCGCCACCCATTTCAATCCAGCCAACACCTTTGCAAATTGGACAGCCAGCGCCTTGGCAATTAAAACATTGCATATCCGGCCCAACACCCGGCTCAACTTCAGGATAATATTTATTGCGGAAACGAATTTTCACCTCCGGACCATAAACTGACTGAAATAAAGCCGTAAAAGTGCCAAACAAATCAGCTAAGCTAGTTTTGTTCATAACAACCACCCCTTGGTAGTGATGAAAAATAAAATGGTTACTCTTGTTAACAGTTTCATTGCGATAAACGCGCCCCGGACAAACCACCTTGAAAGGCGGCTGATAATTAGCCAGCAGCCGCGCCTCAACCGATGAGGTCTGGGTCCGTAATAAAATATTCGGCTCTTGTAGATAAAAAGTGTCTTGCATGTCGCGGGCCGGATGATCCATCGGGACATTTAAGCGCTGAAAACAAAACTCGTCAGTTTCAATCTCTCGATCTTCCATAACGCTATAGCCCATTTTAATAAATAAATCATTAAGCTGACGAATGGTCTGAGTAATCGGATGCAGATGGCCGAGCTTAACCGGTTTTAAACCGATAGTCTGAGCTTGTGCCTGACAAGTCGCTTGTCGGCTAACCGCGGCCAATTCAGCTGAGTGATCATCAAATAATTGCTGAGCGGTCTGCTGAGCCGCTTGCCAGGCCGGTCCTTGTTGGCGTTTTTCTTCAATCGTTAAGGCTGACAGCGCTTTAACCTGTTTTTTGATTAAACCCTGTTTGCCAAGATATTTCTGCCACACTACGCCTAGCCCGGATTCGTCAGTGACAATCGCTAGCTCGGAACGTAATTGTTCTAATAATTCATTGGGTAACATAAATTTACATTAGGTCTGGCGCCTGGATACCCAAAAGCCTAAGACCATTATCTAAAACTTGGCGGATGGCCGCTACTAGATGTAAACGGAAAGCTTGTTCCTGGGAACCGATAATCCGCACGCGCTGATAATAATCATTAAATTGCCGAGCTAAATTAAATAAATATTTAGCCAATATTGACGGATCAGCCTGGTGAGCTGCTTGGCTAATAACCTGATTAAACTGAGCCGCTGTCAATAAAATGGTTTTTTCCTCAATGGGCGCGATGGGAACAACCAACGATTTCGGCCAAGCGGCTTGCCGCTGGATAGCCGCTAAACGAACAGCTGCATATTGAATATAGGCAGCCGTATAGCCGTCAAAACTCAAAGCTTGATTAAGATCAAAAGTAATCGGCTTATCCGGGCCAACTTTAACCATTTCAAATTTTAACGCGCCAACCACTACTTGCCAAGCAACCTGCTGACATTGCTCTTCAGACCAATCGGCATGCCGCTGCTTAATCTCGGCCAATTCTTTATTCAATAAATCCTGTTTGAGCTGTTCATAAGTAATAATATTGCCTTGGCGTGAAGCCATCATGCCGGTTGGTAATTTAACAAAACTGTAAGACAAATGACGAATCGGTTGGTTAATACCTAAACGACGTAAAACAGCGGCTAATTGCTGAAAATACAGACTCTGCCGCTCATCAATCACATACCATGATTCGGCTAATTGGTATTGCTTGAATTTGTCCTGAGCCAGCGGCAAATCAGCCACCGGATAAAGAGTGGTGCCATCACTGCGTAAAAATAATAAAACGCCCAGTTTTTCATTTTCCAAATTAGCCAAAACAGCGCCTTGACTTTTTTCTAATTGGCCGGCAGCTAGCATTTTCTCGACTAATTGACGGCCGTCATCCAAATAATCGCTTTCAAAGAAGGTCTGGTCAAAATGAATATCCAGCTGACGGTAAATATCATTGAACTGATCAACGCTCCATTGGCGAGTTTCTTGCCACCGGCCATATTCCGGCTGCTGTTTGGCTTCCAAGCGTTTCATAATCGCCCCGACCAAGCCCTGACCGACTGGATCATTGGGTAATTCCTGACTCGCTTGAGCATAGAGCTGCCCCAAGTAATAACCGCGATTATCCGGAATTATCTGTTCAGCTGGCTGTTGACTCAGTTTCCACAAAACCTTGGCGACATGAACCCCAAAATCATTTAAATAGGATACGGGAATAGCCTGATAACCGACAAAATTTAAGATTCGCTGGACACTGTCGCCAAAAAACAGATTGCGCAGATGACCGATATGATACTCTTTGTGGGTATTGGCGTTGGAATATTCAATCATAATTCGCTTCGACTGACCCTCTGCCGAACGACCATAGTTTTCTTTTTCTTGATTAATCTCGGTTAAAACTTTCTCAGCTAATAATTGTGGCGATAAATTAATATTTAAATATGGACCAGCGGCTTGCCAGCCGGAAATCATCGGATTATTACCAGTTGCCAATTTAGCAACCAAATCTTGCGCCAAAACGCCTGGAGCAATCCCCAGCTGTTTAGCCGCCTGAAAACAGGGCCAACTTAAATCGCCCATATCGGCTTGCGGCGGAATAACAATATCATCCGCCTGAACCAGCGGTTCTGGTAATTGCTGATTAATTAAGTCAGCTAATTTTGAAGTTATATCCTGATAATAATAACCGTTCATATTATTCAGCAACCAAATACCAATATTGTTTCTTACCCTTTTGTAATAAAATCGGCTTAGCGCTTAATTTAACTAATAATTGACTATCAGTAATCGTTTGCTCGGCTAATTTAACACCGCCCTGCTCAATTAAGCGCCGAGCCTCTCCACGGCTGGTGACCGCCTTAATGTCTAATAATAAATCAATAATCGGCCAGTCGCTCTTAGTTAAAGCAATGGTAGCAATATCCTCCGGTAATGACTTCTGCTGAACAACTTTAATAAAATAGGCTTCAGCTTGATCAGCCGCGACTTGGCCATGATAAATATTGACAATTTCTTTGGCTAGCGCCATTTTCGCATCGCGCGGGTTAGCGCCGCCTTGGATAGCTTGTTCGTATTCTGTGATTTGGCTCAAGGGGCAGCGTGTCATTAAAATAAAATATTTGATAATTAAATCATCGCTGATGCCCATGACTTTAGCATACATGGTCTGCGGTTCATCGGTAAAATTAATAGTATTCCCCCAGCTGGAACTCATCTTGCGACCATCAGTGCCCTCAGCCAATTCGGTCATGATAATATTTTGCGGTGGCTGACCAAAATGTTCTTGCAGTTTACGGCCAGCCAACAAATTAAAACGTTGATCAGTCCCGCCCAGCTCAACATCGGCCTTGACCATAACGCTGTCATAGCCCTGCATCAACGGATAAAGCATCTCACGCACCGACACCCGCGAACCAGCTTCTAGACGACGGCGGATATTGTCCCGAGCAATAAATTCAGCAACCGAAAACTGATCGGCTTGCTCGCCAATCTGATTATAAGTTAGTTGGCCTAACCACTCGCTATTATAATGAAATTCACAGCTATCTAAATCAATTAATTGACCGGCTTGCTTTAAATACTGAGCCATATTCGCCTGAATCTTTTCGGGCGATAGCATCGGCCGCTCGCTATCCTTATCGGAAGTGTCGCCAATGACGCCGGTAAAATCACCAACTATTAAAACAATCTGATGGCCTAATTGCTGCAAATCGCGCAGTTTAAGCAAAGGAATAGAACGACCTAAATGCAGGTTGGGACTGGTTGGATCAGTGCCTAGCTTAATCCGTAATTTTTGACCGCTTAGAAGTTTTTGCCGCAGCTGATCTTTAATAATTACTTCATTTACTCCACGTTCCAGTAATTCATCAATCAATTTAGCATCAGTCTTAATCATATAATTAACGGCCAACTAACGGACAAGACCGCTTGGCCAGCTCAATAATCAAATTCTTTAATAATTCATGACGGGCAGCTGTTTCATTGGCAGCGCTGTCAATACTAATGACTAACTTAAATTTTAAGCCAGCGGCCGTCAATTCGTCAAAATAAAACTTAACCGTAGCCGTTTTGGCCGGATATTTTTTAGCCACTATCTGGCCAGCCGCCAACGCACCTTGTTCAACCTCGGTCAATTGGCTGCCCGGGCCGGCGATAGCTTCAATAGTCACCATCCAGTTTTTATCAGTCTGACTGCGACCAATAACCTTCTGATTAGCAAATAAACGATTAGGCATAATAATTCGCTCGCCACTGGTCGCCTTCAACCGAGTAGAGCGCCAGGAGATATCCTCAACTTTGGCTACCGTGCCATCGTCCAATTTCAAATAAGCGCCAACCCGAATAGTTTTATCAATAATAACAAAAAAGGCAGCAAAAAGATTGGATAAAGTTTCTTGTAAACCCAAAGCGATAGCCACGCCGGCAACACCTAACCCAGCCCAGAGCGGTCCGATATTAATATGCCAAATCTGGCCGATAGTCAATAGGCCTAAAATATAGATAACCGTTTGAATTGCCCGCTGAACAATCAAATGCATGGTTGGATTAATCTTATTGTCCTTATGACGATTGGCCCAACGCTTGCTAAAACTAGCCGACCAACTGGCTAGCAACCAAGTAATTACAATGGCTAATAATGATAATAATAGATTCAAAAACCACATATTATTTAGTTATTTGCTGATTTAGAGCCGTCAATTCGGCTTGCCAATCAGCTAATTTATTTTGTTCGGCTAAAATAATTTTTTTCGGCGCCTTAGCGATAAATTCAGGATTAGCTAAACGGATAGATAACTGCTCAATGGCCGTTGTCAGCTCAACAATTTTCTTAGCAATCTTAGCTTGAGCGCCAGTTTGGTCAATTTGACCAAATAAATAAAAACTAATCTGACCGCAAACGCCAGCCAAAGAATCGGCCGGAGCTGAGCCAGTAGCTACAATCTCCACTTGTTCTAAACCGGTGCGCAATTTTTTTAATAAATCTATCTGACTGTTTAAGGCTTCGGCCTGTTGTCCGGCGATAATCAAGGCGGATAAGTTTTGATTGGGAGCGATTTGTTGATGGCTGCGTAAATTGCGAATTTCAGTAATTAATTGCTGAACTATGGTAAAAGATTCGGCATCTGCCCAATCACCGCTCAACTGTTCTGGCCATTGAGCAATTAATAGCGGCTGATCAATCCCGAGCTGTTGCCAGAGGACTTCAGTCACAAAAGGAATAAACGGCTGCCACAGAATCAATAGATTTTTAAAAATATAGCCCAAAATATTAGCTTTCTGACTAGTCGGCTCCATCTTGCTGATTTCCAAATACCAATCAGCTAAATCATTCCAAGTAAAATCGCGCAAAGCTTCACCAGCTAATGAAAATTCATAGCGGCTAATGCGTTGGCCAACCGTCTTAACCAATTTATCAAAACGGCTCAGAATCCAGCGGTCAGCCCAAGTTGTTTGTGTTAAGTCTATGTTATTATGGACAAAAACTGTTTTATCAGGCAGTGCTGACAAAATATAACGACCAATATTCCAAAGCTTATTGACAAAATTACGATAACTGGCAATTTTAGCGGTCCCCAGGCGACAATCATTACCCGGAGTAATACCGATCAATAACGATAAGCGAACGGCATCAGTACCATAAAGCTCAATCATATCTAACGGATCAAGGCCGTTACCTTTGGACTTGCTCATTTTCTTGCCATGTTCATCCAAAACCAAGCCGTGCATATAAACATCGGTAAATGGCACTTCACCCAAAGCAAAAAGAGTCATCATCATCATGCGCGACACCCACAGAGTCAAGATGTCATAACCGGTCTCTAAAACTTGAGTCGGATGAAATCGGGCTAAATCGCCAATCTTTTGACCGTCAACAAAATTATCCGGCCAGCCTAAAGTGGAAAAAGTCCACATGCCCGATGAAAACCAAGTATCTAAAGTATCCGGATCCTGCTGCCAATCGCCACCATGAGGGGCAGTATCGCTGACCATTATTTCTTCACCACGATACCAGACCGGAATCTGGTGGCCAAACCAAATCTGCCGAGAAATACACCAATCATGTAAATTAGCCATCCAATCCAAGTAGCGTTTTTGAAACCGCTCGGGCACAAATTTGGTTTGACCCTGTTCCACCGCTGCCATGGCGGCTTGTTTTAACGACCGGCCGCCCAAACGGTCCAAGGGACGATCAACACCAATAAACCATTGTTTCGATGGCAAAGGCTCAATAGCGGTGCCGCAGCGATAACAGATAGATAAATTATTGGTAATAGTTGTCTGTTGAATTAACAGCTGGCGCTGGCCTAGCTCAGCAACCACTAATTGACGAGCTTCTGCAACCGGCAAGCCGCTAAAACGACCAAGATTGTCCGCCATTAAACCATCAGGAGTAATAACTTTAACCACGGCTAAGTCGTGTTTTTCTTTGAATTGCCAATCAGTCATGGAATGAGCCGGCGTCACACCGACCGCGCCAGTACCAAAAGCCATATCTACCGACCGATCAGCAATAATCTTAATCGTCAATGGCTGGCCGCAAAAATCAACCTGGTAGGTTTGGCCGATATATTGCTGATAACGCTTATCTTGCGGATTGACCGCTACAGCTGTATCGCCTAATTTGGTTTCCGGCCGAGTGGTGGCAATAGCGATTGGAAAATCAGCTGAATATTTAAAAGTATATAATTCGGCCGGCTGTTCTTTGTAGTCAACCTCATCGTCGGACAAGGTGCTTTGACAACGCGGACACCAATTAACCACCCGTTCGCCCCGGTAAATCGCCCCCTCGTCATACATCTGTTTAAACATTACCCGCACTGCCTTTTGTCGCGGCTCATCCATAGTAAAAGTCATCCGCGACCAATCCAGCGAGGCGCCCATTCTTCTAATTTGATGCAAAATGGTTTCTCTAGTTGGCCCAACAAACTCCCAAACGCGCCGCAAAAACTCTTCCCGACCATAATCATGGCGAGTCTTGCCTTCGGTCTGATAAAGTAATTTCTCAACAACATTCTGAGTAGCGATGGCGGCATGATCAGTGCCGGGCAACCATAATGTCCGATAGCCGCGGGCTCGATGATAGCGAATCAATAAATCTTCAATGGCCAACATAGCGGCATGGCCTAAATGCAGCTTGTCAGTAATATTGGGTGGCGGCAAAATAATAGTATAGTTGGGCGCTTCAGCCGGCAGTGGCAAATTATCTGGATTAAATAAACCGCTATCCAACCAACGCTGATAAATCGCCGCTTCGTAATTTTGCGGTTCGTAGGTTTTAGCTAATTCAGTCATAAAAATCAAGAGAAACTGCTGTTAGCATAACAAAAAGACCTTGGAAAAGCAAGGTGAAAAACTAATCTCTTCATTTTCTTCGTCTAAGCAAAACCACAGTTAATCCATAATAAATTATAATGATCCCAATCCGCCAGCCACTCGGCCACTCTACTATAAAACCGGCCGCCGGCCAATTAGCTAAATTAGCAATTATGGCTAACAAAATCTTTAGCAACCAACCGGCTGGAGCAAAAATAAAAACCCCGCCGGCTGGCCAGAGCCAAGCCAAGGGACTAGCCAGCAAGAGAAAGATGGTCAACCACGGTAAAGCCCAAACCACCAATAAATTAGCCAATGGCGCTATCATGGAAATTTGACCGAATTGCCAAAAAATTAACGGCCAAGTCCACATCTGAGCCGCCAGAGTGACTGCCAAATTTTCACTAATCAGTGGCAGCCGCAATAACGGTATCCGCCGTAACCATTTTTGCCACAATTCAGTCCAATAGAGCAGGCCGAAAACCGCGGCAAATGACAAACTAAAACCCAAATCACCCCAAAAATAAAAAGGATTAATGGCCAACATAACCGCCGCGCTAATTAAAAGCAGATGGCCGCTCCGGCCCAGGCGACCGCAATAACGGCCCCAGACCAATAACAAACCAAAAAGACCGGCCCGCACGGCTGAAGCTGGCGCCCCGATAACTAAAACATAAATAGCAATAACCAAACTGGCGCTAATTGTGGCCCAGCGGCGCGGCCAGCCCAGAATAATAAAATTATCAATAAATAAAACAAGCAACAAGCTAATATTAAAACCGGACACGGCGGTAATATGGCTTAAACCGGTAATCGCCAGCCGTTGACGCCACTCAGCCGATATTTGACCTGCGCCACCCCAAACCAAGGGACCAGCCAAACTAGCCGCCGGTTCTGGCAAACTATTGGCTAACGCCTGAGATAAGCGCTCTTGGCCATTAACCAAATAAAACCACCAGTTTTGGGGCTGGCTAGCCACCAGCTGCCGCTGGTCGGCCTGTAAGATAGCCCGAGCGCTGCGATTAAACAGATAATAACGATAACTGAAAACACCACCGGCTGGCCACGCGGCTAAACGGCCGCTAAATTGCCAGCTTTGGCCAGCCTGAGCTCCGCTTAACCAGCTTTCAGGACCATAAACCAGGACTCGCCCGGGCCAAGTGCGCCAGCCGGAATGGCTATAATAATTAATATCCTTAATAATCATCTGCGATCCACCGCTAGAGCGAGGCTGCGGTCGGCTGACCAATCGCCCCTTAATAATTATATCGCCGCTAGAACTTAAAGATGATGCTGTTGTAACGGCCGATACCAAGGCAGTGTCGGCCCGCCAAAAACCAATTACTAAACATAAAGCCAATACTAAAACTGACCGTTTCCGCTTACCGGTCAAACCAGCCAAAGCAATCCCCAATAAACCACCATAAAAATAAGCCACTGACCAATGACTCGGCCACAACCCGACTAACGCAATACCGAAAATAAAAGCCAGCCAATAACGGCTAGCCGGAAAGAATTGTCCCCCTCCGGACATAGTTTTATCAATTATCTTTTAAGCAGACGGATCGGCTTGACGCCGCTGCCAATCCCATAACCAGTAAGCCTTTAAAAATAACTCTAATTTACCGTCTAAAACCCCGGCGACATCGCTAGTGCTGACTGCGGTGCGATGATCTTTAATAATTTGGCTGCCATATAAAAAATACGATCTGATTTGCAAACCCCAATCAGCTTTAATTTGTTGACCTTTAAGTGTTTGCTTTTGCTGATTCAGTTTTTCGGCTTGCTGCTGGGCCAACTTGGATTGTAAAACGGCCAAAGCCAAAATTTTATTTTGATGTTGCGAACGTTCACTTTGGCAAGTTACCACTAAACCGCTGGGTAAATGAGTCAACCGCACCGCCGAATCAGTCGTATTTACGCCTTGACCGCCCGGACCGGAAGAACGAAAAACATCAATCTGTAATTCATTCTCAGTAATTGCCGGCGCTTCAATAGCCGGCAATTCCGGGATAACTTCAACCAGGGCAAAAGAGGTTTGTCGCAAATGTTGAGCATTAAACGGCGAATTACGCAATAGCCGATGAGTGCCACCTTCACCGCGTAAAAAACCATAAGCCAGCGGACCAGCTAGACGCAAGGTAACACTTTTAATGCCAGCCTCATTACCGGCCTGTTCATCTAAAACTTGACTAGACCAACCCTGTCGATCAGCATAGCGCAGATACATTCGCTCTAATATCAGAGCCCAATCTTGAGCATCAACACCGCCAGTGCCGGCGTGAATTGACAAAATAACCGGCAAATCATCGTGCGGCTGATCAAAAAAACGACTATTTTCCAGCTGCTCGATAAGTTGAATAATTTGTTGCAGTTCAGTCTGCACTAAATCGGCAGTGATGGCATCGATTTCGCCAGTCGCAGCTAAGGCGGCTAAGTCGGCTAAACGCTGTTCAGTGGCCTGATAATTATTAATTTCGGTTTGAATAACTTCAATCCTTTTTAATAATTGGCCGGCTTGTTCAGGATCAGACCACAGATCGGGTGTCTGAGCTTTTGCTTGCAAAGTGGCTAGTTGCCGCTGCTTGGCAGCTAGGTCAAAGCCACCTCCCAATCTCTAGAAGGCGTTGACGGACCGCCTCAATATTTTGACCATTAACTATTTCAAGCATAAGATTACCGCAAAATTGAGTTATACAAACTAAAATAATCTTTTAATAACGGCGGCAAATAGATAACACCAGCTAATAAAGACAGGAGAAGCAGAAGCCATTTAATCCAGCTAAGAATTCTTTGCCAATAAACATACCGATAAATCAATCGGGTGTTTTCCCGAATCTCGGCAATGGCTGCTGCTTGGTCGGCTAAAACTCGCCGCAAATCTTCATCCATAAAATAAATTAAGCTAATTGATATCAATATTATAGCAAAAAAATTTTAGCTCACCAATCAACGAATCTGGGCGGTTGGCACCTTAGCTTTAGCTATAGCTAATAACTCAACCATTTCAGCATCAGTATAGACTCTCTGCCCCACTAAGCTAGGATCCAATAAATCACCAGCCAGCCGAGCTTTTTGTAAATACCAAGATCGAGCGCCAATCAACTGTTCGGCCAGTAAGCTAATATCGGCCGCCGATAATAACTGTGGCACCACAGTGGTACGAAACTCATAATCCAATGGTTGATCAGTCAATAACCACTCGGCCGTAATTTTAGCTTCAGCGGTTAAGCGACTCAAAATATCCGCCGGTAAAGGCATTATTTGATCATATTTATTCCAAGGAGCCTTAATATCCATAGCTAAATAATCAATTAAACCGTCTTGCACCAACTGTTTAACCATTTGGCTGGCTGTTCCGTTAGTGTCTAGTTTAACCAATAAGCCGCGTCGCTTGATCTCAGTGATAAATTCCGGCAAATCATGATGGAGAGTTGGTTCGCCGCCAGTCACCACTACGGCTTCCAAGCGATCTTGCCGTTGATCTAAAAACGCCCACAGGTCAGCCAACGAATAAACTGGCTGACCTGTGGTATTGGTAACACCAACCGTTGCCGGCCGGACAAGCATGGGATTATAACAGTATCGACAGTGAAAATTACAACCTTGAGTAAAAACAATAGCGGAAATTTTATCAGGATAATCAAGCAGACTAACTGGCTGTAATCCGCCGATAATCATAGTTAGCAACCGCAGCTATCACTCTCGCCTTCAGCAATAAAAGTTTGACGATTAGCAAATTCGGCTTGTTTGGCATCATTCCATTGTTTAACTGGCCGCAAATAACCAGTAACACGACTGTAAACCTCACAAGGGGTGCGTTTGGTTTCTAAGGGAGACATAAGCATGGGGATTAAAAAATTAATAAACAAATTAATCAGGCCATCTCGGCCAAGGCTGGTTCGGGGTGAAAACCAATCTCCTCATCACATTTGGGACAATAAAAATGCTCACCGGCAATATAACCGTGCTTGGGGCAGATAGAAAAGGTCGGGGTAATAGTAAAATAGGGTAAATGATAATTCTCCGCCACCTTGCGCACTAAGGTCCGCACTGCTGAAGCGCTGGGCAATGATTCACCTAAGAAAAAATGAAGAACTGTCCCGCCAGTATATTTGGTCTGCAAACTATCCTGTAGCTCCAAAGCTTCAAAAATATCATTGGTAAAATTGACTGGTAATTGAGTTGAATTGGTGTAAAATGGCGCCTGGTCAATTTTATCATTATTGGCTACCTTGATATTGGGGTAAAGATCACGATCTAACCGCGCTAAGCGCCGAGAAGTACCCTCGGCCGGGGTGGCTTCTAAATTATATAAATGATTGGTTTCTTCTTGAAATTTACCTAAAGTTTCGCGCATAAATTCCAGAATCTCTTCAGCAAACTGGTGGCCAGCCGGGCTGGCAATGCTATTAGCAATCGGCGCAAAATTGATTAAGGCTTCATTCATACCGATTAAACCGATAGTACCGAAATGATTGTTCCAATAACCGCCAAACCGCTCTTTGATGCTAGCCAAATAATAGCGGGCATACGGATAAAGACCGCCTTCAGTTAATTTTTCAATAATCTCCCGCTTAGTTTCCAGACTCTCTTGAGCCAGTCGCATTAGATTACCCAGTCTTTGGAAAAACTCTTCTTTAGTCTGACTGAGATAGCCAATACGCGGCAAATTAATAGTCACCACGCCGATAGAACCAGTTAATGGATTGGCGCCAAACAAACCGCCACCGCGTTTGCGCAGTTCACGATTGTCCAATCGTAATCGACAACACATTGACCGCGCATCATCCGGATCCATATCAGAATTGATAAAATTGGAGAAATAAGGAATGCCATACTTGCGCGTCATTTCAAAAATCTTATTGGCTACAGGCGAATCCCATTGAAAATCTTTGGTTAAATTATAGGTGGGAATCGGAAAAGAAAAGACCCGCCCCTTGGCATCGCCTTCCATCATCAATTCGGCAAAAGCAATATTTAACATATCAATCTCCGGCTGAAAATCACGATAACGCTCTTCTTTAAGTTCGCCGCCAATAATAACATTTTCTTCACCCATTGCCTTGGACGGTTTTAGATCCATAGTAATATTGGTAAAGGGCGTCTGAAAACCAACCCGAGTCGGCACATTAACATTATAAATAAACTCCTGCATGGCCTGTTTAACTTCGGTATAAGTTAATTTATCGTAGCGAATAAATGGCGCCAAATAGGTGTCAAAATTGGAAAAAGCTTGAGCGCCGGCCACTTCGCCCTGGACAGTATAAAAGAAATTAGTAATCTGGCCTAAAGCGGTTCTAAAATGTTTAGGCGGACGAGATTCAACCTTGCCGCTAACGCCGCCGAAACCCTTTAATAATAAATCTTTAATATCCCAACCAGCGCAATAGGCCGCTAAAATTTGTAGGTCATGCAGATGAAAATCACCATTTTGATGAGCTTCACGAATCGGCGCATTATAAACCTTATTCAGCCAATAAGTTGATGAAATAATTGAGGCCAGGTGATTATTTAATCCCTGTAAGCTGAAACTCATATTAGAATTCTCCTTGACCCGCCAATCAGTTTGTTTTAAATAATCATCCATGATTTTCTCCGAATCAATCATCAGGGACAAGTTACGCAAACGAGCATGCTGGTCGCGATACAGAATATAAGATTTAGCAACCTTGATTAAACGATTGTTAATCAAAACTTCCTCAACAATATCTTGGATTTCTTCAACCGCCGGAATACTTCGTTCATGAAATTTTTGGTTGATTAATTTAACCACCTCATTGGAAATAATTTCGGCCTTGGCTTTGTCGGGTTGACCGACGGCGGACATTGCTTTATTAATAGCGTTGGTAATCTTGCTCTGATCAAAATCAACGATTTCTCCGGAGCGTTTACAAATCTTGCTAATACCTTGACTCATAGATGATGCAGGTTACTTTTTTAACTTAAGCAGCCGATTCAGCTCTTGGCTTAAATCTTGCAATTCAAAATCGGAATAAACGCTAGCAAAACGAATATAGGCAACTTTATCAATTTTTTTGAGCTGTTTCATAACGATACGGCCAATATCTTGGCTGTTAATCTCGGGCTGACGAGCCGCCTGAATATCGCGCTCAATTAAGTTAACCAGTTGTTTGAACTGATCGCTATTAATCGGCCTTTTCTCAGTGGCTTTACGCAAGCCAGAAATCATCTTATCCCGACTATAAACCTCCTTGCGACCATCTCGTTTAATCACTAATAAATCTAAAATCTCAGTTTCCTCATAAGTGGAAAAACGAAAACCGCATTTTAAACATTCGCGGCGGCGGCGGATCGACAAGCCATCGCTGGCGACTCGCGAGTCTACTACCTTGGTCTCAGAATGATAACAAATCGGACATTTCATGATTTTTGGCTAAAACTACATATTGTGCCTCACTAAGTTGTTTCTCCACAAAATGTAGTTATCTGATGCTCTCATTATAGCACTTTTTCCAAAGCCAGCAAGAGCTAAAAAAATAGCTAAAAAATAATAAAAAATGCCGCCCAATAATGAGCGGCATTTTTTGTGCACAATTTTTATTCATTTTATAATAACTTTTTGCGGATAAAAGTCGGGATACTTAAGTCGTCATCTTCGTCGACAGGGGAACTGGAAGCAGCTGGCGGCGTTGGCTGGCGAGCCGGTTCTGATTGCGCCTTTTTAAGAGCCGACATCAATCCTTTACGGTTTTCTTTTACTTCTTCATTGGCATCATCATCTTGTCCTTTTTCAACAAAAGTCGTCGGCTTATAAAAATGATTGTAGCTCTTGCCGATAGCTTGATTGTCATTACTAGCTGAACGACTATCAAAACCGGTAGCAATCACTGTAATCCGCACCTCGTCTTTAAAATTGTTGTCTACCGAGGTGCCAAAGATTATTCGCGCTTCCTCATCAACCGAATTAGTAATAATTTTGGCGGCTTCATGAATTTCATCTAAAGCCAAACTGGGCCCGCCAGTAATTGTAAATAAAACACCCTTGGCGCCATCAATCGACATCTCTAATAATGGCGAATTAATAGCGGCTTTAGCGGCTTCAATGGCGCGATTTTCACCAGAAGCTTGACCGATACCCATTAAAGCGCTACCAGCATTCATCATGATTGACTTAACATCAGCAAAATCAACATTAATTAAAGCGGGAACATTGATTATCTCCGAAATTCCCTGAACACCTTGCCGCAAAATATCGTCAACAATACCGAAGGCTTCCAGAATAGTCGTTTTTTTATCAATTACCTGAAAAATACGATCATTAGGGATAGTAATAACAGCATCAACTTTGTCAGTTAATTCGGCTTGTCCGCGTTCAGCAATCTTGCGCCGCTGGGCCCCCTCAAAAGTAAATGGCTTAGTGACGACAGCAATAGTCAAAGCACCGAGATCGTGAGCCAGTTCGGCCACGACCGGCGAAGCGCCGGTACCGGTGCCACCGCCCAAACCGCAGGTAACAAAAACCATATCAGCCCCCTTGAGGGCGTCACGAATTTCATTTTGCGATTCGGCTGCAGCATCGCGGCCCAAATCGGGATTCATACCAGCGCCAAGACCTTTGGTAACTGTTTTTCCAATGTGAATCTTGATTGGAGCTTTATTATAATTCAAATCCTGAATATCGGTATTAATAACGATAAATTCCACACCCTTGATACCGCCCTCAATCATGCGGTTAATGGCGTTGCCGCCGGAACCGCCGACACCGACAACTTTAATTTTGGCTGGCGCCTCAACTGCTGGCTTGATTTCTGTCATAAGAATATTAGCTAACGAGCTATAAAATTAAATAGTATGTTTGCTTTGATTGTAAATTATCTGGCTAAAAAAATCAAGAAAAACTACTTTAAAAATAACGACCCAAACCAATCTTTGGCTCGCTTAATCACCTGCTTAGGCTTAAATCCGCTGCTAACTGAATCGTTATCGGTTAAAAAATCATAATGATCACCCCAGGCCACTAAGCCCAGAGCAGTCAAATAACTCAAATCATTAACCTTGTCAATGACGGCAGTGATATTGCGATTAGCTCCCAAACAGACCGGTAAACGCAAATTCTTTTTAGCTAAATCGGTTAACCCAGCCAACTTAGCACCGCCACCCAAAAGAACGACACCGGCCGGTAACATGCCGGAACGATTAATCTTTTTTAATTCGGCATCAACTTTATGAAAAATCTCACTGACTCGCGCTTCAATAATACCCGACAGATACTTCATAGATACGGTCATCGGCTCATCAACTTCGTTATCTGGAGAAATAAGCGGCGTAATATCAACCTCGTCATCTTTATCAATTTTCTCCGGATTGGCTTGGCCAAATTCTAGCTTAATCTTTTCGGCCAAATTAATAGAACAGCGCAAACCAATGGCAATATCGGCAGTAATATGATCGGAGCCAATCGGCAGAATGGCGGCATGCAATAATTGCCCTTCTTCAAAAACAGCCAAACTAGTGGTTAGCGATCCAATATTAACTAAAGCAACCCCCAGCTCTTTGGACCGAGCGCTGACCACAGCCTCGGCCGCCGCTAGCGGCGCTAAAACCGGACTAACAATTGACAGGCCAGCCTGTTCAATCGCCTTGGTCATATTACGAATTTGATTGGTCAAAGACTGGATAATTAAAACCTCAACCTCCAAACGGATACCCGACATACCAACCGGATTCTTAACATCATCTTGATTGTCAACCCGATATTTAATGGGGATAACATGCAGAACTTCATAATTAGCCGGCAACGATAAAGCTTGAGCGGCCTCAATGACTCGAGTAACATCATCATCAGTAATTTCATTATTCATTTGGTTAATCGCCACCACGCCCTTACTGCGCTCACACTTCAAACTAGGGGCGCTAACACCGATATAAACACTATCAACTCGGACGCCAATCAAGCGTTCTGATTTTTCTAGACAAGCCATGACCGAAGAAGCAACCTCCTCAATATTATTGACAATCCCCTTGCTAATACCTGCCGCCGGAGCAGACACCGCGCCAATAATTTGCAGTTGCCCGCCAGTGGTCTGACCGACAACTAGTCTAATTTCCGTAGAGCCGATATCCAATCCGGCCACTAATGTTTGATCGCGCATAGGCTTTATTGAAATATAGTGATTAATAGTTTAATCAAATGGGGCAAAAATAATATTAATCCAACAATAACTGATAAACCAGCGGCCAAGAAAACCGCGGCGGCCATAATATCCTTAATCTCTTTGACATAAATATCCAGCCGCGGTTTTAATAAATCACTAATTCTCTCCACGGCGCTATTAAACAATTCGGTAATTAAGACAAAACCGATAGTTAATGATAGAATCGCCCATTCCCACAAAGCAAATTTCAACAGGCCGGCCAAAATTATCGCACTAACGCCAATCGTTAATTCAATGGCAAAATTCTGCTCCTCTTTGGCAACCTGCCATAAACCGTGGCGGGCGTAACGAAAACTTTTTAATAAACGACGATAACTCAACATATTTTATATTTCTCAACGAATTCTTGACTTATTTTCTCCATAACTTGCCAGCCACCATCAGTATCATCATCATAGCCTAATAAATGCAAAATCCCGTGAGTGGTAATAAAAATTAATTCTCGCCAAGTTGAGTGACCGAAACGCCGGGCCTGACGGGTAATTTGCTGATAATTAACCATAATCTCGCCTAATTGTCCGTCGCCATCGCCAGTAAAGGATAAGACATCGGTTGTCTGGTCACGATGCCGGTACTGATTATTTAAATGCCGAATACGCCGATCGCCAACTAGAACTAGACTAATATCACCATCTGCTTGTTGTTCTTGTAAAAATAACTGACTAATCTTTTGCCAACGGTCTAGGTCAATATTCTGTTTAGTTAAATTACAAGCTGTTACCATGTTTAATCACTAAGTGTCATATTATCGGCCGCTAAACGAAAAATATTGCTGTAACTCAATAACTTAGTGGTTTCAGGATTATAGGTTAAACTGACTAAATAATTTAAATCCGGTCGACCAATATAATAAGTTAGCCCGTCCAGACTGATAGCTAGCTGATTACGACCAACATTAACCACATCAGCAGTCTGACCAGTAAAAATTTCCTGATACCAATCAGCCAAATCTTGGCCATTCTTTTTGGTGAGGATAACTGCTTGGATAAAATGACCATCGTCAGTTCGGAAAATAGCCGATTCATCACGACCCAATTGGCTAGTCCAAGCGGCTGGTACTATGGTTGACCAACGACCTTGTTTAACCACCTTTAAACCGCTATTATTGGTAATCTTACCACTACCAGCTGGATTATAGCCAGCCCGCAATTCAGTTAGATCATCATAGCCATCATTATCACTATCGGCTTGGTCAATCTTAGTGCCTAGAATTATTTCTTCTTTATCGGTCAATCCGTCTTGATCAGTATCAGCGTCTAAGGAAAACTCTTCAACTAGATCAATAGTGCTGCTAGAAGAAGATGGTATTATTAAATTATCAGTAGTGGTACTAACGGATAAATTAACAGCATCCTGCCAATGCTCGTCATCAAACTTCCATTGATCGTTTTCCAGCAACATCGTCACGATGGCAATCCGGCCAGTATCGGCTTTAGTGATAGTTAATACTGCCCGGTCACCGCTAATATCCTTGGTGATTTGATCAGCTGATGACAGCGGTACCAACATTGATTTACTAATACTGAGTGTACTGGATTTTTGACTATCTGATAAAGCGTCTAAGCCAATGGTCTGTTCAGCTAATTGATAGGCCTTATTTTGGCTGGCACCGGCGATAAAAGAATTCAAATACTCTTCTAATGTGGCTGCTTGATCTAATTTTAAACGCAACTGCAAATAAGCTTGTTCAGGATCACTTAAATCAATCGCGACCTCTGTTATTGGTTCAGTGGTGGTCGTTGTGGTCGGCGCTTGATTGTCTACACTAATGGGGGTTGGATTATTGTCAGAAGCCACCGGCCGAAAGCTAAAAATCGGCTTCTTGCTAAGCATTAAATAACCGACGTAAACTAAACCAACAAACAAAATCAACCCGGCCACCATAACCAAAATTCCAACCTTGTTGTTTGTTTTAACTTTTGGTCCAAACCGAAAAGCCTTAGGCATGGTGTAAATATACTGACCAGCCTCAATGCCGACGCCGACATCACTTTGTTTAACAAAATCAATCTGGTCGGTAGAGACGCCAGTTTCGTCGGAATAGGCGATTTTAAAATTTTTAGTCGGTTGGTCCGACATAATTAAAACATCAGCGGCCTAATGATTACTGGACTAATTTGCCGCTACCTAATGGATTATAGCCAGCTCTAACCTCGTCACCATCAGTATAGCCATCACCGTCACTATCAGCTTGGAGAGGATTAGTTTGATAAATATTGATCTCTTCGGCATCGGTTAGACCATCCTGATCACTATCAAGATTGGCGATAGCTTCAGAATCAGGCTCAGGCATTGAACTGTCGATGATTGTTGTTTGATCTAATTCGGTTGAACTAACATTTTCATCAAAAACATTAATAGTATCTATGTCAACACCAACCGGATTATCGCTACTGGTCGGACTGACAATGGTTTCATCAGTGGCCGTAGCCATGGCCTCATCAGTAGTAGTAACCTCAGTTTCGCTGTTCACATTAATAGCCTCTGGAGTAATAATCGGCGGTGGAGTCTTTTTAAAATATTGTAAGTAAACTAAGGCGGCGGCACCAGCTAAAATCAAAATAACTAAGACAACCAAAATTAACTTAGCGTTAGATCCAGATTTCGGCACCAGCTGATTAACTGGCTGAGCAGTTACCGGTAGTCCGGCCGGCATAAATGGTTGAGAAAAATTGGGCTGACCGCTGGGCTGATTAGCCGCTGGTGATTCACCATTAGCAAAAATATCTTGGACTTGACCATCGGTGGCCTGATTGGTTGGCGCTGCTGGAGCCTGGTTGGGCATTGAGTTGTCAGTCGGCTGACTGGCCGATGCTGGAGTAGGCTGGTTATTCACTTCATCAAACATAAGTTTAGTTTTATAAATAAGCTAAATTATTATATCACAAAGGCTATTATCAACCAAATCAGCGATTAATTAAAACAACCAACCAGCGATTCGTTCTGTCGCGCGCTAATATTGCCAGCTAAGTCAACAGCCTTTATATCAATCAAGACATTCTCGGGATTAACTAAATCAGGAATCACTCCATGAACAGTCCGGCCAGATGCCGGCTGATTAATAATAATCACCTTGCCGGCTGCAGTGGCTCCGCTAGCCCGATATTCGATACGATAGGCCACAGTATCATCAGTATTTCGCCGCCATTCTAAATTAATATTATTGTTAACAATATTCTGAACAACACAGCGAACCGCAGCTGGAGCTGTGATATCTAGCGGGCGAACTTGAATTTCCGCAGATAATGGTGTCTCCACAAAAGTAGCTTGATCAATCTGTAAAATAGCAGAAACAGCAAAGTAATATAGCTGGCCGTTAATTAAATCGTTAACAGTAGTAGTTAGAGTATCTTGCGAAACATTAATTGGATCGCTAAAGTACTGGCCGCTGCGTAAACCATAATAAACCTTATAACCGACAGCGCTGGGGTAAGCATTCCAGGTTAAACTAACCGATTGACCAGCTGGCGAAGCAGTTCCTTGTAAATTAACCGGTGAGGTAGTCGCTTGGTTGTAACGGAAAAAATAGAAGGCCGGATTAATCGCTGTCGGATCAGTACTGCTAACCACCTTCAATCCGGGCAGATCGCTGGACTGGGTATTAGCTTGCCCATCACGGCAATAATAGAATTGCATATTAGTGGCATAATCGGTCCAAGGCCGCCAGCTACCGTCGCTGCGACGGGCTGGCCAAGGATTGGCGCAAAGGAAAACTTTAATGGCTGCTTCTTGAGAAAAACTAGTTTGGCTAGTGCCAGCGCCAGTTGAATGATCAGCAGTCACTTGAGCGGTAGCTCGAACATAAGTTTCGGCATCTTTCTTGTTTTGCGGTCGGACAATCGCTTTGTTATCAGCTGAATCCAACTGAGCAACCGACTGATTACCAACTAACCATGACCATTGCCAATTATAATTAGTGCTAGTGGCTAAAGGCTGGCCATTAGCGCTAATAGCAGTAGCGTTTAAATTAGCCGAATCCTCTAAATTAGATAGTAATACTGAATTTGGATCAATCTTAACGTGATCAATTTGACAGATGTGTTTTCCAGTAGTAAACGACCACTGAATAGCTGCTGGAAATTGCAAATTATTAAATCGTAGCGGCTGACCTCGAGACATACCGATCCCAGCTTGGTTCAAAATTCCGGCTGGCCGATTATCATTGATATCAGCATCGGTGACCATAACCACAAAATAACGCCGATTCATATCTAAAACACTGGTTGGACGAATAATCACATCTTGATTAAAAACACTTATTTCACGATTAATAGAACAATAAGTATTGCCAGCTGTTGATAAGACGGCCAAAGCGCTCGGCTTAATCCAGGCCAAAATTCTTTGGCGCAGACGAGCTAACCAACTAATCGGCTTAGCAGAATCCATGGCTAAATATTTGGTCCCATCAGGGCATTCCCGGTTATTGCCATAATCAGCAATCAATAAAAGATTATCTGATAGGCTAGCTAAATCAACCGCTTGATTAAAGCTGGCCTGAATAACCGCATTGCGACACACTCCATTATCGCCATTTTGAGGCAAAGTATCTACTAACATCGGACGAGCCTGACAGCAAGTATCGCGACCGCAACCATTATTAAGATTATCGCCGCAATCAACATCACTTTGACAACCGCAACACAAGCCCCGCCCAGATCCAGAACATTGACCACGATTAGCCACGCACGATAAGTTGGTACTCAATTGAGCACAAGTATCATGACTAGGGTCGCAGCAACAAATTCCGCAATCGGCTGGATTATTAGTAGCTGTGCTCGTACCACTAGCTACTCGGCAGCTTAAAGGCGCGGCGCATAATTGATAACCGCAACCAATTTGCTCAGTATTAGGTAAATTATTATAGGGGTTCAAGCTAATTATAGTGGTGGTAGCTAAATTACAAGATTGACCTTGAAGACTAACAACACGACATTTAGTTTCACACTCGGTAGCAGTGGCGAACTGACCGCTGGCTGTTAATTCAGCGGCACAGGCTTGGCCATCACAATGATAGTAACCGCATTTGCCGGCATCAGCTCCCGAGATTATTTTGGCATTATTCACTACGCCACGGCATTTATTGGTCTTCTGATCAAAACAACAAGAAGCGCGGCTAGCGCATTCGGCAGCATTGGCAATCTGTGAACAGTCGCGACAAGTGCCCAATGGGGTGGAAGTATCACAATACTTACCAGTTGAGCCAGTGCAATTACAGGCGGCATCCCGTTCAGCTTGACCGCCGCTAACTTCTTTACAACCGGAACAAACTCCAAATTGTTTAGTAGTAGTTACACCATCAATGCTAACCTGGACATCGCCGGCACCACAAGTATCAGTACAAGTCAGCGGAGAGCAACAGCCGGGATTGATTTTGCTGATTGGATTATTTAAACTCTTATCGCAACAACATTCGCACGAATCAGCCGCTTTCTGACACTGATTATCCTGACAAGTAAAACCGCTAGCACAAACCTTCTGGTCAAGACCGCAATAAGATTGATTTTGCAAAGTTAAGCAAGATAAATGATTAGCACATTGACTGCAAGGCCTATTGCTACGACAAATATTATTAGCTAATAATTGCCACTGACCATAATCAGTTTGACCAGGCGGACATTGTCCGGCGGTTAAATTAGTTGTCCAATAGCCATCTTGACAGTGTAATTGATAGGTTACTTGATTAACACCAACTTGGAAAACAACAGCTTTAGCCGGATCACATTCTTGTTGGTTGACGCAAACATTAGCATTAGCCCAATAATTAACCGAATCCGGTGATAACCCTTGTTCCACAAATAATCCGCGGCAATAATCATCGCCGCAACCACCATTGATAGTTGGATGCAATTTCTGGCTGCACCAACCCGGTGAATTAGGGCAATATAAAGCTCCATTACATTGATGATAATCATTACAAGATAACAAAGCTTTATTAACGCAAACATTATCCTGACATTCCTGGCTGCTGTCACAACATTGATTACCACAAAGAGTGGTGCCGTCTTGGCAAGCTTGGTTGCCACTGCCAGTATTGAATGACCAACGATAAACGCAACTAGCCGAAGTACCGTAACAGGCTGGCTGTCCGCCGGTTATACACTGACCACCCCGCGGTGATGACGCTGGGCAACAAATCTGGCCCTGACAATCACTATCAATCTGACAAGCACCAATCTTAAGATTAAGGCCGTTACTGACACCATTGGCATTAACCACTCTTACTGGTCCACTGACAGCGCCCACCGGAATTGTTGATGAAGCACTGCCAAAATTATCACTTGATTGATAAAACCAAGAGCTGGTGGCATTAATATTCTGACTAAAACGCAGTCGACTGGTCGCGGCATCATAATCCCTAAAATATTCACCCCAAACTTGTAATTGACTACCGACACGAGCAGTGGTTGGACTGATTCGACAAATACTGGGAGCTAATGGATTGGTGTTGACCGTAAAAACATCAGTAGCCGCCAAGACTGCGCCGCTAGCTAAACTAATTGACAGGTTATATGTGCCAACGGCTATATTATTTGGCACCTTAACAATAACTTGTCGGTCTGACCAAACCGAATTGGCGCATTCAGCTGGAAATTCATAATTAGCTTCAATGCTGCCAAATTTAACTAAACTACCGGCTCGCAAATTACCAAAACCCTGGCCATAAATAGTGACATATTGGCCAGGTGGTCCGCTGGACGGTTCAAAACCGGTTATCTGCGGCTGACTGCCTGGATCAGCTAATTTATTAAATGATAAATAATTACTGGCCGGACCAATAGTAGTCCCCTCGTTGCGCACAAAAGTAGTAACTTGACCAGGCTGTAAACTAGGAACCCGCGCTTTAATCAAAACATTACTAAGGACTTGCGACTCATTAGTTGGAATCGGATTGGTTAAATTACCATAAAGAGCCTTGGTAACTGCGGGTCCGCTATTACTGAAATTTAATCCTTGATAATTAATCAATTCATTAGTGGTGCCGGTTGGCTTGCTTAAAGAGCAAAGGCCGGGCCGAGCAATATTATTAATTACCACTGATTGCGTGCTAGTGGCGCTAAAATTATCGCTATTGGTTACTTTGACCGGACCAGTAATCGCCCCAGTCGGCACCTTGACAACAATCTGATTATTAGACCAAGAGTTGACACCACAGACCAATAAATCTCCCTGTTTATTGTCAGCAAAAACCACCGACCCAGTAGTCGTGCCAAAACCGCTACCAATAATAGTCATTAAATTACCAGTCTTGGCATTGGGCGAATTTTGATCACAAACTCCGCCAGTTCCACAATCGCTATTAATTAAACAATACTGATCAGTGTTATTAACACAAAAACCACCTTGTGGACTAAGGCTAGCAATAATCGGTTTATTTTTACACAAACAACAAGAAGCGGTACCAGCCGCATAGCCAGCCGCCTGACAAGCTGATGCATTAGAGCCTTGTTGAGTACAAAAACCCGAGCTGCATAAATTATTATTACAAGTGGCTGCTGGCGATTGTAAGTCAGTAGCGCACGCCGCGCCCTGGCAACCCAAGCAGCTGCCGCCACAATCAATGCCGGTTTCATCGCCATCTTGAGTTTGGTTACAACAATGAGCCGGTAATAATTTACCAGCCTGCTGAACACTGGTCCGACGACCAGCTAAATCATCAACTAATGCCTGTAAAGTAAAATTAGCGCCAGCGCTGCTGGTTGGCGTCCATAAAGCGCTAGCCACAAAACTGGTGCCAAAATTGCCAGTCTGCAGATTAAAAGACTGATTATTAGCCAAGAATTCAAACCTAGCCAAGCTACTATCATCACTGGCGGCTACCCGGATATTATTATTATGGCCGGAACAAATACCGACACTAGAAATAAATTCAGCTGTTGGATCTTGACAATCAATGGTTGAGCCAACGGCGAAGTTAAGACTGCAAGTTGCCGAACCAATAGCCGAACCGCAGACTAAATTTTTAGGATTAGCACCGGCGCTCTGAATACCACTAGTTAACTCAACACTAATCGTGCCATTTTCTGGCAAGCAATTAACCTCGCCGCAGCTACCGTTACAGATAGCGTCGGGTTGGAAAAACATCTCTTGGCCATTGACCTGCCACGAACCAGCCACTGGACTGCCATCAGCCAGAATCTGGGCCGTGCCAGCATTAACACTGTTAGCATTAATTGAACCGTTAAATTGAAAACGCACTAAGGTATTGCGCGGCAAATCAATTGATCCGTTAGCCGGACTAGAGCCGGTGACCATAAAATCAGCATCAGCCGGCGGGTAAATTATTTCTGGATCAACAGAACCGCTGCCACCAGGTCCATTAGTCGCTTCAAGCAATTGATTGATTATAAAGTTGGTGATGGCAAAAGCTGACAGTATGATAGCTAAACCAATGACGGCCGCCTTTAAAATATCCTTGGCTCGCTGAATTTTATCCTGATTACCAGCAGCCGTCATCCATAAGAAGCCGGCATAGATGACTAAAACAACGGCAATAGTGCCTAATAAGCCGAAAGCAATTCTGATAATTTTAGCGACGGTCAGCCGCGGATCCTGAGCGCTTAAGCCGGAAGCGGCCACATAATCAACACCAAGATCGGTGGTTGTCTGAGCTAAAACAGTTTGACCGCCCCACCAAACAGCGACGGCTAAACCGCCAATTAATAATCCGCTTAGTAAAAATTTTTGGCCCCTGGTCATAATGGTGTTTTATTAATTACAAGTGGCTCCACTACTCGGCGAGCCATTACAACAAGAAGCGTCAGTAGCGCTGCAGGCAGCGTCATCCTGACATGGCTTGAAACAATTTTGTCGCAAATCTTTAACCCCCGAGCCAATTTCCACCGAATACCTGGTGGCATCGGCCAAAAGGTCATGATTAACCGTAACGGTAGTAAAATCAGGATAACCATCAGGCACGCCAAAGTCAACTGCTCGGCTGGTTAACCAATAGCCTGGCGCTAAACCGGTGCTGAATAAATTAATCAAACGATGGTTATGGTTATTAATCAATACCTCGCCACTATTTAAGGTGCTGATCATCATCAGTTTATTAAAACTAAACTCAATCAACTGGTTGAGCGAAGAAGTGGCCAACCCCAAACTCGGCGATAATGATCCAGCGGTTAGCCGCGGCGGCGTCAGGTCAATATCATCATTAACGAAGAATGACCAGGAATAGCTATCCCGCTGATTGGTATCTTGAGTATTTTCACTATAAAAATTAACCGGGCCGACAACCTTAGTATCACGATTACCATCAAGCGAATTAAAGCTGGCGTCAACTAAACCGCTAGTCAATGGCAGAGCGGCCAGCGGATAATGATCATCAGCTGTTTTTTGGCAAGAGCCGCTGCATTGATTATATGGTGTCTTATCTAAACAATCGGCGCTAGCGGCACAGGGCTGTAAATTAGCCGCTCTGATTCTAACCAATAGCTGACTATTGGCCGGCAGACAATAAATCAGGTCGCCACAAGCATTGGTGCCGCACTCTTCACTGGGAATAAACTCGAGCGTCTGATACTGGTTAGAGATAACAAAACGACCGCTAACTGGACTGTTATTATTAACATTTATCACTTCAATCGTGGAGCTAACCTCTTGACTGGTGCCAACTAAGGTTAGCGGATTAACCGGTTCGGAAAAATTAATTTGAATAATAGAATTGCGCGGCGAATCATTAAGCCCATTAACGGTTATTTGTTCTTGACGATTCTGTCCACCACTAAAGCCGGATTCAATAGAAATTCCTAGACTATTATCCAATAAAACTAAAGAATTACCACCCTCGCCGGCAAAACGAGCTTGTAAAACAATCTTATTATTACTGGCTGATTGCCGAGCAGCGCTAACATCGCTATTGGTCTGATTAATACGCTCAACAATTCTATCCGCCGTAGCTGATAAAGAACTAGCCACTACAATATGATTAGGATGAGTGCTGGTGGAGTTAACAAAAACATAACTTTGGTTACCAACGGTCAAGCTATCACCTGACCGCGCCGCGGCCACTTCAATATCCCAACTATTGCCAGCAGCAATGGTTCCGTGGTTATCGGGAGCGATAGATCCATTCTTAATTAAAGTCAAACCACAACCTAAACTAACCCGGCCATCACTGACATCATTATCATCCATTAAACCAGCAATTCCACCCTGAACCTGAGCTTTAACCGGCGAAGTTCCTGAAGCAACAACACGGATGGTTCCACTGCCGGAACAATTATATGTTCCCTCCAGGCGAGCCGCGCCGGATGAACCAAGCGGCGCTGGTGTACCAGCGGTGGCTGCAGCTGCGGTCTGCGGCTGTAATAACACATCAATCACCGCAGTCGCTGGTTGTGCTAATTGAACGCCATGATTAGTATCCTGACTGTTGTCAGGGAATGGGGTAACGCCGCCAAGTTGAACTTGCGGTGGAGTTAAGTCAACCCGAGTGCTGATTTCAAATTGCCAAACAAAATCACCAAGACTAAAAGCTGGCTGGCCATTAGCCTTGCGCACAGAAGTGGTTAATTTGACTGATTGCCAAATATTAGTACTAGCTGATCCCAGATATTCGGTTGGGGCAAAAACAAAAGTCTTGCCATCAGTACTGCTAACCTTAACTTTATCGGCAGCCAAATTAGTGGCCTCATTATCACCGGCTTCGGTCTGAAAAAACCTAATACTACTAGTGACAATATTGGCATTATTACAAACACCAGTTGAATCATTGCCGCCCTGACAGACAGTTGATGCTTTAACTTTTTCCCGAAAAGTCACAATAACGCCGGTATTCCTTGGAACATCAGTCTGACCTGGCGCCGGATAAACACTCTGAATAATGCCACTACCTAAAGCGCCTAAACCGCCCGTTTCATCAGAGGGGCGATCAACGACTGACTGGCCAGAGCCATGTCCAAGAGCATCATTAAGTTTATCAATAATAAAAGTAACGATAGCAAAGGCCGATAAAATAATCATCAAACCAATGGCCGCTGATTTCAAAATCTCTTTAGCCCGTTTCAGCTTGTCAGTATTGCCTTCACTGGTCATCCATAAAAAACCGGCATAGATGACCAAAACAACGGCGATGGTTCCCAAAAAACCTAGAGCGATTTGAATAATCCGCGCCACGGTAATGCGCGGATCTTGAGCAGATAATCCGGTATCATTCATGTAGCCCACTCCTAAAGAATCTTCAGCTAAGACATTAGGAACGCCAAACGCCAGTGGAGTTAAACAAATAATTAACAAGCAAACACTGGCTAGCAGCCAGGTAACGCTAAATGATAACCTTTTCATGTTAATTTTGACTGATTAACAAAATTAAAGTATAGTTTTAGTATAGCACAAGCTGGCCTTAGCCAACAAGAGCCGATTGTTTATGACTATTGAACAAATAATTGCCAAGATTGCCGACCATTATCCGCCAGCCGACATAGCTTTAATCAAAAAAGCTTATAACTTCGCCGTTAAAGCTCATGACGGACAAAAGCGACTGACTGGCGAACCATATATTCAACATCCGCTTCACACAGCTTTTATTCTAGCTCAACTTAACGCTGATGCCCCGATTGTCGCTGCCGGTTTATTGCATGATGTGCCGGAGGACACTAAATATAAATTACCCACCATTAAAAAACTATTTGGTGAAGATATCGCTTTTCTGGTTGGCAGTGTAACTAAATTAAGTTTAATCAGCTACCGCGGCCAAGAACGTTATCGGGAAAGCTTGAAAAAAATGTTTTTGGCTATGGCTAAAGACTTGCGGGTTATTCTCATAAAATTCGCTGATCGACTGCATAACCTCAGAACATTAGAATATTTACCGGAAGAAAAGCGTCAGCGCATCGCCAGAGAAACATTGGAAATTTATGTGCCAATTGCCGGCCTATTGGGTATCTGGCACCTAAAATGGCAAATGGAAGATATTTGTTTCAGACATTTGCATCCACATGAATATCAAGAGCTGCTGCAAAAATATGAGGTAGAAAAAAAATTGGAATTAGCCCAATATATCAGTCGCGCCGGCCGTGAACTGGGGACGGCTTTGGATGAATTAAAAATCAATCACGAAATTAACGGCCGATTCAAGCATCTTTATAGTATCTGGCAAAAAATGAACAATAAACAACGTAAATTTGATGAGATCTATGATGTTTTTGCCCTACGAGTTATTGTTCCCACTAGTGATGATTGTTACCGGACGCTTGGAGTTATCCACAGTTTATGGAAACCAAATAATAATCGCTTTAAAGACTATATCGCCTTGCCAAAACCTAACGGCTATCAAAGCCTCCATACGACTGTTTTTGGCGAAGAGGGCCGAGCGACTGAATTTCAAATCAGAACCCCGCAGATGCACGAACAGGCTCAATACGGAGTGGCGGCTTATTGGAACTATAAAGAGGGCAATAAATATCAATTAACCCCGAACTTGCACTGGACACAAGAAATTTTAGCCCTACAAAAAGATAATCCGGACACGCAGACCTTTATTCAAAAATTACAGCTGGATATTTTTAACGACCACCTATTTGTCCTGACACCGCGGGGCGATGTCCATGAATTACCGCTCGGCGCGACGCCGATTGATTTTGCTTATGCTGTCCACACCGAAATTGGCAACAAGGCTAAAGGTGTCTTAATTAACAACAAGATTGGCCGCCTTGATGAAATATTGCATAATAATGATTTAGTGGAAATAATTATTGACAAAAAACAGGCCGGACCGGACTTGGCTTGGCTCAAATTCGTTAAAACCAGTAAAGCCAAAGCCGCTATCCGCCAATATGCCCATCGATCGGCGCTGGTTAGACTAGCGAAATTACAAAGTCTGCGTGACTGGTGGAAGTAACGAGAACAAAAAAAGAAAGGACAAAATTAAAAACCGCGGCCGAAACCGCGGTTTTTAATTGGTAGCTGGTGAAACACATTTTACCATTGGCGAAACTCATCTTTTAATTTACCGATTCGCCTTAAATAGGCTCGTTTTTCCCGCAATTCTTTGCGGACTAGAGCGCTTAAACGAACTTGCCGCTTATTAGGTTCATTTTTGTGGTAACGATTTTGGCGCACCAACATTAACTTACCATCAAGCTGCAGCCGCTTATTAAAGCGACGCAAAAAACTCTCAAAACTTTCGCCTTTCTTGCGTTTAAATTCAACCATACTACACCTACCTTTCTAGCTTTATTAAACTAAATAAAGGATTAATTTTTACCCAGGCGCTTAGCCATAATGGTTTTGACTTTCTTAAAATCCAAAACCTCTTGCGAACCGGATTCCATGTCGCGCAACAATATCGTGCCATCTAATAACTCTTTTTGACCAATAATCAAGGTATACTTAGCGCCGACCTGGCTAGCTAAAGCTAACTGGGCCTTAAGACTATCTTTAGTAAAAGACTGACGGATAGTCAAACCGACTTGCCGCAATTCTTCAAATAATAATAATGATTTTAAGCGAGCGCCGTCACCCAATTGAGCTAAAAAAATGTCAGGCTGATCTTGGCTGGTCGCTACCTTAACATGATTTTCGTCTAGTTGCAAGATGAGCCGCTCGACGCCTAAGGCAAAACCGCAAGCCGGAGTTGGCCGACCGCCTAAATATTCCACTAATTGATCATATCGGCCGCCGCCGCCCAATGACAATGGCCGTTCGGCCGTCTGGCTGGGAACGACTAATTCAAAAACCGTTCTGGTATAATAATCTAACCCGCGCACTAATTGTGAATTGAGATTATAAGGGACACTTAAGCCATCTAAAAATTCCAGAATCTTAACAAAGTGCTGCTTGCACGGATCGCACAAATAATCAACCATCTGCGGCGCCTCACGAGCGACATTAATACAAGCCGGCTCTTTACAATCCAAAACTCGCAACGGATTTTTTAACAAACGTTTGCGACAATCTTGGCAAAGCTGATCGCGATGTTTCTTTTCACGATAATAAGCCAAAAGCTTGTTAATATAATTCGGCCGGCAATCAGAACAGCCCAGACTATTGATATCTACTTGAGCCTTAATACCTAAATCACTAACAATCTGGTGGGCTAAAAAAATGACCTGAACATCAGCCAACGGACTGGCCTCACCAAAAATATCAAAATTAATCTGATGGTGCTGCCGATAGCGTCCCAACTGCGGCTTATCATGACGAAAAAGCGGGCCATACCACAAAGTCTTAACTGGCTGCGGCAGATTAAGCCAACCATGTTCAATATACGAACGAACAATGCCCGGAGTCGCTTCGGGACGCAACGCAATTCGATCGCCACTCTTGTCAACAAAACTATACATCTCTTTAGTGACAATATCACTAGTTCGACCGCTAGAACGCTCGTAAAGACTTAAGTTTTCTAAGACCGGTGTGTCAACTCGTTCAAAACCATGAAAATCAGCTAAACGAAAAGCGGTCCGCAAAACAAAATCCCAAACCGGATAATCGCCAGGCAGAACATCTTTCATTCCTTTAAGGCGACGAAAAGAACTGGGCGCCGCTTCATGTTTAACCGGACGAGCGACAGTAGTTTTATTTTTTTCCACCATATATAATAAAATTTAAAATTTTAACCAATTCGCCAATTAATAGCTGGGGGTTTTAAAAATTTGCGCTCTTGATATTGGCAAACCGCGCAGCATAACTCGGCCGACTATATAGCGCCGATTAAGCGGACCAAAAAAACGGGAGTCACGAGAATGAGCGCGATTATCGCCTAAAACAAAAAATTCATCAGGACCAAGAGTTAATTCGTTGCTATCAAGGGCAAAAGTCTGATCAGTGCTGGGCAGATAAGTTTCAGTAATTTTAGTCCATTCATTTGTGGACTTATCTAAGAGATAAACATCCCCTTGATCCATTTTTAAAGTTTCGCCCGGCAAACCAATAATCCGTTTAATAAAATATTCACGCGGATCTTGCGGATAGCGAAAGACAACCACCTCACCGCGCTGCGGCGCTTGAAAACGATAACTGATTTCATCAATTAGCAGATATTCCTTATCATAAAAATTAGGCTCCATGGAAGCACCCTTAACATAAAAAGGGCAAACAATAAACAGGCGGATAGGCAAAACAATCGCCAAAGCCAGAAGACCGACCTTGACTATCTCTAACAAAGAAATTCCCCACAAGCGAAGACGAGCTTTAAAATCATAAGTAAATATCATATTTTATTTAATATTATGAAAAATAACAATTGGCTTTTGATGAAAAGCTTGGTCTTAATATAGCACCGAATCGGATTAGCGGTCAAGTTGCCAAAGTAGAAAAAATCTTTTATACTGCAAGTGGTTTTGCCTCAGCCAAAACCATTTTTTGTCATAAATACCGCTAATTATGCCTAATCAAAATAATGATAATCAAGATATTCTGGCTGAACTGTTTGACGATCAACCTGATTACCCAACTGAATTCCAGCCGCCAATGCCGACCAGCCGAGCCAACGAACCAATTAGAATAGTCGTTGAGCCAGCCAATAAACAACCGCAGCCAGCTAACCATTGGCGCAATGAACGAGCAACAGTTGGCTTGCAATCATCAGCTATTGAAAGGCCGCGGCCGCGTAAAAAGCGCTTCAGCTGCTTATTCTTAGTGCTCAGTCTGGTATTGTTGGCTTATTTGGGCTGGCGTATTTGGCCAGCCACTCAAAGTGGCGGAGCCGCCAATAGCCAAGGTTTTTCTTTTTGGAAAAGCCTGTCGATGTTAACTAAATTTAAATTGGGTGTCAGTCAAAGAACAATTCTTAAAGGTGAAGATCAAGATCGTATTAATTTCGTTTTACTTGGTATTGGCGGCAAGAATCACGATGGCGGCATGTTGACCGACACAATTATGGTGGCCAGCTTCCAACCATCAACTCACAAGGTAGTCATGATGTCTATTCCTCGCGATTTAACTGTGCCAATGACCGGTTATGGTTGGCGAAAAATCAATAGCGCCAATTCCTTGGCCGAAGCCCAAAATCCCGGCAGCGGTGGCCAAGCCACGGCTGATCTCATTAGTGAAATTCTGGAAATGCCGATTCATTATTATCTGCGAGTTGATTTTGACGGCTTTGTTAAAATTATTGATGACTTGGGCGGCATTGAAGTGGAAGTGGAAAACACTTTAGATGATTACCGCTATCCAATTATGGGTCGTGAAAATAATCCCGACTATTATAGCCGCTTTGAACATTTACATATTGATGCCGGTCGGCAAACCATGGACGGCCAATTAGCTCTCAAGTATGCCCGCTCGCGACACGGTGTTGGCGTTGAGGGTTCTGATTTTGCCCGTTCCAAGCGCCAACAAAAAATACTTGAAGCAGTTAAAGATAAACTATTCAGCGCCAATACCCTATTCAAACCAAAATTAATTATGAATATCATCGGCAATGCCGAGGAACATGTGACCACCAATCTACAACCTGATGAATTAGTTAGTGTGTGGCAACTGGCCAAAGATGTTAATCAAAGCCAAATTACTAACATCATCTTAGACAATGGGCCCAAGGGGCTGCTGCGTGATGTGATTGGCACTGATGGCGCTTATATTCTCACGCCAGTCACTGGTGATTTTAGCCAAATTATCAGTCGCTTTAATGAATCATTCACAGTAGCCGCTCCGTCTCTTGTTGATAATAATAGCGCAATAACTAAAACTACAGCCACCGTGGCAACAATTAGCCCGGACAATCTACCGAACAAAGCCGAAGCTAAGCTGGATATCCGCAATAGCACGACCATCAACGGTTTAGCCGGTCGAACCAAAACTAGATTGCAGCAATATGGTTTTACCGTCACCAATATTAGTAATACTCAACACAAAAATCTGGCGCAAACCACTATTTATGATCTAACCTATGGCGCCAAACCGGCTGATTTAGCCTTGTTGCAACACAAGACCAAAGCAATCATCGCCGCTGATATTCCTCAATGGTTGGCGACAGAAACCAGCCAATTAATCAAACAAAACCCCAATATTGCCCAACCGGATTTTATTCTGCTGCTTGGCCTTGACTATTCCAATAACCCTTAAAACTATGCCGCCGATTAAACCAAGCCAAATTATTATTTTCGGCCGGACTAATGTCGGCAAGTCAACTTTATTTAACCGTCTGGTTGGTGCGCCGCGGGCGCTGGTAGCTGACCTTGATCACACCACCCGTGACGCCAATCATCATATCATCAGTTGGAACCGACGACGCTTGGAGTTAGTTGATACCGCTGGTTTGAATGAATTGATCTACTTGACGATCAGCCCAAAAAAATCGAAACAATTGACCGAACTAGAAGAAAAAATCCAATATCAAACCGGACAATTATTAAAAAAAGCGGCCGTGGTCCTATTTGTGGTTGATGGACAAGCCGGCTTATTGCCGCCAGACCGTGAATTGGCCTTGGCGTGCAAAAAATTACTACCCAAAGAAACACCAATTTTATTGGTTGTTAATAAAATTGATAGCCCGCGCCACCGAGA
>JAKPXD010000005.1 GCA_029570385.1 bacterium | reverse complement strand
AAAATTGCCAATTACCCAGCTCGGTGAAATCTTGAGCTATGGTAGTCAAGCCACAATTGACAATTTGAAATATAATCCCAACGATAGTTTCTTAAATATGCAGCGGGCCCAGTTTTTGTCGTTAGCTAGCCAGATTAGTCGTAATAATTTATCGGTCAGCTATAGTCGCGACGGTTTAGTCGCGGTGGAAAAGTCTATTGCCAATGGCAAAGAACACATCTTGCCTTATTATGTCAAGGCGCAATTGCTGACCGATCTTAATCAGCCCGACGAAGCCATTGCCACTCTCAAACAGGCGCTAGCCATCAGTACCGATTATTGGGACACCTATTGTCATCTCAGTCGTCTGCAGCTGCAAGCCCAGGTCGATATCAACGAGGCCTATGGTTACTTGGACCAGTGCCTGGATAAAGGTGGCGTCACCATGCTCGGGCCGGGTAATTATCTTAATGAAGCGATTAAGCATTACCAGCAGGCTGGCGATATTGAGCGCCTGACACTCCTGACCGAACAATTGGTCCGCATTTATCCGCAGGGCGCTGAAATTTGGCTTAAGCTGACCGATCTTTATGACCAGCAGGGCCGCGCCGAAGAAGCCCAATATGCCGCTCAGCAAGCCGTTCAGCTTAAACCGGAGTATCAGAAGCAGGTGGAAGAGATACTAAAATCTACCGACTCTAAATAATTTCAGGCCATAACCTTTAATTTACGCCATGAGAATAAGTTTCTTAGTTCCTACAACTGGCCTCACTGGAGGTATTAAGGTTATTTTTGAATACGCCAATCGTTTAGTTGGTCGTGGTCATCAGGTTAGCCTGGTATACCCCTATGTTTTACCAATTAAGCCATCACTAAGTGATTCGTTGCTTGGTTTTCTAAAAAAGATTAGACGGTTTATCCTAAGATTTTTAGGGGCGGACAAGGTTACTTCTTTTCCGCTTGATTCAAGAATCAATATTATTAGGTTGCATAATTTATCGGCCAAGTTTGTTCCTGATGCTGATGCCTATATCGCCACCGCCAATGAAACCGCTGATTGGCTAGCCACTTATCCAAATAACCAAGGGCGCAAGTTCTATTTTATCCAAGATTATGAAACTTGGTCGCGGGGTCATCGGGAAGTTGATGCTACTTGGCGCTTGCCTCTTCATCGTATTGTTATTGCCCCTTGGCTGCAGGGATTGGCTGAAGATAAGTTTCATTTGCCCAAGGCCGACTTGATACTTAACGGTATCGATTTGCAGGTCTTTGATAATCCTAAGCCCAAAACATATAACAAGAATAAGGTTAGGGTTTTATTAATGTATCATCAATTACCCAAAAAAGGTTTTGCTAACGGTTTGGAGGCTTTTAGATTAGCTAAAGCTCAGTGCCCAAGCCTTGAACTTACTGTCTTTGGAGCTTATAAGCCCAAGAACAGTGTTCCACCTGAAATTCAGTTTTATTATCGACCAAGCCTAGAATTACTTCGTGATATCTATTGTGCGTCGGATATTTTTCTTTGGCCGAGCTTAGTTGAGGGTTTTGGTTTACCGCCAATGGAAGCTATGGCCTGCCGCTGTGCGGTTATTTCTACTGATACTGGTGCCATTAGGGAATATGCTATAGACGCTGAAACGGCGATAATTATACCGCCAGATGATCCGGCTAAGATGGCTGAGGCTTTATTAGAATTAGCGCAAGATCAAGATAAGATGCGGCGGATCAGCGATAATGCTTATATTAAAATCAAGGAGTTTAGTTGGGATAAATCGGTTGATAAGTTCGAGGCCGTTATTTCTCAATAAAAAAATCGCCCGATTTGGGCGATTTTTTTATTTTCCTTCTTTCAATCTTTTAATAATTTCTTTAGGGTTACGAACAAAGAACATTAGGCGCGGATAGAAAGCCGAGCTTAAGCTCCAGTTTAATCCCCAAGAGTTTAGGCATCCAGGGCAGGCGGCCACTTTTTTTCTTATTTCCTTGGCTTTTTGGCTGTTCCAAACTTTGGTCATTGAACTATCTCTAGGGTTTCCTAAAACCATGTCCCAATGAGTTAAGCAAGGGATTATGCTGCCATCAGATTTCATAGCAAAGAAAGTATCAGTAGCAAAGCACCTGAATTTTATTGATTTATCAGCTAGGAGTCTTAACCATCTTTCTCTGGTTGTGCTGTTGGGTTGGGCGCTGACTATTTCCGTGATTCTTTCTTTAACCGCCTTATTTTCATCTTTTTCATTGCCATAAAAAGATGATTGATTGTACCATTGGACCATTAATTCAACTCCCAGTTTGTCAGTATACTCCTTAACTTCTAGCCAGTTATCAATAGTTAGTTCAGACAAGGTGAAACCGGCGGTAATTGTCAGCGTTTCTGGATAAGACTTTTGTATTTCTAATAATTGCTTAAGGAGATAATCAACTTTTTCAAAATTGCCAGGCACGCCCCTGACTTGGTCGTGTTTTTCACCAAAACCATCCAGAGAGACGCCTAAGTTAAGCTTGACACCATCTCTTAATAATTCTTTGGTAGTGTTGATAACTCTATCTGCCAGTATAGCGTTGGTGCTGATATTTAATATGGCTCGAGGAAACATTTCGTGTTCCAATTTAAGAAGTTCCAGGATGCGGGGATGGAGTATTGCCTCTCCGCCGGAGTTGATAACCAGCTCGATGTTCTTAAGAAGGGGATCACTAAATATTTTTCTTGCTTCTTCTAGGCTTAATGGATTGTCTATTGGGGTTTGTTGCCAGATATGACAATGGGTGCAATGGGAATTGCATCTATCGGTTACGGCAAACCACATCCAACGTGGTTTTAATGGCAGTCCAAAAAGTTTGCGCAATAAATTTTGGTTTCCGCGCCAAAAAGTGACTAGTAATTTTTTAAGCATAACGGCAATTTTAAAATTAGATTTGCTTTACTGTATTTTCTAGTATAGAATTATTTGGTAATTAAAGCAAACTTAAATATGGCCTAAATGCCTAGCAAAGAGGAGTTATCACTATGCTTTGTCCGGTTATTTCGCGGCGACAAATCTGTTTTTGGACTGGACGGTTTTAGAAAATATTTTGCTAACACTGGTTGGTTGTTTTTAGCGCAGCTATTTTCCATGTTGATAGCTTTTTTTGTTGGAGTTCTGGTTGCCAGACACCTTGGTCCTAATCTCTATGGTATATTTAATTACGCCTTAAGCCTGTCCACTATAGTCGGCATGTTTTTTTGCTCATCTCTGGATTTTGCTTTGAGTCGAGAGTTAATTAAGCGGCCGGAAGATAAAGAGAAACTGCTGGGGACATTTTGGTTAATCAAATTAGTCGGTGGTCTACTAACTATGGTTATCTCCCTGGCAATAGCCTGGGTGGGTCATCTTGATTCATTAACGATTAAACTACTTGTTGTTTTATCGGTTTTTTATGTTTTTCAGTCAGCCAATATAATCGGACTCTTTTTTCAAGCGCAGGTCATGGCCAAAAGAATTTCGCAGGCCCAGATTATTTCTAATATAATTTCTTCGGTGATTAAGATTGGTTGGTTGTTCTCTGGTCTGGGGATAGTCTGGCTGGCGGCTATTTATGTGTTCGATATTTTTTTAAATGGCCTATTTCTGCTTAATTTTTATCAAAGTGCTGGCGAACGGATAAGCAGATGGCGCTTTGATCGGCATGAGGCTGGCTATATCTTGGTAAGGGCTTGGCCACTAATGCTATCTGGATTCTTGATTTATGCTATTTTAAGAATTGACCAGGTTATTATTGGATTCTTATTAAACAAGACGGCAGTTGGTTATTATGCTGTTGCCGACAGATTGACTGAAATTTGGGATTTTATTCCTAAGCTTATTTGTATTTCATTATTTCCAGCCATTATTAGTGCTCATAAGGCGTCAGCCGACCTATATGAAAAGCGCAAAAAACTTCTTTATTTATTGATGCTTGCCCTGTCATTAGCTATAGTTGCTTTAGTGGTGTTATTGGCTAGACCGGTGATTATTGGGTTATTCGGTCAAGAATACCAAGCCTCAGTTAAAGTATTACAAGTTTATGTGTTGTCTTTGCCGGGCATATTCTTATTTACGGCTATGAATCAAAGTTTGTTGGCCGAAAATCGGGAAAAAATTATTTTTTTAGCCAATTTATTAGGGCTTACTATTAATATTGTTCTTAATTTTATATTATTACCTCAATTTGGCCTGTTGGGTTCGGCTTGGGCCACGGTTATAACTTTTATCTTTTTGCCGTTATTTATTTTTAAATTGTCATCTTCTCGTCATAAATCCTAATGGTATAAAAATATGTCATCATCTAAAACTTATTTTATCATTCTTAACTTCAACGGTTATTCCGATACTGTGGAATGCCTAGAGTCATTGCGTCAATTTAAGAATCAAAATTTTCAAGTTATTTTAGTGGATAACGCTTCAGCCAATGATGAGGGCAAGCGATTGGCCAAAGAATTCCCCGAGTATATCCACATTCTTAATGAGAAAAATACCGGTTTTGCTGGCGGTAACAATATTGGTGTTGCTAGGGCTCTACAAGAAGCCGACTGTGGCTATATTTTTTTCTTAAATAACGATACCACGGTTGAGCCGGACTTGCTGGACCAATTATTAGTTGCAGCTAACAATCCGGAAAACCAGTCTTATGGTTTTTTTCAACCAAAAATGATTAATTATTTTCAGCGCGAATTAATGGATTCAGCTGGTTTGGATTATAGCTGGAACGGTTTGGGTTTTAATCGTGGCGGTAATCAGCCAGTTGAACAATATAATGATAATCAGGCAATACTGGGTTGCTGTGGTGGTGCTTTTCTATGTCGACGGCCAGCCGTGGAGGATTTATGGCGCCAGGCTGGTGATTTTTTTGCCGAAGAATTTTTTGCTTATTGTGAGGACTTGGATGCTTCTTTGCGTTTGCAATGGGCTGGCTGGCGTGCCTTATTTGTAGCCGCGGCCATTGTTTATCATAAGGGTGGGCAAACCGCTAATAAGTTTTCGGCTCGTAAGGTTTTTTGGCCCAATCGTAATAGTTTTTGGGTTATTATTCGTGATTGGCCGATCAGGGATATTTTTAAGAATCTTCATTGGCTTTTCTTGGGTCAAATTGGTATGGTAGTTAATGCTTTTTTGCGTCGCGGTAAATTGGGTTGGTGGGCGGTCAAAGGTAAGATTGAGGCGGTTCAGGGTTCTGGTAAAATGTGGCGTCGGCGGGCGGCTATTCAGACTAATCGGTCAAATTGGTTAAGAATCAAAAAATTAATGATTTTAAAGTGGCGACCATAATTATTTTATGAATTATCAAAAATTACGTCGACAAAGTTTTTTTCAGTTGCAGGAGATTAATTTCTCTGAGATTTTGGCCGCCTTGTCTACTGATAAAAAATATGATTTTTTAAGAAATCGGGCAACTCAAATTAGCTATACGCAGTTTTGTGTTTATGCTAAAAATTTTTGTCAGGCCTATTTTGGCACCAAAAAAATTAAAGCTCTAGACTGGGGTTGTGGTCATGGTCAAAATTCGGTTTTATTATCCGACCTAGGCTTTAATGTTCAGGCTGGAGATATTATTGAATGTCAATCTGATCGTCCGCTTTTGGCTGTCAAATCAATAGATTTTACTGCTTTTAATCATCAGTCAAGGTTACCATTTGACGACCAGTCTTTTGATGCTGTTTTTAGTTTTGGAGTTTTAGAACACGTGCCCGATGAGTCTGCCTCATTGGCTGAACTAAATCGCATTTTACGTCCCGGTGGTCTTTTCTTTTGTTTTAATCTGCCTTATTTTTTATTCTTGGGGACAAAGACTGGCCCATCTAAGGGGTAATTATTATCATGATCGGCTCTATCAGGAGAAGTATGTCAAGAGCACCCTGCCTAAATATAATTATCAGTTATTAGATTTGTGGCATTTAGGATTTTTCCCTAAAGTATCTATTAATTATGGCCAGTTTAGTCAAATTATGGAAAAAATTGATCAAGTTTTAACTAATTATACTCCATTGCGCTATCTGGCCACCAGCCTTAATTTTGTAGCCAGAAAGAAATAATTTTATGAAAGACTACCGCGGTTATTTTTTGCGTTTGCTAGCGACCTTGATTGATGCTATTGGTTGGCTGGTTTTTTTCTGGCTGCCTCGTCCAATTGTTCAACCGAATCAAGTTAAGCGGCTATTGGTTTTGAAATTTGATCGGATTGGTGATGCTTTTTTGGCTCTGCCAACCATTGAGGCTTTGCGCCAGCTCTTTCCAGCTGCTGAAATAACCGTTGCTTGTTCTCCTTGGAATAAAGCAGTTTTGGCTAATAATCCGGCCATTGACCGACTTTTGTCTCTTGAATCTTTGCCCGATGTTCATCACAGCCGCTTAACTGATTTCTTACGTCTGACCAAGATTAAGCAGCTGGCTAGCTTTATTAAAGTCCAGGAAACCGAAGTCGTGGTTGATTTGCAGGGCAGTCCGATGAATGTTTTGGCCATGTTCTGGTCAGGTTCTAAGCATCGTTTAGGTTATCGGCCCAAAGTTTTTAGTTTTCTGCTGACTCAAGCCGCCAGCTATCAGCGACAGCAGCCGCAGACCGAGGTTTATTTTTCTTTAGCCAAGCTACTAGGTTATACTGGAGCGATGCCAACGGCGGCTATTCAACTGTCAACTAATGATTTAGCCACAGTTAATAATTTTAGCCAACAACAGCAGTTGACCGATTTTATTATTCTTCACTTGGGCGCCGGCCGTAGCTATCGGCAATGGCCGCTGGCTAATTTTGTTGCCCTGACTCAGCGGATTATTGATAATTATCCCGGCTATAAACTAGTGGTTATTGGCGGCTCTGAAGACCAGTCTTTATTTGATAAACTGGCCGCCGGTTTATCGGTCACCGATCGTTTAATTAATGCAATTGGTCAACTCAATATTCCAGCCAGCTACCAGCTAATTGGTCAAGCCAAATTATTTATCGGCAACGAATCCGGTCCTGGCCATTTGGCGGCCGCTCAAGGCGTGCCGACCATCTCTTTTATGAATCCATGGTCCGGTATCAATCGTTGGCAAGCGCGCGGCTCCCGGGTAAATTTGTTTTATAAATCAGCCCACCATTGCCAGGGAATTCGTTGTCATTTAGAACCCTGTCCCAATATGCTAGCTATCACTGTTGATGAGGTTTGGGCGACGGTGGAGCGCTTATTGGTCCGACAATAATTGGCTTAATTTTTCAGTAAATAATTGCTTGTCAAATATTGCTCGGGCTCGTTGGCCGGCCGCTTGGCCGTATTCTTCAGCTAGCTCGGGGTTATTCAATATTTTTTTAATAGCAGTTGCCAAAGCTGCTGAATCTTGCGGCGGTACTGTCAAACCGGTCTGGCCGTCCAGGCTGACCTCGGGTACGCCGGTTGGCAGATCAGTATTGATAACCGGCTTACCATAAATCATAGCTTCTAGCTGAACAATGCCAAAAGCCTCACTGCTGGCGCAAGACGGCAGGACAAATAGATCGCTAGCGGCATAATAAGGGCAGGTATCGGCTACAGCGGGGATTATTTGAACTCGTTCGTTTAGATTGTGGTGGTTAATCAGTTGGCGCAACTTGGCCTCTTCCGGGCCTTGACCGACGATTAGTAGGCCATAATCATTATCTGCCATGGCCGCAATTAGATACTCAAAACCCTTATAATAGACCAATCGGCCGACACTCAAGATTAATTTATTGTTAACGGCATATTGCTGGTGAATTGTTTGCGCCTGGCTCTTGATGGTCTCGTTTAATTGGTAATCATCCAATTTAAGGCCAAAATAAACCACGCGGCATTTATTTTTGTAGCGGCCTAGTGGCTTGGAAAAATCAATCAATCTTTGGCTGCTGGCTAAAATAAGTCTAGCTTGACGCAATCCGTAATTGATAAATGGGAGAAACGGCAACTTGCTGAT
>JAKPXD010000030.1 GCA_029570385.1 bacterium | reverse complement strand
TTGGCTCCCGGGGTCGGATTCGAACCGACGACCAATTGGTTACACTTATCCACTAATTTCTTAATGGGGTGGACTATATCATCATCCAGTAAAGGATGCGAGGCGCTTCCCGCTTCAGTTTTAGCTGAAGAAGTACTCCATAATGGATAGTCTCTGAACCTTCCCTAAAAAGGGCTTGGCTGCTGATTACCCTACTCCTAGTTCTTAAGAGCTTAGGCTTCCAGACAATTCACCTCGTTTTTCAACCTCAATTACTTGAGGAAGCTGCGTTTTAAAGCTCACAGCCAACTGCGCTACCGCTGCGCTACCCGGGAATATTTAATTGTTAAATACAGAGCTATTATAGCAAAGACTCTTAGCTTGTCAATAAAAATAGCAATTACTAAATACCATCTGTGCCGCCAACATCAAAAATTAGGGCCAAAAACATAGCAACAAACATCAAACCCACTAATATAAAGAATAAAGAACCGGAATTGAGTTTAGATATCTTAATATCACCATAACGATTACAAAGACTTTGCGCCACAAAGCCAAAAATCATAAAAGCTGCGGCTGCCAAAGCACATAGCGTTGGACTAAACCCATCTTGGACCATTATGCCAAAAAGTGTACCGCCGAAAATAAAGCTAATGACATAACCGATCTTATCTGGCTCTTTCTTCAAATCTGGTAATTCTCTATCCATGGCAAATTTTTAGAAATCCTTTAATTTCTTGACTGCTTCTTGTTTTTTAATCTTCTCTAAGGCTTTGGCTTCAATCTGACGGATGCGCTCGCGGGTTACTTCAAATTCTTGACCAACTTCCTCAAGAGTATGCGAAACACCGTCGGCCAAACCAAAACGCATTTCTAAAATCTTTTGCTCTCTCGGGGTTAAAGTGGCAATCACTTCTTTAACATAATCTTTAAGCAACTCTAGAGCGGCTACTCGGTCCGGAGTCATATTTTTAACATCTTCAATGAAGTCCTCCAGGGTAGAATCGTCATCATCGTCACCTACTGATGTTTCCAGAGAAATAGTATCTTGAGAAATCTTCATGACATGGCGAATCTTATCTAAATCTTCACCCATTTCGGCGGCGATATCTTCGGGCATCGGCTCGCGACCAAGATCTTGAATCAACTGACGCTGGACTTGCTGGAACTTATTGATTGTTTCCACCATATGTACTGGGATGCGAATAGTCCGCGATTGATCGGCCAATGAACGAGTAATCGCTTGGCGAATCCACCAAGTGGCATAAGTGGAAAACTTATACCCCTTACGGTATTCAAATTTTTCAACTGCTCTAAATAAACCGATATTGCCTTCCTGAATCAAATCTAATAAACTTAACCCCCGTGTACCGCTAAACTTTTTAGCAATAGAAACAACTAAACGCAAATTGGCTTCAATGAGACGACGCTCGGCTTCGCGGTCGCCACGTTCTTTGCGCCGCGCCAACTCCACTTCTTCAGCGGTGGTTAATAATGGCACTTTACCGATTTCTTTCAGATACATCTGAACTGAATCGGCGGACAATTCGGAAATATCAAACTTTTTAATATCTTTAATTTCGCCTAAAACTGATCGCATCAGCTCTTCTTTTTTAACCTTCTCAGCACCGGTTTCTAAATACCCCTCACCGGTCTCAACAACCTTAATACTGTTACGTTGCAACTCCTCTAAAATTAGCTCACAATCATAAACATAATCTTCCAGCTTGGGCAATAAATAAAGCAGCTCTGTTTCAGTCACAAAACCGCGCGGCCGCACTCGGTCAATCATTGCCTTAATCTGCTGTTCGGTCGGTCCTGACGCCGGTTTATCTTTTTTGAAATGCTTGTCAGCTCGCGGCGTCGCTTTGGCTGATTTTTTAATTTTATCGGTCGGCAAAGTTGACGGCGTAAAATCGGCCGTCTGCTTTTGGATAATCTCGCCGAGGCTAACCGAATTAGCTAATTTCTTTTTAGTCATGAAAAAATTTAATTATCAAGAGTTCTCAGGGCTTGGCTCAATTCTTCAGCCTCCCCCATTAAAATATTGATTTCCAATTCACGCTTATCGTCGCTCAATGATTTGTCTTTTTCTAGTCCGGCAATCTGTTGGCTAATCACTGACAAACGCTGATGCCAATATGCTCTTTGAATTAACCTAGTCAATTTAGGTAATTCAATTAAAGCTTGTTCAATGGTCGTCTCAGCTAAGTCCTTATCAGCTAACAAAAATAGACTATTCAAATAGTCCCCTGACTGATCGGCTGGCCACCAAGCTAACAAATCATTATAATCCAAATTATCACCGGCCGTTAAACGCTTTTTATTATAATAAACAATCAAATTTTTGTAAATCTGCACAGCGGTTGGCGAGTTTAATAATTCTGGTTCTAACCACTGACTGGCATTATCCAAAAGGCTAGGAAACCTAATCAGCCAAGCCAAAAATAAGTCAACTGGTCTATTTTTTACTAATTGCTTAATTGGCTGGTTGGTTGTTGGCTGATTAGTCGTCGGCTGGTTGGTTGGCAAACTATCATAAAGCAGCTGTACTTCAATACGCAAAACCTGAGCCAATTTTTTCAACCAATAATCACGCTCCACGACATCTGATAATTTACTGATTAGAGTTAAAAAACGTTTAGTGGCCGCCTTGCGGCTTTCCACCTTGTCGGCTACGAGTTGCGGCCGTAATAATTGAAAGTAATACTCCATGATTGGCGGAGCGGCTTCGACCAAAACTGGCCAGTCTTGATTGTGTTGGCGTAAAAATTCATCAGGATCTTTACCGGCCGGCAAGCGCAAAACCCGAATATTCATATTAACCTGACTAGCTAAAGCAATCGCTCGATCGGCCGCTAAAATACCAGCCTGATCCATATCAAAAGCTAAAACTAAATTCTCGGTATAACGCTTGATTAATTTCAAATGATCTTCAGTCAAGGCCGTGCCGGAAGTGGCCACAACATTCTTAAAACCTTGCTGATGAGCCATAATACAATCCATCTGTCCCTCAACAATAATAACTCGGCCAGCTTCTTTGATAGCTGCTTTAGCCCGCCACAAACCAAATAATTGTTTGCTTTTATCATAAATTAAATTCTGTGGACTATTAATATACTTACCAGTCTTACCATCATCTAACTGCGGCAAAACACGGGCCGAGAAACCCAGCAGGTTACCATTAACATCATGCCAAGGAAACATGATTCGGCCGCGAAAGCGATCATAAAAACGCTGACCAGTCGCCGCTTGGCTATTAAGTCCAGCCAGTAATAATTCATTTTCCGTATAGCCTTTCCGCCGAAGATAATCACTAAGCATTTGCCAATCATTGGGGGCCCAGCCAATTTGCCAATAATTAAGCATGTCATCAGTTAGATGCCGTTCAATCCGTAAATAATGCAGCGCCGCTTCAGCTAGTTTATTATTAGCAGTCAACTGTTTTTGATAAAAAACTCCAGCCTCAGCCAAAGCATCCAATAATCGATTGCGCCGTGAATTATCCTGCCCCCGATAGTCAGTTAATTGTATCCCCGCCTTTGGCGCTAATAAGCGCAGAGCTTCTGGAAAAGTTAAGCCTTCCATTTCCATGACAAAACTAAAAATATCGCCGCCCTTGCCACAACCGAAACAGTGCCAAATCTGCTTATCGGGTGAAACCATCAACGAAGCCGTTTTTTCTTGGTGAAACGGACACTTAGCTTTAAAATTGCCACCAGCCGGCTGCAATTTAATATATTCGCCCAAAACATCGGCCACATTGAGACGGGCTTTGATTTCGTCACTAGGATTAACCATGGTTAAATAATTGTTGTAAACGCGCCGCTTCAGCCGCGACGACCGGACCGTCATACTCGCCATTATGTCGGGCTTGGCCACCATAGCCGGGCTGTTTTTGATCCAAATGCAAATTAATCACCGCTTGCCGTCCTTGATCTTTAATGTAGGCATGAAAACGCGGATAAGGCGAGCGGCCGAAAGTCCGAATAAAGCTATCATTACCGGATCGTCCGGGCAGATAAGCATAACCAGCTCGCCGCATTAATTGCGGCCAAGTCATGGTTGGACGGCTAGCGCTGAGATGAATTTTCATAGTGTGCCCCCAGAGGGAATCGAACCCCCATCGCAAGCTCCGGAAGCTTATGTTTTATCCATTAAACTATGGAGGCTTCTTGCTTAGGCAATATACAACAAGCTAGCCTATTTTTCAAGGCCGTGTCGTTATTTATAAACCTATATTTTATTACCCAATAATAACAAAATCCTATTTTCTAGGATTATTTGCTTGGCGGAAGGACGGGGATTCGAACCCCGGAGGCCTGTGACAGCCTACTCGCTTTCCAAGCGAGCGCACTCGACCACTATGCGATCCTTCCTTAAAGCGCTAACGCGCTTATTATTTTATTGTTGACGGCTGGCTTGTTGAACTAGTTTTAATAATCCCGGCTCGGTCTGACCATCGCTGCCGACAAAATCAGCCAACGGATAAACACCACTTAATAAAGTCTTGTTTAAGAAACTGCTAGGCACGCCAATCGCCCCTAAAGCCTCGGCTTCAGCTGATTGTTTGTCAATTGTAGCTTGGACTTCTGGTTTAGTCAAACATTTTTCAAATTCAGTTAAGCCCAATCCGACATTCTGAGCAATCGCCGTCCAATCGTCAAAAGGTTTTTCTTGACTGGCCGTGGCCGCCACCTGCTCGGCGAATTCCCAAAATTTATTCTGTTGACCAGCGCATTCAGCGGCAGCCGCCGCTTCTTGAGCTAATTGATTATTGGCCAACGGATGCTGACGCCAAGCAATCACCACCGCATCGCCAACTTGTTCTTTAAGTTGACGAACGATTGGCAAGAAGCTAGCCGCTAAAGGATCAGTCAGGTCGCTATAGACAATTAATTGCGCTGGCGCTTCCGCTTGTCCCAATAAATGATCGTCGCTTTTGATTGGCGGAACTTCCTGCAATTCCACTGTCACATTCTGCCAAGCCTCTTGGTTAGACGCTTGAATGTCTTTAATGATTTCAGCCTGTTCATCATTATTAACGGTTACTGATGGCTTGCTCAGGCTCTGATAGATTTTTAAAGCGACAAAAACGCAAAAGATAACTACCAAAACAATCAACAAAAAACTATCAGTAAATTTACGTTGTTTAGTTTTTACTTGGCCAAACATATTGTTATACTTATTTTTCCCAAGCTAGCCGCCGCCTTAAACAAGGCAAAGCTGTTTGCATAGCTTGAGTTAAAGTTAATAAATCATAGTCATTCCCCAGCGGACCGATCAACTGGCTGCCAATCGGTAAGCCATCGCCACTCCAACCAGTCGGCCACGATACTGCTGGCACGCCAGCTAATGAAGCTGGCGTTAATAGAGCATCTTCCAAATATAGGCTGAGCGGATCATTAATTTTTTGACTAAGTCGGAACGCTGGTCGCGGCACAGTCGGAGTTAGCAAGAAGTCAACTTTTTCCCAGGCCTGATCAAAATCATAACTAATCCAGCGACGAACCCGCTGAGCTTGATTATAATAAAAACAACCATCGCCAGCGCTTAAAATATATGTCCCGAGCATAATCCGCCGCTTAGCTTCCGCTCCGAAGTGACCGCGGTTAATTAGATAAGTTTCATTAAGACTGGCCGCTGATTGCTTATAACCATAACGCAACCCATCAAAACGGGCTAAATTAGCACTGACCTCGGCTGAAGTAATAACATGATAAACGGCTACGCCATATTTGGTTGATGGCAAACTTAACGGGATAATTTTCGCCCCATGTTCTTGTAAAAAATTTTTGACTTGCGTCAGGCTATCCAAAACCGCCAAGTCTAATCCGGTTGACACATATTCGTCCGGCCAACCAATTCTCAGGTCAGCCCAATTAATCTTGTCTTTGATTTTAGCCGTCGCTAATTTGGTTTGCGCGGTCGCGTCAAACTTATCTTGACCGGCAATTATTCGTAAAACGCTGGCGGCATCACTGGCCGTTTTAGCTAAAATACCAATAACATCAGTCGAACTAGCCATAGCTATCAATCCGTGGCGAGAGATTGCTCCATAACTGGGCTTATAACCAACAACACCGCATAAACTAGCCGGATGACGAACCGATCCGCCGGTGTCGCTACCTAAGGCAAAAAGACAGAAATCAGCCGCCACGGCCGCCGCTGAACCGCCTGATGAACCGCCCGGCACTCGTTCTAAATCATAAGGATTTTTGGTTGGCCCCATCGCGCTATTCTCGGTAGAAGTGCCATGAGCAAATTCATCTAAATTGGCTTTGCCTAATAAAACCGCCCCGGATTGTCGTAATTTAGCAATCACCGTCGCATCATAAGGAGCAATATAATCAGCCAATATCTTGGAGGCAGCAGTCGTTTTAAGACCCTTGGTTAAAATATTGTCTTTAACTAAATACGGAATACCCAATACCCCTGTCTGGTCTCCTGAGATTAGTCTCTGGTCAGCTTCATCAGCCTGTTTTAATGCCCCCGTTTCATCAATTAATAAGCTAGCGTGGACTTGGTCGTCATATTTTTTTAGACGCCGCAAATAATATTCGGTCAATTGCCGGCTAGTAATCTGACGATTATCTAATAATTGTCTGGCAGCAGCCAGTGTTAAATTATTTAAATCCATAATTATCCCCTGATTGGCGGTATCGTTACTGGTTGGCCCGGCTGACTACCGGTCATAGCCAAACTGGCGGCTGTTTCGTCGGCTGGCCAAGTAGCGACTTCATCGGCCGACAAGTCTACTGACGCAGCTTTGAACTGATAGCCGTCAATTTGATCAGTTAATTGCGCCTGCTGAATAAACTTGTCGGCTTCACTTAAATTATTCAAATGACCAATAATATCACTTAATTGTTGGCTGTAAATTTCGGCTTCGCCGTCTTCCAGCTTAATCTTGGCTAGATTGGCCAAATGACTGATTGTTTGTTTATCCAATTTCATATTCATCACTAAGACCGCTTAAGCAAAGTTAATAATTCTTCTTCATTAATAATCTTAATACCGAGCTGCTTGGCTTTAGCTAGCTTGCTGCCCGGATCGCGGCCGGCCACCACATAATCAGTCTGCCGGCTGACTTGGCTAGTAATATGGCCGCCAGCTTGTTTTATTGTAGCCTCGGCCTGACTGCGTGTCAAACTATTCAGACTGCCAGTTAAAACAAAACTGCGGCCAGCTAATGGCTGTTGACCAACCAATGGTTGGCTATATGATAATCGGACCCCTTGAGCCGTCAAAAGATTAATCAGTTTTAGATTGATTGGATCCGAGAACCATTCAGTTAATGACTGGGCCACTTTTGGACCGATATCTGGTAAATTCTGCCAATCTTCTAAGGTTAGAGCGCCGGCGGCGACGGCTAAGCGATCCGGTAAAAGATTATGTTCGCCTGAGGTTAATTTTAGCCGGCTGGCCAAAAAATCAGCGATAGTCGTCGCCGACTCTTGGCCAATTTGCCGAATACCCAAAGCATAAATAAAACGATCGATGGCTAAAGTCTTTTTTTGTTTAATGGCGTCAACTAAATTGCTGGCTGACTTCTCACCTAGTCCCGGCAAAATCTTGAGCTGGTCAATGGTTAAGCTGTAAAAATCAGCAATATTTTCTACCAACCCCTGTTCAACTAACTGTTCAATAATCTTCGGTCCGAAACCATCCCAGTCAGCCGCCCCCTTGCTGGCCCAATGACGCAAGCGCCGCAAATTGACGGCATAACAATTCTTATTAGGACAATAATAAGCAACTTGATCAGTTACTTTTTTAACTAATCCATTGCAAAATGGACAATACCTTGGTGGGGTAATTTCTTTTTCCTGGCCGCTGCGCAATTTTGGTAGAACTTCAACTATCTTGGGAATAACATCACCGGCTCGCTCCAGTATCACCGTATCGCCAATTAGCAAACCCAGCCTTTTTATTTCATTAAAATTATGCAAAGTTGACCGCGCAATCGTTACGCCGCCGACCTTAACTGGCTTAAGCACTGCCGCCGGAGTTAAAACGCCGGTGCGGCCGACTTGCCAAACAACATCTTCAACTATCGTCGTTGCTTGAAGCGCGCTAAATTTATAGGCCATCATATAACGCGGCGCCTTGCCGACAACACCCAACTGGTTCCATAGCCGTAAATCATCATATTTAACAACAGTCCCATCAATTTCAAACGGCAAGACTGATCGCTGCTGCTCCATCTGACGATAGAACTCAAAGACCACCGCCAAATTAGCGCAAACCTGATTCTGCGGTAGGGTTTTAAAACCTAAAAGATTAGCCAAACGATCGGCTTGATGGCGTTTAGCAATTACCTGACCACGTGGCCAATCAGCGATTAACAAATCATAAGCGTAAAAATCCAGCCGCCGCTCGGCCGTAATGCGCGGATCTAGTTGGCGGATTGATCCAGCCACCGCATTGCGCACATTGGCCAGCAGTGGTTTGCCTAAAGATTGATAACGCTGATTGATATCAGCTAAATTCTTTTTGGTCATCACCGCTTCACCTCGGATTTCCAAAAAATCATTATCTAAAATTATCCGTAATTTATCTATCTCAGCCTTACTTAAACCGATAGCGCGCAACTCCTGATCGGTCGGCTGGCGCAATCGCAATGGAATACTGTTGATGGTCCGAATGTTAGTAGTCACATCCTCACCAACCTGGCCATCGCCACGCGTCGCCCCTTGAATCAACTGACCGCGCTCATAGCGCAAACTGATAGCTAAACCGTCTAACTTCAATTCGGCATAATAATCAACTTCCAATTTCTGGCCAAGAAAATTATGATTACGCTCTTGCCAGCTCAGCATATCTTCTTCAGAAAAAGCATCATAAAGAGAAATCATCGGCTGCCGATGGACAACTTTGGCAAATTTCTCCGAGACTTGACCGGCTACCCGCTGCGTTGGCGAATCAGCGGTAATTAATTGTGGATATTGTTGCTCAAGCTGAAATAGCTCATTCTTCAAACTATCTAAAGCACCTTCATTAATTAGATTTTTATCTAATACATGATAAGCATAGCGCGCTTCTTCAATCTGCTGACGCAATTTTTCTACCCTAATCTTAATTATCGCTAAATTATTCTGCATAAGTTAGTCGGGCACACATAAAAAATTACTACAGTGTTCTCCTGTTTGACATTGACCACAAAAACCATTACAACTATTGTAGCCGCACTCATATTGAATTGTGCCATCACTGCAAACCGGCACGCAGCCGGCTGTCCGATTGATAGTCAGCTTAATCGATCGCTTGGCGCCATTGGAATTACCGGTTGACTCCAACCACAACCGGCTATTATCATTATCAACACCGCGAAAAATTATTTGATAGCTTTGATTATGATCCTCGCTGATATATTGCGGCTCATTATTAATATCTGCACAAGGACGACAGCCGACCGGAACCAAATCCTCTCTTCCTGATGGAGTTTTATCAAAAAACAAACACTCACCAGGCTCATCGCAACATAAGTCCTCATTCTCACCCAAACAATTCCGCTTATCAATTGATTCAATTTTATCCAGAGCCAACGCCCGCTCTAACCCGCTATCGGCGGCAAAATAAGCCCGCACTGAATCACCCTGGGTCCGGCTAATGCCAATCGCCACCATCACTAAGCTGGCAATTGATAAACTAATAATAAAAGCGCCAGTGATTATCAGCAAGCTAACAATCATTACAACGCCACTATATCTGTCTCGCCACTTAGCCGCCGAATTGATAGTTTTCATAAAATCGCGATGATACCGATGTTTGAACCTGTAAAGATTGCTGACCGGCTTCGGTATTAAAATAATTCAAAACAAAACGAATAGTTATCAATGGTTGTTGAGTGATTATGTCTAAATTGCTCGCCTGAAAATTCAACTTACTGATAACAATATTGGCTGGAGTCATGTAGGCTTCATCATCAGCCCGTCGAATCTTTAGCCGACCGTTGTCTAAACTATAGGTCACACAAATATCCTGATAATTACGAAATCTGATCTGATCACCATCAGCCGAAACAGTATAAACACTTTCAGCGGCACCACAAGACCCATCATCAATTTTAGCCATTCGTAACTCCTTGGTCATTACCTCAAGCGCATAGCTAACTGACTCTTGGGCGTTTTTAGATGATAAAGTATTGCGTTGTGAACGGACAATTGATAAAAATATATTAGTAGCACTAACAATTAGCAGGACAAAAATAGCTACCGCTACCATTGATTCAATTAAAGTAAATCCAGTAACTGGCCGTTTAGTCATACCACGAATAAATAAAATCTTGAGCTTGATAAGTTCCGGTTTGGCCTTTACCTTGCCACGAAACAAAACATCTAATTAAACAATATTCAGCCTGAATTGTCTCATCAGTCTGACATTCACTAGTTAAAAAACGACGAAAAGGCGTTATAGTCTCACCGCTATAACTGTAAAAACCATCGCCATTAATTCTTAATGGATCAGTCTCGGCAATATCGCTATAACCGGAACGATAGCTATCAGGTGTATAATCAATAATAAACCCGGGGTCGTAGATATCGTCTAACGAAGTAGCTGGACTAGTTGATTTCCAATTATTATCACGACGATTACGGGCTAATTCCAAACCCTCCTGAGCTAATTGAGCCGATATTAGGCTATTACGATTAACATACTGAACCCGAATATTTTGAGCGGCTAATGAAGCAACGCCAACCAAGCCAACACCAACCATGGCCATGGACACTAAAAGCTCAATCAGGGAAAAAGCTGGTTTAGTTGTTTTGTTGTTTTGTTTATTCATTTTGTTTAACCTCAACTAAACCAAAAAAATTAACTATTACTTGACTTGTCGTTGCTCCAACCTGGTCTTTTAAAGTAAAAGTAATCTGGTTTCCGGCTTGACCATTAATAAATGTCTGCGGCTCCGGCGGTTTGAAAAAAACTATTCCAGCGTTGACTGTACCGCTATTGTCTTCAATCTGGTCTATCACCACATTATTAGGCAAATTTATTTGTCTAAACGACTTATCAACAACATGGTCATTATCTAAGTCAACAACTATTTGGTAATAATTGGGATTATCTAGACTGGCATAAACCCCCCATCCACCTTGTGGCGATTGGCTAGTATGATCTGATCCGTTAGGGTCAACAAAATCTTTAGAACCGATGGCATAACTCTGAGCTAAACGAATATTGGTCGCTAGCTCTTGAGCGGCCAACCGTAATTGTGATTGATGACTGCCCGTCCGATAATTAGCAATCGTGGCCGACACTAGGCCAACAAAGATGCCAATGACGATGATAATTTCCACCAAAGTAAAGGCTGGCTGACTAATTTCTTTTTCTTGGAATATTTTCATAAAAATCAATTATCCCAAAAGCCGGGATTTTTTTCTTCCCAACGCCAACTCTTTTGCCGAGCGCAAGGATAAATATTAATTAAAGTGGCAGTGTCGTCACCATAATTACCCATAGTATCAACAGCGACAATCTTATAAACATACTGCCTGGCCACCTCGTCGCCAGTAAATCTTTCCCAGCAATGACAATTAATTCCGACGCAATGATTTTCTGATGGCGGAGTTGGCGGGTAGTCAGGACTAGTTGGGTTAACCTGATAGCAATCACTGGTATTAGCCACTTCGACAAAATTTGGGCTATTTTGCAAACACTGATCACCGGCCGGATCATCATCAATCTGACAACGCTTAATTTGGTAATGATCAATCTCAGTGCCTGGTGCTACAGTTGGAACTTGCCAATTTAATTTAATGACTGATGGGTTACCGTTCAAACAATCACCTTCTCCAGTAATGGTATCAATACCACAAATCGGTCTAGTCTTACCATGGGCGCTAGCTGTTGTATAGGTTGTGCCAAAAAAATTACTGGCGCCGATATGGTAATAATAATCAGTATTTAAAGATAATCCACTAAAATTATTATTATCGATAAAATTACTAACCGTTGTTGATGCAATAAAATTGACAGTTGCTGATGGCGTAAACGAGGCGCTAGTTGAACGAAAAACCGAATAATCTTTAGCATAAAGACTGTCTTGCCAATCAATAATTAAAGTATTACAACCATCAACATCATCAGGCGTAACAATCACGTTACTGGGAATAGTCGGTGCTTTGCCAGTAACATAGTAAGTAATTGAACTGGTAACATCATTAGAATTAAACGATAACCAGCCAATTGTATTATTCCAAGCCCAACCAGCTAATTTGCCATCATCATTCAATTGTGACCAATAATCTGGCCCGCTATCATAACTATTTTTAGCTAACTTAATCCAACCGTCATCACCAAGAGCTAAAATCTTGGCCCAACCGCTAAATTTTCGGGTCGCCAGATCAAGCTGGACTCCATGCTGAGGTTGAGCGCTAGTCGGATAACTGTCTTCAAACAATATCCAGCCCACATTACTATTCCAGGCATAGCCAGATAACGGATAATCACCACTAGGCTCTAGCTTAACGCCATAATTAATGCCGCTACAACCGCCGCCATAAACACAATTATTAAAACTAATCCAACCGATTACCGGGCTCCAAGCCCAACCAAACAGATCATCATTAGCGCCGGCATTAACTGATGGGATCCTCGTAACCATTAGGCCAACGAGTAATAAAACTAAACTACTAATAATTATTTTTCGCATATTATTACCAACCCAGCCAATGTAAATAAGCCTGCCACCATGATTGGCCGAATAAAAAAACTAACCAGCCGCTCGGCGCCAAAAATACCCCCAACGGTAATTGCGATTGCCGTCGCTTAAGTCCGACAACTAGTAAAACAAGGCCAATGATGGCGCCGACTACATAGGCAATAAAAATAACTGGTATTATCAGTGGCCAACCTAACCAACTACCCAGAAATAATCCCAAATAAATATCACCCTCGCCTAACCAACGGCCTTTAGACAACCAAAACTGCAAAGCAAAAAATAAACCGCCAAACAAAATTCCGCCAACCAGCGACTGCCAGGTTCGGCCGGCTAATAAATTAAGCCCAGCCACTATGACGGCGCCAATTAACAATGGATTAACAAAAATCGACATCCACCAATAATCGCTCCAAAAAACTAACATCAATAGAATAAAACCAATTAAAGCTTGAATCAGAGTCAGCCAAAAATGGCTAGTCCTAGCTGCTAGCCAAAAATTAGCTTCACCACCTAAGTTAAACCAGACAATCGCTGTGGCGCTAGCTAATAATAAACCGCCAATTAATTCACTAATCAAATAATCTTTGGCAATTGGCTGATGGCAATAAGCACAGTGTCCTTTGAGCCGCCAATAACTAAAAATTGGCAAATTATTGAACCAACTTATCGGATGCTGACAGTTTGGACAATATGAACGACGCTTAAAACCCTCGCCATTATAAAGACGATGTGCCCAACAATGAACAAAGCTAGCTAAAGCTGCCCCTAAGAAAAAACTACTAATTAAACCGATAATCAGCAAGGTCATAGATATTTTTACCTATTTATTATAGCAATAATCAGCCGTCAAGACAAATAGCCGACTACACAATTAAAATAAAAAAACACCGCTATTTAGCGGTGTTTTTAAATTAGCAACTAGACTTATTGATTATAGCCGATAGTATCGGGAGTGGCTGTGGCTGTGGTGGACGGACCCTCTAAAGCATAGGCGATAGTATAGCTAGTAGCACCGCTGCCCTGAGGCGTATAAGTATAAACAAATGGGGTGCTGTTTTTAGGATCAGTTGGCACTTTCTGCATATAAACTGTACCCGAACAATTAACTGCTGCCCAGCCGGCACTATTTAGACAGGCAAAATTACCGCTTCCCAATGCCCCAGTAGTAGTCGGATAACTTTGATTTTGATCAAAATACATCTCCAATGCAGTACGAAGCTGCTTGATGTCTGATAAACGACGAGCATCACGCGATTTTACCCGGGCGCTATTCAAAGCTACCACCGATAAAGTGGATAATAGGGCAATAATGGCGATAACCACCAAAAGCTCTATTAAAGTAAAACCTTTTTTCATAAAAATTAGTTGAGTTATTATAAATATAAATTATTCCATACTAGATGGA
>JAKPXD010000020.1 GCA_029570385.1 bacterium | reverse complement strand
AAGCGCCGGTTATCAGCTCTTGGTCCTGGCGGTTTAGCTCGTGAGCGGGCCGGTTTTGAAGTCCGAGATGTTCATGCTACTCATTATAGCCGTATTTGTCCGATTGCCACTCCAGAGGGTCCGAATATCGGTTTGGTTGGCCATTTAGCCAGCTATGCCCGAATTAATGATTTTGGTTTTATTGAGGCACCCTATTGCCGCGTTATTCATGATATAGAAAACGAACCGGCCATTACTGTTGGCCAAACTATTCGTCAAGATATTGAATGGTTAGACCAAAAAACCAAGAAGACAACTATTATTGCTAAAGCTGGCCAGGTCATTGACGAGAAATTAGCTAAGACTTTGCACGATAAACTGGGTGGCAATGTCACGATTCCAGTAGTACCAACCATTACCAATGAAATTATTTATTTAGACGCAGCGAGTGAAGAAAAATTTATTACCGTTGCCTTTACTGCTCCAGTTGATAAATCTGGTCATTTTATTAATGAACGGATGGAAGGACGCCGTTATGGTGAGCCGGCGGTTGTTGATGCCAGTGAAGTTGATTTTATTGGCGTGGCCGCTAACCAAATTGTTTCAATCGGCACCTCGTTAATTCCTTTTTTAGAACACGATGACGGTATCCGCGCTTTAATGGGAACCAATATGCAACGTCAGGCCGTCCCGCTAGTAATGGCTCAGTCGCCAATTGTCGGTACTGGCATGGAAGCTCGCGCGGCTAAAGATTCTGGTCACGCCATTGTCGCCCCGGAAGATGGTGTCATTACTTATGCCGATTCTTTAAAAATAGAATTAACCGGCAAAAGCGGTCAAATTCATACTTTTAAGCTCAATAAATACTTGCGTTCCAATGCCTCTACTTGTATTAATCAGAAATTAATTGTGGTTCCCGGGCAAGCAGTCAAGAAAAATGACTTATTAACTGATGCTTCAGCCATTGATCATGGCGAGCTAGCTTTGGGTAATAATGTTTTGGTGGCCTTTATGACTTGGGAAGGTTTTAATTATGAAGATGCCATTATTATTTCCGAGCGTTTAGTTAAAGATGATACCTATAGTTCCATTCATATTGAGAATTATACATTAGATGTCCGCGATACTAAGTTGGGGCCAGAAGTGGTTACCAATGACATACCCAATATTAGTGAAGAAAAACTTAAGGATTTAGATGAACGCGGTATTGTCCGGATTGGTGCCGAAGTTTCTAGCGGCGATATCTTGGTTGGCAAAATTACTCCCAAGGGTGAAACTGAACTTAGCGCTGAAGAGAAGTTAATTAGGGCAATTTTTGGTGAAAAAGCTAAAGATGTTCGTGATTCTTCGCTTTATCTAGAACATGGCGAACACGGTAAAGTTATTGATATTAAGGTTTTTTCCCGCAACCAGGGTGATAAGCTCCAGACCGGAGTTATTGAATCAATTCAGGTAACCGTGGCTAATTTGCGTAAGATTAAGGCTGGCGATAAATTGGCTGGTCGCCACGGCAATAAAGGTGTTATTTCGCGGATTGTCGCCGTTGAAGACATGCCTTACATGGCTGACGGCACTCCGGTGGATATTATTTTATCTCCGCTCGGCGTTGTTTCTCGTATGAACTTAGGTCAACTACTTGAAACTCACCTGGGTTTAGCGGCCAAGACTTTAGGCTATAAGGTGGCTAGTCCAGCACTTAATGGTATTAGTGAAGAAACGATTAAGGCCGAATTAAAAAAAGCTGGCCTGCCAGAAGATGGCAAGATTCAGCTTTATGACGGCAAAACCGGCACTCCTTTTGATCATAAGGCAACCGTTGGCTATAAGTATATGCTCAAACTCAACCATATGGTTGAAGACAAGATTCATCAACGTTCAATCGGCCCGTATTCTTTAATTACTCAACAGCCATTGGGTGGTAAGGCGCAATTCGGCGGCCAGCGTTTTGGTGAAATGGAAGTCTGGGCTCTCGAGGGTTATGGCGCTGCTCATACCTTGCAAGAAATTCTGACTATCAAGTCTGATGATGTTGCCGGTCGCAGTAAAGCCTATGAAGCGATTATTAAAGGTGAGCCGATTAAGAAACTAAATGTGCCGGAATCATTTAATGTCTTGATTAGAGAACTCAAGGGTCTGGCTTTAGATATTCAGCTATTAGATGGCCATGGGGAGGTGGTTGAATTAACCGATCAGACTGATGACTATGACAGTCGTTATAACAATAATAATAATTTGGATGCCAATGCTCATATTAATGAAGTGGTTGGTGAAGAAATGGCTCGTCGGTCCAGCCAGGCATTAACGGAAGATGCCCAATCAGCCGGTTTGGAAATTATTTAGGTTTTTGATTAATCGTCTTATATGTTAAATCCAATCAAAACTACCGATTTTGAGGCTATTAAATTAAAACTAGCCTCGCCGGAAGAAATTATCGCCTGGTCTCATGGCGAAGTGACTCGACCGGAAACAATTAATTATCGGACGCAAAAACCAGAAAAAGATGGCCTGTTTTGCGAACGAATTTTTGGTCCATCCAAGGATTGGGAATGCTATTGTGGTAAATACAAGAAAGTTCGTTATAAGGGAATCGTTTGCGATAAATGCGGTGTTGAAGTAACCCGCAGCAGCGTCCGCCGCGAGCGAATGGGTCATATCTCGCTACAAACGCCGGTCTGTCATATTTGGTTCTTGCGCGGTCTATCGTCAAAAATCGGTCTAGCTTTGAATATTTCCGTTCAAGCGATTGAAAAAGTAATTTATTTCGCCAGTTTTATCATCACTGATGTTAATCAAGAATTGTTAGAAGCTACTATTGAGCAGATTCGCCAGGAATATAAGAGCAAGAAGAAATTGTTTGAGAATGAATTCGCTAAAGGTTTAGCTGAGTTGGAAAAACAAAAACAAGCCGCTTTAGCTAACGGTAAAACCGCTTTAGAGGTTAAACAGATGATCGATCAATCACTAGAAGAGCTGACTGCCGATCGCGATGCCAAGATTAGTGAGCTCGAAGAAGCCTTGGCTCAAACTCAGAAAGAGCTTAAAGATTTGCGGCCGATGACGATTTTACCGGAAAATGTTTATCAGAATCTGAGCTTAAAATATGGTCATATCTTTACTGCTAGTATCGGCGCCGAAGGTATCCGCGAATTATTAGCCAATATTGACTTAGAAAAGATTATCCAGGAGTTGGAGGCCGAGCTGGCCACCGCCATTGATTCTAAAAAAGAGAAAATTGTTAAGCGTCTCCGTTTCTTTAAGAATTTATTAGCTAATAATTTGCGTCCCGAGTGGATGATTCTTAAGGTTATTCCAGTTATCCCGCCAGATTTGCGGCCGATGGTTGCTTTGGATGGCGGCCGTTTCGCTACTTCTGACTTGAATGATCTCTATCGCCGCATTATCAATCGCAATAATCGCTTAAAACAATTGATAGAATTAAAAGCGCCGGAAGTTATTTGCCGCAATGAAAAACGGATGTTGCAAGAGGCGGTTGACGCTTTGATTGATAATTCTATTCGTCATGGTAAAACGGTTACCGCTTCCACCGGCCAAAAACGGACTCTTAAATCATTGTCGGATTCGCTTAAGGGCAAGCAAGGTCGCTTCCGTCAAAATTTATTAGGTAAGAGAACTGACTATTCCGGCCGCAGCGTTATTACTGTTAACCCGAACTTACGACTATGGCAATGCGGTTTGCCCAAAAGAATGGCTCTAGAATTATTTAAACCGTTTATTATCAGTGAATTGATTAAACGGGAGGTGGTGCATAATGTCCGTAGCGCCTCTCGTTATATTGAGGCTGATCATGATGATGTCTGGGAAATATTAGAAAATATTGTTCGTGAGGCTTATGTCTTGCTAAATCGCGCTCCCACATTGCATCGTCTAGGTATTCAGGCTTTTAAGCCCATATTAACCGAAGGATTGTCTATTCAAATTCATCCCTTAGTTTGTTCAGCTTTTAATGCTGACTTTGATGGCGATCAAATGGCGGTTCATGTGCCATTGACTGAAGAAGCTCGAGCCGAGGCCCGTGATATCATGTTGGCCTCTCACAACTTATTAAAACCAGCCACTGGTGATCCAATTGTCAATCTCGGCCAAGATATTGTTTGGGGTGTTTATTATATTACTAGCGAAGAAAAAGGAGCGGAACAGGATGTTACCAAAATGAAGGCCTTTGGTTCTTGGCAAGAGGCTAAATTAGCTTATGATTGTGGTAAAATTAGATTGCGTGAAACCATTCGGGTACAAATTGATTATTTAAATAATCAATTGATTACTACGACCGTTGGCCGCATCGTTTTTAATAATATTTTGCCGGAGAAATTACGTTTTGTTAATGAGATTGTCTTGGGGCCGAAGGTTAAAGCCTTGGTTAAAGATTGCCTGCGTCATTATGGCGAAGAGGCGACAGTTGATTTTTTGGATGAATTAAAACGAGAAAGTTTTAAGTTTATTACTCGTAGCGGTTTATCTTGGGGCATGGGCGATCTGCCGACTTTTGCCAGTCGCGATGAACTAATTAAGCAAGCTGAGCAAGAAGCTGAAGAGGTTCAACAGCAGTATGAAGATGGTTTATTAACCGACAGTGAACGTTATGGCAAAATTATTCAACTGTGGACAGCGGCTAAAGATAAGATTACCGCTATCTGTATGGAAGATTTGGATCGCGATGGTCCGGTCTATTCAATGATTAAATCCGGCGCTCGCGGATCATGGGCTCAGCTGACTCAAATTCTGGGCATGAAAGGTTTAGTGACTTCACCCAATGGCGAAATTATTGAATTGCCGATCAAGGGTAATTTTAAACGCGGTTTTGATGTTTTGGAATACTTTATCGCTACTCATGGTGTTCGTAAGGGTCTATCTGATACTGCTTTGCGAACCGCCAATGCCGGTTATTTGACTCGTCGTTTGGTTGATGTTTCCCAAGATATTATTATTCGTGAAGAAGATTGCGGCAGCCATGAAGGCTTATTAATTACTAAGGCTGAAAGTGAATTGATTGGCCGAACATTATTACGTCGGATTACCGGTCGCTATCTTAATGCTGATTTAAAAAATTCCGCCAATAAGATTTTGGCTAAAAAGGGAGATTTAATTGATGAAGAATTGGCCACTAAGTTAGCTGATGAAGATATTTTGGAAGCTGAAATTCGTTCTGTTTTGACTTGCAACACCAGGAAAGGTTTGTGTCAAAAGTGTTATGGTCATGATTTGGCTTACAATAAAATTGCCAAGCTTGGTACCTCGGCCGGCGTAATGGCCGCTCAATCTATTGGTGAACCAGGCACGCAGTTGACTATGAGAACTTTTCATACCGGCGGTGTAGCTAGTCAAGACGATATTACCCAAGGCTTGCCTAGAGTTGAAGAAATTTTTGAAGCTCGTTCGCCAAAACGTAAAGCTTATATCGCTGAAGTTGCTGGTTTGGTAACCGTTGAGAATGCTCAAAAGACCATTGATCCGGTTACCGGTAAAGTGATTGGCGGTGGAGCTAATAAAGTGGTTAAGATTAGTTATCAAGGTGAGGATGTTGATAAATATTATTTCTTTGATGACAGCAAAACTAGCAAGACCAAGGCGGCAACCGATGAACTTAAAATCGCCGTTAAAGACGGTGATATCGTCGGGGCTGAGACCAAGCTTTTTAGTCTTGGTCGTAAAGTCACCAAGGCGACTCGCCCCGGTAAAGTCAGTCTTGGTAAGAATTATGTCGCTGTTACTGTTGAACTACCCAAGGAGAAAGAATATATTATTCCTAAGGATTTTGCTTTAGTTGTTCAAAGCGGCCAAACAGTTGAGGTTGGTGATCAATTGACTGAGGGTAGTTTGGATTTGCGTCAGTTATTTGAGCTCAAAGGCCAAATAGCTGCTCAGAAATATATTATCCAAGAGATTCAGCGGGTATATTCATCACAAGGACAGGCCTTAAATGATAAGCATATTGAAATTATCGCCCGTCAAATGTTTAGCCGGGTTTACATCACCGATGCGGCTGATAGTGATTTTACTAATGGCGAGGTGGTGGAGCGGTCAATTTTTGATCAAGTCAATGAGGACTTAAAGAAAGCCAAAAAACAGCCGGCTAAGGGGCAAGTTTTATTGTTAAGCATGACTAAGACAGCGCTAACCACTGAAAGCTTCTTATCATCAGCCTCCTTTCAAGAAACTTCCCGTGTTTTGATTGAAGCTGCTATTAGTGGCAAAGTTGATAAGCTGGAAGGTCTTAAAGAAAATGTTATTATCGGTCGGCCGATTCCGGCGGGAACGGGAATAACTTCAACCGTTTAGATAAATAAAAACAACCACTAAATGGGTGGCTGTTTTTATGTCTACTATTTTATTGGGTCATAGCATGGTATAGCCGCTTTGATAACTTGAAAATGCCACCATTCTCTACAATAACGAACAAATCCCGACTCTATCATAATTCTTTTTAATAATGTTAATTTATCATTATCACCCAGATTATAAGGACCATTTCTTGGGTATAGCTCCTTATAAGATTTATTAACTAAATTGGCGCCTTTTTTATCAGTGATAGTTATGTCTACAGCCGAACCGCTTAAATGCGGAGATCGGCAACTTGGTCGAGCTACTCTACTTGAATTTTTTCCAGATTGTATCCAGAGTTTTTGCTGAGTGGCACAGCTTCTGTTAGCGCTAGTGACCTTAAGTCGATAATTATTTGCTGCGGCTTTTGAGCTTGCCGTAATTAATTTTTGATAAGTAGTAAAATTTACCCGACAATCACTAGCCACACAATCGAGAGCCGGTATAGTATTCTTAATAGACACCAATGTTGACGGAGGCACGCATGGATCATGGCAGTCGGCTGATAAGTTGGAGGTGTCGACAAGGTTATCAGCGCTTTCACTTCCACCTTCTAATATTGGTATGTCTATTTTTTTATTAGCCATCATTTTTATACTAGAAAATCTTACCAAATTGCTATTGATAGTCACTAAGATTAAATATGAGCCTAATGCTAGCCCTAGACCGCTAAAGGCGGCGTTAATCCAATTTTTAGCTTCAGTTACTCGACTAGCATTACCACCGGCCAATAACCAGTAGAAACCGCCAACTATAATGGCAATTAAAGCCAAAACAGCTATAATTCCAATCGAATAATTATATAGCCAAGCTAAATATTCGCCAATCCAAGGTATATAAAAGAAGGTGTTTTCTCCATCACTGCTAGTTTGAATTTTATTTTGGTCACTGAATACTAAATTTGGTAATTTAATCTGCAGATCAGGTATGATTAATTTTGGACTAGTTTCTTCTGGATCAGTTTCTTCTTCCGTGGTATTTGTAGTGGTTTCTTCAGTGGTATTAAATTGAGCTGGGAGGGTGATGTTCCACCAGTTACAACAATGGTCAGAATTACATACTTCTTTAGTTGTTATTGAACTACAACGATTAGAAATTGCATCGGGACTAAGGCCTTGACCCAAGCAATTTTCATTGGCCACACATGAAGCTATCGTTTGTTGTGGTAGTATAATTAGTATAAAAAAAAGGAAAATGATTTTTTTTATCATTTGCATAGACCGTATTTTTCAATATTAGCATCAGCTAAGGATTGCAGTTGTTTTAATGCTGATTTATTTTTTAGTAAATGTTGATAACGTCCTTGATTCTTAATATAATCGCTTACTGGTGGTATTGGAGTCGGTAATTTTATGCTAACATTTAACTGTCCGTTAATGAACTCTAATAATGGGTAAAGACCAGTTTCGCTAGCTAACTTCGCGGTTAACATTTGGTCGCCTGGTTTTATTTTCCAGCCAGGCAAGCAGGGGACTAAAATTTGAATATAGCGCGGTCCTTTTATTTTTTGTGCTTTGGCTATTTTATTTTTAAAGTCATCAGGAAAGGCGATATTGGCCTGGGCAATATATGGTATATTATGAGCCAAGGCAATAGCCAACATATCGCGTTTATTTTGGTGTTTGTTAAGGCTAGTCGGGGTTTTGGCCTGGGTCGGAGTGGATAAACTGGCCTGCATGCCAGTATTGGCATAGCCTTCATTATCATAGCAGATATACAGCAAGTCATCGCCACGAGCCCAGCTAGCGGTTAGAGCGCCAAAACCAATGTCAAAAGTTGCTCCATCGCCGCCTTGAACCACAACAATCGGTCGTTTTTTTTCTGATTGGCTGTTTTTTTCCAGATAATCTAAAGCTGCTATTATGCCGCTACCTACCGGAGCAGCATTGGCAAAAGTGGAATGCAACCAAGGAACTTGCCAGGCGCTGTTAGGGTAGGCGGTGGTGGTTACTTCTAGACAGCCGGTAGAATTAACAACTATGGTATTTGACCCTAGTTGATTAATAGCTAAGCGAGCAGCCACAATTTGAGCGCAACCTAGACAGGCGGTGTGATGATTGGTTAATTTCATTTTATTATTGACGACAGTCTGGTGCAGCATTATTAGTTCCAACATATAAATGTCGTTTTTTTGGTTTAACATTTAAACAATTAGGATTATGCCAAGACCAAAAACCACCATTATATCCACCATTATTTATACATTCTTGGTAGCAAAACGAGCCATAGCATAAACATCTTTTATATTTCTCGTCATTTCTAGTATCAAGACAACCCATAACGTCATTACCACATTGATGTCCAAGAACCTGTGGAGAATTAGCGAGATTTTTTAGAGGTTGAACATTGCCATTGTCGTCCACAACACCTACAAATGTTGGGCATTGATAGGAGTGTTCTGCTGGTTGTCCATAGCCGGCACATTTTGTGCATTTTTTTTGTTCGCTACAATATCCCCAATAATTATCGTCAGTTATACAACTTGAACCAACCTTTTTAACTTTGCAAAAATCTTTATGATCTTTACCCATACAAATTTCTTTAAAAACTTCGCTATCTTCACACCGGCCAACGAACATAGCAGCGCTTCGTGCGCCTATTTTGCGAGCCTCAAGAGGACTAACAATATTAATTGGATCATTTAGTACTAAATGCATTTTGGACTCATAGAATTGTTTACATAAGGATTCTATGCTGTCGGTAGATCCGGTGCCCTTATAATATGTAGCCTGATAAGTAGCACAATTTAATGTCTGAACACCAAATACTGCAGAACCATGAGTTTGTGGTGTATTAATGATACAGCAAGCAATAACACCGTTGGGATTAGTACTTGAGGCAATTGTCATAGTTTTTTGGGCGTTATCTTCGTGAAATTGCCGTGGGTCAGTTTTATTTTCATAGACAATATTTATCCTATCAATAGTTTTAATTACAGATACTTTAAAATTTACTAGATTATAATTAATTGTTCTAAGTATAGTATGAGAAAATAAAATTAATAATAATCCAATTAAACTACTTGATATCCACTGCTTAGCTTCAGAAATTTTTTGGCTATTACCGGCGGCCGACAACCAAATAAAGCCACCAACCATCGTAGTAATTATTGCAATTAGACCAATTATTTTTATAGCATACTCAAATATAGTCTTAATTGTATTAGCTATAGGTCTGGTGGAATTATCTTTAAAAACATATTTTGCAATAAATCCAGGAATTTGCGGAGTAAAGACTAGAGTCTTTGTTGAAGTTAAATTTTCGGCTGAACTAGTCGAAGTAGAGGCTACTAATGCTTGATGTGGAATCATAAATAATCCAACGAATAAGATAATAGTCTGGAAAATCATTATTACTTTAGTTGATTTCATAGGTTGCATTTTTTAATGATTTTATTAATCATTATTAAATCAATATCATCGCTCAAGCCGATAATTTGGCTGGAAATATTGTTTTATTAAACTGTTTAATTATCATAGATATAGCTATTAGCGATGTAGTGATTTGACATAGCATTATTTACCAGTTACAAATTTTATCGCTATTACTATAAGATCCGGCATCTCTTAAACATTGTGATTGACAGCCTTTTCCTTTTCTACAAGTACAAACACCCATTGAAGTACCAGTATTAGATCCTAGTGCTGGATCAGCGCCAGTTTCTTCATAATATTGATTTGAATAGTTGGCGCCATTTCCGGTAACATCATAACAGCGGCCGATGCTATTACTGTTTTTAAATGAGCTAATAACGCCGCTATTTCCACACATATAACCTTCAATATCAACACTTTCAGCTCCAGCATTTTCCGAATCTGGACAGGCATAACCACTGTTGATAGTACAAGTTGAACCGTATTTTAGACAATGTCGGCATTGTTTATTCTCACAATATCCCCATGCTCTAGTTCCATCACCTTTTTTTATTATACATGACCACCCATCCTGTTTGTCTTGACACAGATTAGGATCATCTAATCCCTTAACATTATTCTTTATATAAGTACCTAAATTCCAGCAAGCGCTATCTCTGATAAAATAACCACAGTCACCAGCTTTTTTAAATTCGTTTATTGACCAATCTTTTATAGCTGTATTTGGATTCATAGTTAGTGTGTCACTACTATTTATTCTGTAGACATACTTATTTTGGCCAGAATACTGTATTGCAAATTTGTCGCAAGCAGCAGCAGCTTCCTGATATTTATTATTTTGCCAACATAGGGTGGCCCCCTTAAAATTATCTGCGCCAATTTTTTTGTTATAAGCGAGACAACAACCCTGATTATTGGCTGGATCGCCAAATTTTGCCGCACAAACACCATCAAAGTATCCGACATCTTCAAAAACTTGTTGCTGATTTGATTTATGAACATTAATTTTAATGCCAGTTATCTTTTTTATTGTTGAAATATTAAAGTTGACCAGTTTTACATTTATTGTCCTTAATAGGAGGTAAGAAGAAAGTATTAGTATTAGACCAGATAATCCGCTAAATATCCACTGTTTTGCTTCTCCGACTTTAGCGCTGCTACCGCCGGCAGTAACCCAAATGAATCCTCCCGCCATTATGACTACTATTGCTATAAGACCAATAATCTGTATGCCATATTTAAATAGCGATCCCATTAGTTTTGCTATTGGCATAGTTGAATTTTCTGTAAAAACATACTCAGACATAAAACCAGGTAGACCAACCTGGGGAGTAAACTTTAAAGCCCCAGATGATTCATTGCTACTAGTAGTAACTGATGCGGCCAAAACACTATGGCCAATAAGCAATAACGCCACAATTAAAATTATACTGCCGGTTATTAACGTCTTATATTTTCTGGCTAGACAATTGCCCATATATTTTTAATTGTTTTGTTTATTTTGATTAAATCAATATCACCGCCCAAACCGATGATTTGGCTGGAAATATTGTTTTTATTTAATGGTTTGATTGTCATAATATCGCTAAATAGCGGCGGCTGAGCTCCAAGTCCGGGCGAGCGGTCAATTACTATGATTTGTTCGGCTTGATTTAAATAGCGCTCAATAACTTTCTCAGGGAATGGACGGTATAATTTAATCTTTAAAATTGCCACTGAACCCGGTTTTTGTTTATTAGCCTTATCAGCTAAGTCCTTGAGCTCACCAATGATTGAGCCCATCGCTACAATAACTAGTTTAGCTTGAGCCGGACCATAATATTCAACTGCCGGATCGCTACTATGATTATTGCGTCCGAGCAGTTTTGTTTTTATTGGTTGCCACAGATTATTAAATTGCTGGTTGGTATTCTTAATAATTGGCCAACTATTGGCAATAACTCGCCTTAACTCCAGTCTTTGTTGTTGATATTCAGTTGGCATAGCAAACCAACCGGTAGTTTGTGGTTTTTTAGTATTTAAAACAGCTTTTATCTTATTATTTAATAGTTTTTTAACTAATTGTTTATTTGGTAAAGCCACCGGTTCACTGGCGTGGGTTAGGCGGAAGCCGTCAACATTAACCATGACCGGTAATCTTAATTTTTGACTTAGGGCAAAAGCCAACCAATGTTGTTCAATCGCTTCTTGATTATCTTCAGCAAAGAACATTAGCCAGCCGGCTTCGCGCACCGCCATGGCGTCTTGGTGATCATTCCAGATATTGATTGGTGCCGAAATTGAACGATTGGCACAGGTCATAACTAGTGGCAAGCGCAAACCGGCTAAATTATAAATAACCTCAGTCATATACAGCAGTCCTTGCGAGCTGGTGGCCGTGTAGGCAGCCACACCCATGGCAGCGGCGCCTAAGGCGATTGATAGGGCTGAATATTCGCTCTCAGCTTGGACAAAAGAAAAATCAGCTTGACCGCTGGCTGATAATTTGACTAGCTGTTCAATAATTCCGGTCTGTGGGGTAATCGGGTAGGCAGCCACTACTCCAGGCTGACAAAGAGCCACCATTTTGGCAATAGCCTCAGAACCTTTCAGAAAGGTTAATTGTCCGGCGCTATCATTGCTAGTTATTGGTTTCATGCCGATTTAATTAATTTAATCGCTAATTGACGATTGGCCAAAAAAGCTTGCTGATTTTTTTGAGCGATTATTGGATTGGCAAATTGTTCCGACAGGGCCTTAAACCAATTATCTTCATCAATCAGCGACCAAGCAGCACTTAAACCGCCCAATAGGCCAATTGCTAAATCTTGATTAAAAATATCTAGAGAAATTTGGCGGCTATCATAAGTCAGTAGTTTAGTTTTTGGTTGATAGTTAGCCAAATCGCTATGGTTAATAATTGTTAATTGTTTACCTAAATCATTTTGTTGATAAAGTCGATAATCATTAATTATTAGAATGTCGCAGCGATTAATTTTTTGGCGATTACGGATTGATTGGTCAGCTATCCTAACATAGGCCTCGACCGGTGTGCCGGTTCGCTCTACTCCAAAAAATGGCATTGATTGCGACCAGTAACCTTGGTGAAAAGCGGCCCGAGCTAACGTGGCGGCCGTTGTGACTACGCCTTGTCCACCCAGACCGAGTATTTTAATAGTAATTGATCTATTTAATTTTTTAGTTAGGGCTGCCATTATTTTTCCTTGGTTAATTCTTTAATCATATAATTAAAAAAATCAGCCGGTAATTCGCCGCTAAAACGATAACCATTAATAAACCAGGTTGGAGTGCCGCCGATACCGCCCAAAGCGATAGCGTCTTGATAGTCTTTTTGTAAATAACCCAGAGTGCGCTGTTGTTCAATACAATCTTGCAATCTGGTAGGTGAAAGACTGTATTCTTCCGCTAATTCCATTAGTTGACTGGTAGTGGTAAATTGACTTTGATTGAGTAAAAGCTGATCATGAAATAGCCAGAAGCCGAGACTGCCAGCTTGTTCGCCAGCGCAACGAGCGGCCTGAGCCAGTAATTCTGAATTGTCTTGGCCTGGCCAATCGCGCCAGATATATTGAACAATATCTTTATTTTGGTTGACGGCTTTGCGAATTTCTGGCGAGACCACTCGACAATGTGAGCAATTAAAATCGCCATATTCAACAATTAGCACCTTGGGACTGGATGTCCCCAAATAATATGGAGCCGGCCCTTTAGTCAGAGCAATCATTTCTTTAGTGTTCAATCCTGGATTGCTTTGTTGCAACATTAATTCCGCGGCGGTTATTCGGCCGGTTTTTAACTGCCAAACCAGGATAACAACCTTGTAAAGATAAACAGCTACGAATAAGCTAAATAGAGCGGCTATAATTAAAATTATTATACCCCACCAACGGCGATACCAGCGTCTTGGCCGACGGCCGCTGGATCTTAATAGCGCATTAAAGCGATTTTGCCAGCCGGACGACCCCTCCGTTATTGGTAATGGTTTGCTTTTATAATTTTTTTTCATTGCTTGATTAATTAGTTTGGGCTATAATATTATAACAAATTTATCAACTAATGAAAATCATTACTTGGAATATCAATGGCTGGCGAGCAGTTTGGCATAAGGGCCTGCTTGATTTTATTATCAATAAGCAACCGGATTTGCTTGGTTTGCAAGAAACCAAGATTAACGACCACTTAGCTAGCAATTGGTCAGACAAGATTCCTGGCTATAAAATATTTTGGCATGGCGCGGAGCGGCCCGGCTATAGCGGCACGGCCGTTATTGCTCAAGAGGATTTAGCAGTTAATTTAACCAATGGCCTTAATGATAAGCAATTTGACCTTGAAGGCCGTTGTCAGATTAGCGAATTAGCTGATTTTTATTGGTTAAATATTTATTTTCCCAACGCCAATCGCCAACTTAGCCGTTTGCCCTATAAACAGGCTTTTAATCAAGCAGTTCGGTCGCTAGTTACAAAGCTGGAGCAAAGCAAGCCGGTTATTATTAGCGGTGATTTTAATGTCGCCCATCAACCGATTGATCTGGCCAATCCCAAAGCCAATGAAGGCAGCGCCGGCTATACTCTAATTGAAAGGCAATTTATTGATCAATTATTGGCGGATGGTTGGATTGATATTTGGCGTCAACTTTATCCTAATAAGCAGCAATATACTTGGTGGACATATCGTTTTGGCGCCCGCGCTCGCAATATTGGCTGGCGGATTGACTACTTCTTGATTAGCCCGAGTTTATTGGCTAAAATAAAAGATGTGCAAATATTGGATCAAGTTACTGGATCGGATCATTGTCCAGTTGAATTAATCATTACCTAGAATATGTCAGAAAAATATCAACACCACGACTTTGAAGCTCGCTGGGAGAAATTGTTTCAAGCTGATGGCCTTTATGTTTCCGCCATTGATCACAATCGCCCCAAGCTTTACATCTTAGACATGTTTCCTTATCCGTCCGGAGCCGGGCTGCATGTTGGCCATCCCAAGGGGTATATTGCTACCGATATCGTGTCTCGCTATCAACGAATGCGCGGTTATAATGTTTTGCACCCGATAGGTTGGGATGCTTTCGGTTTACCGGCCGAGAATTATGCCCTAAAAAATAAAGTTCATCCGAGCGTGGCCACTGCTAACAATATCGCCACCTTTAAGCGGCAGCTGGGCATTTTGGGTTTGTCTTACGATTGGCAACGGGAAATCAATACTACTGATCCGCAGTATTACCGCTGGACGCAGTGGATATTTCTCAAATTCTATAATTCCTTTTATGATTCTGAGCAAAAAAAGGCTCGGCCAATTGAACAGCTGGTTATTCCTGATGGGCTTAGTTTTGAAGAGCGACGCCAGTTTGTTGATAATCAGCGTTTGGCCTATGAATCCAATGAACCGATCAATTGGTGTCCATCGTGCCAGACCGGTTTAGCTAATGAAGATTTAGAAAACGGTCTTTGCGAGCGTTGCGGTAGTCCGGTTGAGCTTAAGCCGATTCGTCAATGGGTGTTAAGAATCACCAAATATGCCGATCGCTTGCTTGACGACTTAGCTATTTTATCAGATTGGGAAGATTCTATTAAAGATATGCAACGCGATTGGATTGGCCGTAGTCAAGGGGCATTAGTTACTTTTACGGTAGTTGACGACAAAAGTAACACTATCGCTGAGTTGCCGGTTTTTACTACGCGCCCGGATACTTTATTCGGTTGTAGCTATGTGGCTATCTGTCCCGAACAAGCATTATTGCCGCAGCTACAGCCCATTTTAACCAATTGGTCCGAGGTTAAAAAATACATTGATTTAGCCAAGAACAAAACTGATTTAGATAGAACTGATTTTAATAAAGATAAAACCGGTGTGCGGTTAGAGGGCTGTCAAGCCATTAATCCGGTCAATGGTCAGCCAGTGCCGATTTTTGTTGCTGATTATGTCTTAGGCGGTTATGGCAGCGGTGCCATTATGGCTGTCCCAGCTCATGATGAGCGAGATTTTGCCTTTGCTCAAAAATACAACTTGCCGATTAAGCAAGTTATCGCTTCATCAAATAACGATCAATTACCATATACTGGTGATGGTCGGCTTATTAATTCTCAATTTTTAGACAAGCTTGACGTTGCTTCAGCCGCTGCCCGGATTATTGATTGGCTAACTAGTCGGGGATTGGGCCGACCGCAGACTAATTATCGGCTCAAAGATTGGACTTTTTCGCGGCAACGCTATTGGGGTGAACCGATTCCGATGGTTCATTGCCAACAATGTGGCACGGTGGCGATACCAGAGAATCAGTTGCCGGTAACCTTACCTCAAGTTGATCACTATGAGCCGAGCGGAACCGGCGAGTCGCCATTGGTCAATATTAAACAATGGCTAACCGTAGCTTGTCCGATTTGTGGTCAACCAGCTCAACGAGAAGCTAATACTATGCCTCAATGGGCTGGGTCATCTTGGTATTATCTGCGCTATATTGATCCGACTAATCAACAGGTTTTAGTTGATAAGGATGTAGAAAAATATTGGTCGCCGGTTGATTTATATGTCGGCGGCGCTGAACACGCCACGCGCCACTTAATTTATGCTCGATTCTGGCATAAATTTCTTTATGATTTAGGAATTGTTAATCATCCCGAGCCATTTATTAAGTTGCGTCATGTTGGCCTAATTATGGGTGAAGATAGCCGTAAAATGAGTAAGCGTTGGAATAATGTGGTCAATCCTGACGATATGGTTAAGCAGTTTGGTGCCGATGCGTTACGTTTATATGAAATGTTTATGGGCCCGTTTGATCAATCTTGCGCTTGGAATACTAATGGCATAATCGGCACGCGCAAATTTCTGGATAAAGTTTGGTCACTGCAGGCTAGACTGGTTGATCAACCAGATTCTGAGGCAGTAAAAAAACTATTAGCTAAAACAATTATTAAAGTCGGTCAAGATATTGAGCAGTTTAAGTTTAATACAGCGGTCAGCGCGCTAATGATTTTAGTGAATAAATTATTTGAACAACCAGGAATATCTAGAGATAGTTATCAGCAGCTCTTAATTATTTTATCGCCGCTCGCTCCTTATATTAGCCAGGAAATTTGGTATAAACTAGGTAATAATAATTATATTAGTCAGCAGCCATGGCCAGTTATCAATAATCAAGAAATTTCTGACAAGGTGTCGACAATTGTTGTTCAGTTTAATGGTAAAACTCGCGGAACTATTGAAGTATCAACATCAGCCGATCAAACGGCGGTTATTGACGAACTAAAACAACAAGCTGCGCTATTTAAATATTGGCCAGCCGGTCAAGAGCCGCAAAAAATCATCTTTTTGCCTGGTCGCTTGATTAATCTGGTTTTTTAATTATGTCAGTTATTACCGCATTTAATTCTTCAACCGCTCTACGCCGCGAAACTGAACAATTGGTTAATTTATATGGTGCCGAACCAAAGCATAGCCGTGGTCAAAACTTTTTAATTCAACCCAAGACTTATCAAATAATTATTGAAGCCGCTAATTTACAAGCCAGCGATGAAGTCTTGGAAATCGGTCCTGGCTGGGGTTTTTTAACTATGGCTTTAGCTGAGATGGTTAAAAAAGTTGTTAGCGTTGAGCTCGATGAGCAATTATCAGAAATACTGCCTAGCCGCTTTGCCGCGGCTGGTTTTGATAATATTGAGCTAGTTAATCATGATATTTTAAAAACAGTCATCAATCGTCCAGATCTTCAGGATAACGATAAATTGTCCAATATTAACTTGGCTGCTAACTATAAATTGATAGCTAATTTACCATACAATATAACCTCAATCTGCCTGCGACGTTTTTTAACGGGCGAAGTTGATAAGCCAGCTTTAATGGTGTTAATGGTTCAAAAGGAGGTGGCGGAGCGCTTGACTGCCAAGCCTGGTCAATTAAGTCTGCTTGGTTTGTTAGCCCAGTATTACAGTCAGATTGAATACCGATCATTAGTACCAGCTGTTAATTTTTGGCCCCAGCCAAAAGTTGATAGCGCTATTATCCGCTTGACGCCCATTAAAACGATTTTGTCCGCTAACGATGAAAAACTTTTTTGGCGACTAGCTAGATTTGGTTTTAGCGCAAGACGAAAAATGCTTAAAAATAATTTGGCAGCCGGGCTAAAAATTAATGAACGGATAATTAGTCAGGCCTTAGAGAAAATTGGCCAAAAAGCAAATTGTCGCGCCCAAGATTTAACAGTTGAGCAGTGGATTAAATTAGTTGCCCTGCTACGGCCGGTTATGCTATAATTGAAACGAACAATTTTTTAATTTGGTTTAGTAATTTATTTATGACCCATATCAATCCGGACAATCAACAACCAATGTCCCCGGAAGAATTTGCGATGTGGAAAGCCAGCCGCCGAGCTCAACGGCAAAAAAATTGGGCACTAGCTGGACTTAGCACCATGTCGGTAGCTATTGTGGTAATGTGGTTTTTGCAATTTAAACAAAACATAACCGCACCACTCTATCGACAAATGGGATTTACTAATAACAAAGAAATTGAAACCGCCTTTAAAGGCAAAACGGCTGAGCAGCTGGCTCAACAAGATGAGGCTCTTAAATTAGCCGATACTGATAAAGACGGTTTAAGTGATTATGATGAGTTAAATCTTTATAATACTTCGCCATTTTTAGAGGACAGTGATAGTGATGGCGTTTTGGATAAGGTAGAAATTGAACGCGGTCAAGACCCTAATTGTCCGATTGGCAAGGATTGTAGCGGGTCAATTTTAGTCAACCCGGTGGCGACCCCAACCGGTTCCGATGCAGTTAATATTGGTACCACCATCGATTCGCCAATTGGTAATAGCGTTACTGGGTCTTCTAGTTTGGCAGCCACCGCATTGCCGTCTGATGCTACTAGTTTAAGACAGGTTCTCTTAGAATCAGGTATGGATAAAACAATGTTAGATCAATTTAGCGACCAGGAATTACTGGAAGCTTATCAGGAAGCTCTTAAACAATAGCTTATGAAAATGTCTTTTCGTTTGTTTTGGGGCGGTTTAGTATTAGTTTATTTATTGTTTGGTGTAAACAGTTATACTAAAGCGCAAGAGGCTGATACGATGACACCCCCACCGGTTATATCGCCTCCAGTTGCCGGTGCGCCGGTTACTGATACTACTTCTTGGCTGGATAGAACAGCCGATAAGATTAGTAGTTATATTACAAACCAAATGTGGGCAGCTTTTAAGAAGGCGACTACCAGGACATATAGCTCTCTATTGCGAAAATACGCTAATGAATTTGCCAATCAAACAGCACTCTATGTGGCTAGTGGTGGCAAGGGGCAAAAAGCTGAATTTTATACCTATACTTGGTCAACATTTGCTACTGATTTAGCCAGAAATGCTGCCGGAACATTTGTGGAAAATTATTTTACCGCCCTAGAGGAAGGTTCAACTAAAACCGGCACAAAAACACAGGATGTTTCTTGTGGTACTAAAACTGTTCATTTGGTATTAACAGCAACAATAACTAATTCAGCTTGGTATGATGAAAATGATGTTATAACAGAAAACGACATTACTTATCAAATTGACGATGGAGATATTTATAATACAATTGTAGAAATCCAAAATGCTATTAATAGTGAGATAGCTGATCCGGCAATTGCCATAACTTGTTTAAATGACGTTAATGATGCTTCCTTGAATCTTCGTAAGCTCCATAAGGATGTCGCTCGTGCTGGTGATAACAGCGGGTTTAGTTTAAAAAAATACCTTGGTAGCGATTTTGATGTCTGTCAACCATCCAGCATAATGGTCGGCTTTAAGATTGGTTTAGGTCTAACTGGCGCTGCCCCCAATCCTACTGAAAATCTATGTAATGCTCGGGATGCTTTTTACGGAATTGGCAAAGATGGAGCAACTAGTTCTTGGGCAACTGCTATTCAGCAATCAATCAATGATCAGAAGACTTATTTAAAAAATGTTCAAAGTATTTTTGATCCACGAGTTAATGATCTTGGCATTGCTTTCTCAATAAGCTCACGGCAAGATACCATGGTGAGCACTTCAACTGACCTTGGTCAGTCAGAGCGAAGAGCTAATAGGGAACAAAATAGAATAACTAACCCTGGCGGCAAATATTTAGAGTTACCAGGATCATTAGATATAAAGCTTTGGGATACCGAAGCCAGGAAAAGAGAAACCTTTTTTTCGCAGACAGGCGATATATTATTGGATAGCACCAATTTATTTATTTCAGTCTTAAGTAATAAGCTGTATGACAAGTACATGGCCAAGCTATTAGAATTATTGGCTGGTCAGGATGATTCCAAGGTGACTGAAAAATTAAGTAACTTTTATTCTTCCAATAGTTTTGGTCGAGCCGAATCAGAGGCATTGTTAGCCCCGATAACTGACATGAATTTTGGAGCGGGGAACGATCTTGACCTATTAAATAATCTGGCTACCTGCCCTGATGCTAATAATCCTGGGCCAATGAATTGTGTAGTGAATAATAATTTTGTTCAAGCCATTAGCCAGGAATTGACGGTTGGCGAGGCTTTGAAAAAAGGTTTATTAAATGGTAATGCACGTTTTGGTGCAGCTGAATCTGACAATTCTCTCAACATAGAGTCTGGCGATATCAGCTGGCGCTCTATGAAAATTTTGCGCAAGTATCGAATTTTACCGGTTACTTGGGAGGTAGCGGCGGAAAAATTAGCTTCTTTTGACATTAAAGAAAAGGATATAACCATTGGCGATATGATCGGTTGTTATAATCCACTCGATCAATATGATACTGGTTATAACCAGAGTTGGTGTCGAGGAATGATTGACCCCAATTGGCCGCTTAAAGCTCCCCTTAGTTATTGTATTAAATCCGGTTTCGGTAATCAGATTGATTACATGGATATTTTAACCAGCGACCAAGTCGCGACAGGAACGGTGGCCGCTAGCTTAAGCACGGTTAATCTTTTGCGATCAAGTAATTACTGCGCTGATGAGCAAAGTTGTTTGAAAGAAGGCGATAATAATAATTGTGAGATTTATGGCTATTGTACTGAAGATCGCCGAACATGGCAATTTACATCAGATACTTGCCAACCATACTTCAATACCTGTCAAGCCTATACTAATAGTTCTGGGCAGACGACTGCTTATTTAGCTAATACTTTGGATTATGGCAATTGTAATGCTGATAATAGTGGCTGTGCTGCTTATTGCTCACGTTATAACTGGGCTAGCTCATCATTTACCTGCACTCCGGGCAATACCACTGATAAATATTATTTATCGGCTAAAGCCGAAACCTGCGATCAAAATCAAGATGGTTGCCAACAATTAATCAGGTTGGCTAACAACACTAATGTTAATCTGCTCTTTAATGGTGATCTGGAGTTTAGCCATGCCGGCGCCACATCATCTAATAATCGTTTAGATAATCTAATTATTGCTGGCTCAGCTGTTGTGGTTAGCAGTAGCGACCAAGTTTATTCCGGTCAAAATGCCCTAAAAATCATCAGCGAGACCCCGTATAGTGGCTTCTGGTCATATGATTGGAGTCAGCCGTCTCAAAGTAGCCTGCCTAAAAACTTTTTGCTACGCCCTGGCGTTAGCTATACTTTTAGTGCCTATGTTTATACTGAACAAACACCAGTAACCATTGGTATTGGCAATGGTAATCCAGCTATTAATAGTGATTCTTGGCTGACTAAAACGAGCAACCAAACCGACCGTTGGCAAAAACTTACTGTAACTATCAATAACGATGAGTATTATAATGCTAACGCAATAGCTATCTATTCAGAAGAACCGGGCAATTTCTATATTGATAATATGATGCTGGAGATTTCCAGCCAAGGCAATCAAGGTTATCGCCCCTATCGTCAAGCCGCTTATACTTATGAAAAAATATTACCGGAATATTTACGAACTGTTTGTTATGTTCAGAATGGGGACAGTCTAATTGAACGGCCGGATGCTCCAGCTGAATGCGATAATTATGCTCGAACTTGTCTTCCAGATGAAGCCGATTGTCAGATGTTTACTAATAATCTGACCGGTGACAGAATACCGGCTAAAATTAATTTACAGAATTATTGTCCAGCCTCTTGCGTCGGCTTTGCTTCATATTGGCAAGAACCGACCATATTTAATGATGGTCAGGAAAAACAATTAATTCCCAATTTAGCTACTACCTGTTCGGCTGCTAGCGTCGGCTGCACTGAATTTACCAATTTAGACAATTTAGCCGCTGGCGGTGAAGATAAAGAATATTTTAGCTATCTCAGACAATGCGTCAAGCCAGATGAACCACAGGCTAATTGTGCTGAATTCTATATTTGGCAAAACACGGCCAGTACTGGTCTGCAGCTTTATTCTTATACTTGGCAAGCCGAGACCAATGGTTCCCCCAAATTGACCGATCAAAGCCAACAATGCACTGCTTCATCAATCCAACCCAATTCTGTCAACTATAATCCTGATTGTCGTGAGGTTCGTAATCAAGCCGGTGCAGTTTTTTATGTGCCTTATTCTAAGACTGTTACTTGTAGCGCCAATTGTTTAAGCTACCGGCTATCAAAACATAATGTTGTTGATAATATTGCCGACGCCATCAGCTGTCAAAATGAAGAAGGTGGTCACTGGTTAAGCTCAAAAGCAGAATGTGTTGTTTGTCGGGGTAATGGACAATGGAGCGATAATAATCAGGCTTGTATTTATCGCGGCTTGCCGGCCGAGAGTCAATCTTGCGCGGCCAATCAAAACACCTGTAAGCGCTACAGCGGAACTGGAGCAGCTGATTGGCGACTAGTTTTAAATCGAGATTTTGATAATGAATTAACCAGTGATTGGCATGGGGCGGCCACATCATCGGAAACCATTAGAACTACTGGATATTCATTATTATCTAATAGCAATCAGATTGACATTAATCTTGATCCCCATAGTTTAAATAATGGCGCTAAGTATCGTTTGCAGTTCTTTGCTAAACCCTTATCCGCCGAAACTACCATCACTAGTATTAGTCTTAAAAATGGTTCAGCCGATATCGCCAATTTTGATCTGCCGGCAACTGGTATAAATCTAAAAAATAACGATTGGCAATTTTATAGCTATAGCCTAGATGTTCCAGCCGTTAGTATAGTTGAGGCAGAAATAACCGATTACCGACTTCGGTTGCTGGCCAATAATCGTTTTTATCTGGATGAGGTTCGTTTGATAGAGATTAATGATGAGCATTATTTATTGGAGAATAGTATTACTATTCCTAAAGCTTGCAATCAAGATTATAATGGTTCTCCGGCTGCCGGTTTTATGTTAGGTTGTCAACAGTATCAAGACAACAACGGCAATACTCATTATTTACATGGCTTTACTGATCTTTGCCAAGAATCAGCTGTTGGTTGTGAAGCTATGTTAAATACCAATAATTATACCAATTACTATTATCCTTTTCAGCCGATTAATGGTGATGTTGATGCTGATATCACCCCGGCTGATGAGATTATCTATGCCGTTTATGACCAGAATAAGTTATGTTCGGCTACTAACAAGGGCTGTCAAAGGTTAGGCAAGGAAACTGTTTACCAAGATCAAGCCATTTATCAGGCTACCTATCTAAAGGTTGATCCGGATCGTTATCGTTCAGACGCCACTAATCCAATAAGTTGCTCCGTGGACGATGTTGGTTGTCAAACCTTGGTTGGCGATACTAGTGGTTTAAATTTCTTTAAAGATCCTGGCGATCAATTGTGCGAATGGCGAGCCGGAGAAGATGGCACTAATTTTGGTTGGTATAAACGACCGGTGAAGAGTTGTAGTCAAACCGCTAGTTTTAAATTTTGTAACGATAATCAAGATTGTTCAAGTATTAGCTCAACCAGCCAGTGTCTGGTTAGCCAAAATTTAGTCGCTTGTCCGGTTAATAATAGCGTTGGTAAAACTATTGGTCTTGGTGGCGACATTGTTCGTCAGCCGCGAGTAGATAATCAGGGACAAAACTGGGTTGGTCTCTGTCCGGCCACTCAATCCGGCTGCACGGAATACATTGATCCATTATCTAGAATCAATGGCAATATTATAACTGGCCAGCCAGCGGCCAGTACCGCCTTTAATCAAACCATACCATTGGATGCTTTTACTAGTTATATTTTACAAGTTAAGGCCGATCAGCCAATTGAGAATGAAGCAATTAATTGGCGATTAGGTAGCAGCTTCTGGCTAATGAATGGACAGAACAAGTTAATTGCTACCTCTAGTGACCAAAATTTATTAGTCAATCAGTATAGTGAAAATACCAGTAATGTTTCCGGCAATGGCTATTACGCCAATACTATGTTTATGACTAATGGTGCTACCAATCTAACAATTAATATTTCCACCTCATCGGCTGCTAAAGTTAAAGATATTTCAGTTCGCCCGGCCATTGTTAGTTATCAACTGAATAAAGATTTGAGCAGTTCCGAGTGCACTGATGGCAAAACCAATTATGATCAAGGCTGTCTATTATTCAATGAACGCAACTATCAACAAAATAAGTATTCTACCTTGTTATATAATACTAATTTGAGTGCTAATGATGCCAATGGTGTTAGTCCAAAAGCATTAGACGGTAGCAATAATGCCAATCGTTTAATCAAGGTTAAGCCTTCAAGAACTTGCGGTAAATGGTTAGAATGTACGACTTACAATTCGGTTCAGGCCAATGACGGCAGTATCAAGAAAATTTGTACTTCTTTTGGCCTATGTGATAGTTTAGATGCTTACAATAACTGCGCTCATTTTGTTGATTTGCCAACTACTCCGACCAACCAAACATTTGGCAATAATCTAAATACTGACCAGATTAGTAATTTAACTGGCTATAGTAAAGTTGGCGTTAATTCTACCGGCTACTATAACGATTTCTATCATCTGGCGGCTATGACCGAGTTTGGTAAAAATATTGAGCAAGATATTAATGGTAGTTTTGAATTTGCCACCGGATCGCTGACTGGTGATGGTCAACAACTAGTTTATAACTACGACGCCAATAACTGGACGAATTCTACTTTATCCAAGCTGATTGTCAGCCCACAGCAGGCGATTAACATTGATGCAAGTTTTAGTAATAATTATTTAGCGCCGGATGGTAATAATTTCTTGCGGCTAACCACTAAGCTGCAAGGCAATAATGGTTTTTATGGCTATATCAAGACAAGCCCCACCAATTTAATAAAAGTAGATAGTGATACAAATTATAGTATGTCGGGAGTGGTGAGAACTATTAATAATAGCCACGCTGGCTTTAAGGTTTGGGAATATACTTGTCAAAATCCCACTGAAAATAACCCCTGCCGACCGCAAGGTTTAGCTAGCAATATCACCAATACTATGACTATTGCTAATACTAATGGCAAATGGTTAAATAAAGTTTTGTCGTTTACTACTAAAAAAGACACTAAATATATCCAGCTTGAACTCGACGCTTATACTGAAAATGGTGTTGCTTATTTTGATAATATCCAGCTAAAGCCCAGCTTGGCCTATCGCACAGATGGCGCTAATAATCAATTTATTGCTCCAACCTGCCGGCTTTATCCGGAGGGTAATAGCTTGTCCTGCGACTATAAATCTAGCGGCAACTCGGTCATCCGCAAAAAGGGCTTAATGGGCTATTGTTTGGAATATGATCCGGCCAATGAAAGAAATTGTCTACTGTGGTATCCGTTAGATAAAATCGCTGCCGATCCGATTGAAGAGGGGATTGGTTATAATGGTAAACGGCCGCTATATTATTGTTTAGAAGCGGCTAATAGTCTAGAGCTGGAATATCGACACGCCTTTTATAATGGTGGTGGTGATTGTAGTGATGCGCACTGTGAAGACGGTACTACTGATGAAGGCGATGGCGATAGAGGTTGGGAACATCACGATTGCCCAACTGGCTATACAAATATAGAAATAGAAGGAAATTATAAGGATGATGGTTGTGTTGCCGATCTAACCGAAATAGAAAGATGTTACTGCATTCCAGATGGATCGCCAATAATATCAGATAATAATACCACCAACATTTTAAAACGTACTCTTCAAAATTGTACAGATATTTCTTCAACCACGCTTTATTTTACAACTAATTGCTATCGTAATTGTTTTAACTCAACATATGCAAACCATGGGACATCAACAACTTGTTATGTACATAATGCCGATTGGCATAATATTAAAGAGAATGTCACCAGTGTTAATGATGGTTGGCACCTAAAAACCGAAAACGATTTAGCCGCTTATTGGAACAAGGGAGTCTCAATATCTGACATGAGTAGCTCAACCATTAAAGACTTTTTTCTAGGTCTAACTGGGGGCGATCCATATTTAACGAGCGAAGTTTATCGTGATCAATTTGGTGTAGTTGTTTCTAATACCAGCACTCCATCAAAGGCGCCGGTTTACTGTACTAAATTTGTTAAAGTAGTTGACGATAGCGGCAATAATGCTTATTGGTCGGATCGGGTTAAAGACGGCAGTTCCTTTATTATGCCGTGTTATATCCCGAGCCCAACCAGTGCTGGCTTTAATTCAGCGGACTGTTTATTTAATCAATCATCAGTGCCATTCGCTTCTATCGGTTATCCGGCCAATCAGGGCGGTAGCCCCGAAAATTGGGATAGCATGACCGTAGCAACATTACCCGGTAATCAGCCGCTTTTTTACCAAGATTTAGCTGAGGGTGTCCATATCGGTAAAATATTTAGCATTAGCACCAATAATTCTGCTCACCCGCGTTATTTATTTGCTCAGGCTTATGGCGGTTTTGAGTGGCAATTTGATAATGGTAAAGGCGTCAATGGTCATGATTATTTTGCTGATAGCGGTCGCTATGTAGCTAATAGTTCCGATGCTTTTACTTGGACCACGCCAACCAATGCTTGTCCAAATAATGTTCGACCAACTGGTAATAGCGCTAATTCTTATTGTTTAGTCAAACCCATTATTGAAAATGTTCAAATTAATGAGATGCCAATAGCGACTGGTGGCCTAGTAGCCTTTAATAAGCCAGTAGTTAGTGTGAATTTAACTTTCAACAGTCGTGTTGATGCCAATCAGCGACCGCTTAAACAAATTCAGATTGATTGGGGCGATGGTACAACACCCTATGATCGTCGAGGTAATTTTCTTGATCGCACCGACATATCTGCTCCTCACCAGTTTACTCATCGCTATTCTTGTCAGGCAGCTGCTGGCAATGAATGCCAGACCAATAATGCTACCATTATTTTGACTGATAACTGGGGCGCAACATCAAGTTTCTCGTTTAGAATTAAACCCAGCCAAACGAATTAGTTAATCTAAAGCCACCCTAATTAGGGTGGCTTTAGATTAATCGGCAAATAAATCATCAGTCGTTTGCTCGGTTTTTTTGATTATGGTATAATTAAGTCAATTTAAAATGGCTTGAAATTATGGCTGAAGCAGCTGTTAATCTGCAAGATCAATATTCTTCTCCTTATTATAATGGAGAAATTTTACGTCAACAAAAAGCTGAGGCTAGCCAGCAGGCTAATAACCAAAGAATAAGTGCTCAAGTAATTGATTCTTCCAGGATTAATGATCGATTAATGTCTCGTCAGAATTCTAATAATCAAGACCAAAATTCAACCGAATCTAACCAGACTAGCCGTAAGGAGACAGCCACCCAAGACACTGCCGATTCACTTAAACAAGCACAACAATTAGCTAAATTGGCAGCTAATCCAACCGTAGCCGGTGCCGCCGCTGTGGCTGGCGAAATGGCAATTGATGCTATTAAAAAGGGTAATGGCGGTAAAATGCTCACTGGTGAATTTTTAAAAACTTGGTGGACCCAACTAATAAACTCATATGGCCTAACAATAATCCCTCTAAATTTGCAGGCCTGGGTTGGTTTTATTGAAGGGCATAAATTTTTTTGTAAATTAGGCGAGGAATGGAAAGCTCCCGGAATTTTTAAAAAAGCTATTGGCTGGCTAGAGGTCGCCGGACTATTAACCCTAGATTTATTAATTTTTCTTATTATTTTAGCCGTCTTATCTTTTTTAATTTTTATTATCAATGTTATGACCAATCCCATAGAAAATATGAAAATTCTTTGGGATTTATTTGGTGGCGCGCTAGATGGCCTACTTTAGTTCATGACAACACTTATATATGTGGCGAAAAATAAAAACTTTTTTTAGCAATAGCTGGGGCCAACTTAGTCCGAAACAAAAATATTTTGTTGCCGGTTTAATTTTATTACTAATTTTTACTCCAATTTTTGTTTTTGCCCTTGATATTATCACGACAGCCATTTTAAAAATATTAACCGGCATTATTAGTATTTTGGTATCTTTTTTTGGCAAGTTATTAGCCGTTGTCTTGCATGTTCTAGTCTATGTTGCCCAATATAATAATTTTATTAATGAGCAGGTAGTGGTTGAGGGGTGGAAAGTTGTTCGCGATGTCTGCAATATGTTCTTTGTCTTAGGTCTTTTAATTATCGCTTTTGGCACGGTTTTAAGATTGCAGAATTACCAAGCTAAGAATTTATTGCGTAGTTTTATTCTTGGTGCCATTTTTGTTAATTTTTCCAAAACTATCTGCGGCCTAATCTTGGATTTTGCCCAAATTATCATGTTAACTTTTGTTAACGGTTTTAAGGATGTCGGTGCTGGTAATTTAACTGAGATGCTCGGGTTAACTGCTTTATTTGATGTTGTTGTTAATAATAGTGTCCAGGCCACAGATGCACCATTGGAGGGTTTAGGTGTTTTTATTAGTTATCTGCTGGCCCTAATATATATTATTGTTGCTTTAGTAGTTATTTTAACAATGGCTATAATGTTAATTCAGCGAGCCGTCATGTTATGGATTTATATTGTTTTGTCGCCTTTTCCTTATTTATTATCCGCTTTGCCCAAAGCAGGTAAGTTAGGCCAAGCCGGCCGTCGCTGGTGGTCTGATTTTACTGGACTGGTAATTACTGGCCCGATGCTGGCTTTCTTTATTTGGTTGTCATTTTTTACAGCTTCGGGCAGCGGTGTCAGTAATTCAGTAAATAAGGACAATGAGATAAAACTTACTGGTGGCAGTGGCCAAGCGATTGATCCCAATCAAGGCTCTGATTTGACGGATGATATTAATGCTGGGGTAACTAAATCTGGCACAGCTCAAGCGATTATTAAGTTTATAGTGTCCATCGGTTTATTATGGGGTGGTATGATGTTGACTAAAGAAACCAGCTCTCTTGTGGGTGGCGTTGTCGGGGCCGGCATGAGCAATCTTAAGAAAATGGGCAATAAAGTTAAAAAAACAGCCGGTGGAATGGCCACCACCACAGCCAAATGGGCGGGCCGCAATGCTTTAAAGGGAGCTGGCGGCTTAACTTATGCCATGAGTAAAAATAGTAATAGCAAAGTTGGCCAAATGTTTCAAAAATTGGGCACCGCCGGCAAAACTTGGGGTGATGAATTAACCAAAGAACGTAAAGAAGAAAAGACTAAAAAACGTCTCAAGACTCTAAAAAAACTTGGACTTGGTGTCGGCGACAAAACAATGGCTGCTTTTAAGGAGGTTGCTAATGATGACGTTGTTAAAACAATCGGTAAAACTGTTAAGGGTGGCTTAACCATGGCTGGCGGCACAGCTGCCGGGATACTTACCGGCAACCCTTTTCTGGGCGCATTAATGATTGGCGGCTCTACTGCCGCTGGACTTGCTCAATCTCCTCTTAATAAAGTGATTGGCGGCGGTATTAAAAGAATGATTGGCGGCACTACAGTGCCAGCCTATGAAGATGCATATGATAGGCGGCATAAAGCCATTAAGAACGCAGCGGTCACAATGGGAAGCGAGCGGTTAAAAGCAGCTGAAGCTAGAGACGCTTCAAAAAAGAGAACTGAAGAATTGTTTAGAAATGGTAGAATCACTAGAGATCGCTATCAACAAGGCATGGACAAGGCTGATGATATTTATAAAAGAAAAGTCGGAAAAGCTGTTGAAACTTATAAATCTACTAAGGCAGCCGCTACTGAACAGATGTATGATGAATTTATAGATATAAGACAAAGAAATTTGCGACAAAAAGGTAAAATAGCTAAAGCTGACCAAGAAAAACAAAACTATGATGACAAAGTTCGTGCAATAAATAGTAACCCCAGTTTATCTAATGAAATGAAGCAAGCTGCTCTATTAAAAGCTAAACAAGATTATGCTGGCGGTGGCTCATGGAAAAATATCGAGGCTAATTTGCCAATACTAACTGCTTGGTTGGCTGGTGGCACTGGACTTAAAAAGCTTGGTCAAGGTATTGAAGATTATCATCCTTTTCGATTATCAGCAGATGCAGCTGACCTATATTTAAAAGATAGTAATGCGGCTCAGGAAAGAGTCAAGCAGATATCACAAAGAACTGACCATGCCGCCTTATTCCACGATCTTGCCGCTGGTGATTTTTCGGGAGGTTTAGCTGGTATTACCCCTAAACACAAAAATTTTTATGAGAAGTTAACTAACAGATCAAATCCAGCTGAAACTACTGCGGCCATAAATAATCTGGTTGGCGCTGTTGGTCAAGCTAACCCCAATGAGAAAAAAGATCAAAATATTATAAGATCAATGTTACGCGGTATTGCCGGGTTTGAATTTAATGGCGGTGATGTTAGTCGATTGCAACCTTTAATTAAAGCTTTAAATAGTCAAGCTGCTGGAACTGGTGGAAAGGTAGACCAATACGATGATTATTTAAAAAAGGCCGTTAAAATGCGCCAAGTTGGTCCAAATGCGGCTGTCGGCCAAGGTGATGGATCATTAAGAGTTAATTCTTTTGCTAGCGGCATGCATAAAGCCAATATTATTGGTGTTGACTTTGATCAGTTGAAATCGCTTGGTGATTTAACCCCAGACGTTGAAACAGGTAAGGTGGTTGGCGCTAATATTGCTCCGGAAAAAATGGCGGCAGTCGCTAGTGAGTTAACTGGTTTAATTGATAATGAATTAGCTACATTAGAACAAGCTGGGTCGGCTATGGTGACTGAACCGCTTGATGTCCTGGAACAAAAGATTAGTCAGTTGCGCGATCAACGATCAACTGCTCTGCAAAATGGCAATCTAGATGAAGCTAGTTCAGCCATGGAAGAACTAGAGCCTTTATCAAGAATTCGTGATTTACGTGTTGCTAAAGAACGTTTAGCCGATCCGGCTAATTTAGATAATTTAAGTCTTAAAAATACCGGCGTTTCTTTAGCTAGTGCTCGTGAAAGTCATACTACTAATATTCATGAAGCGCTACATGGTTTCGGCTTGGATAATGAAAATCTAACCGAGGCCATTGCTCAAAAAATGGCTAGCGGTTCTTATCGAGTTGATGATGTCGCAGCAGCAGCGCAAAATATCAAAGATATTATGGCACAAAAAAATATTACCCAAGAACAAGTAACCGCCGCCGACATCGATCAAGCCGTTAGTGGTGTTCAACCGATTAGTCAAGCTGAACAAGTTATTTCCAAAGAGAACGGCGAAACTGTTATCAATAATCAAACAACAATTAATAATACTACGATCTACAACAACCAAGAAGAAGGTGATGAATCTAATAATGACAATAATAACGACGAATATTTTGACGGGGCTGATAAAAACAGCAGAGAGCCAAAAAAAATAAACAAATTGTCCGAAGATATTAAACAAAGACAGAGATTGGAGGACTATCGCTATTTTCGCGGTCTTAACGAAGATAAAAATGATAGACGCCGAGCTGAGAATATTGAAAAAGCAGTTAAACAGCCCCCTAAGCAATAAACACTATGTCTACTAAACAATATTTATACAGCTGTCTCGATAAATTTTATGAATTGCCTGATGAGGTAATTCTAGAATTTAATCATCCAGACCGTTTAAAAATAATTGATGAATTAGCCGCTGAATATGGTTTGGAATTAAGCTTTCTAGTAATTCTGATAGCTATTAATGAGTTATCATTGGATAATTTAACCGAGTATTTAATGAAGCGCTATGATCTTCCTGAAAGAATCGCTGCGACAATAACCAATAAGCTGAACAGTCTTTATTTTGAGCCAATCATTAAGCGCTTATCCTTTTTTAATCAGGATCCCCATAAAATTAGTCCGACGTTAGACGAAGAAAAATCAATAATTATTAACTTGTTCAAAGAAAATTTACTAGTTGAGTTAAAAAATTACGAACAAATTATTGCCGCCATCAATCAGCGGATATTTGCTTGGCTAGATCGTGATTTAAGCGCTCGTAAACAAATTGAAACTGCCTTATTACAAAATCAAGAAAAAGTCACTGACCAGTCGTTAGTTATCAATAACGAAAAATTTCCAGGCACAGTCACTAATTGGCTGCGTTGTTTCGCTGCCGAAAAAGGGGCTGAAAATTTTAACTCTTTAAGCATTTCCGAGTTCTTGGGGTTGTCAAAAAACACTACCAATCTTTCCGATTCAGACAAGAAAATCTTACGTGCTCTTTTTAATACTTATCGTAATATTAAGTTTTTCCCCGATAGTATGCCTAACGATGACGGTACTGATTGGGCTATCATCCCACTACCGGAAAAAAATGTTTCCTTTGACGAAACTATTGATTTAACTAGTGATTCCACTACCAGTCATACCACTGCTCAATCAATTGATCCCGAAATGCAGCCGCTAGTAGCGCCAACCAAAAGTGCAGCGGCACCAAAAGACGAAATTGTTATTAATAAAATCAATCAGCTGCAGCTGATGCTTAAGCGTTATAACCCCGACAGTTTGGAAGCACAGGCGATTACTGAGGAGATTATTAAGCTGAAAAAAAATTAAAGTATGTTTGATTATTTGCAAAAATATCAACAAGTCCCGGCTGATGTTCGGGCTAAGCTGGACACCCCCTTAATTAGGGCAACCATTAAGCAGTTAGAAGAAACCTATCGTCTTTCTTTGGCGAGTCTATTAATTAAAATCATGGTTAAAGACATATCGCCAAGTCGTTTATCTTATTATCTTAGTGAAAATTATGGTTTATCTGGCGATCAAGCGCAAAAATTAACTGCCGAATTACAAGCCAAAATATTAGTAACTGTCCAAAGCTATTTAGCTAAACCATTAAACGCGCCGATTGATATCAATCAGCTAGCTAAGGGCGGCACGCTTAAAGCCTTAACAGCTACCAGTCAGCCGCCGCTTAATCAAAAAGCTGACCCGTCATCGACAGTTAATATTGATCTGGAATCGGTCTTGAACAAATTAGTTAGTCAACAAAAAATATTTAAACAACCCGAACTAATAAACCGTTGGCGACAATTGGCTAAAACCTTTTTAATCGGTGTCCGTAATCAACGAGCCGTGGATGATTTTTTGTCTCGTCCTTTAACTAGCGGCGGGTTAGGGGTGTCAGCCAATCAAAAGCAACAGCTCAATCAACAATTAATTGAGGCTAAAGAACTGCTTCATCGGGCGGCTGAGCAACAAGTAGCTGTCGCGCCGCCAGTCAAGCCAGTTGATCAGTTAATTAATCAAACGGCTGTTCGTGATTTTGAGTCTGATTTATTAGCTAGTCTTAAAAAGATTGATAACCGGCCACGACCAGATCTAAAGACCGAAAGTGAGCTACCAGCACCACCAGCTAATAATTCCAAGTTACTGGAAGCCGCCCGGCCGGCAGAAAAAAATTCAACCGACGATCAGCAAGTTGCAGCTGTATCAACTGATTCAGCGCCGACAATTGTTGTTCCAATTGATCAACGCGCGACTGATAATAAAACCGGTAAAATTCGCATGGACGATGTCCGTTTTACCCCTAAAACCTTGACCCCGATTGATGAGTTAGCCAATCTCAATTTAAAACGCTTTCGTTATCTTGGCCGTAGTCCAGAAGAACGCACCCAAAAGATCAAGGAAAAGCTAGATATGTTAGCTGAGCACGGTTATAGCAAACGTCTGCAAGGTCTTAGCGCTTGGCGACAAAGTCCGCTTAACCGCCTATATCTGCAAATTGGCCAGCGTAGCATTCAAAATTGCCAACCAGCCGAACAATTACTATCCAAAGAAGACAATCCGGATAATGATAATTTAACTTTCAACGAATTTATCGCTATAATGAATTTAAATAAACAGATCCGCTTTTAATTATGCAACAATTTACTGTCCCACAATTTATTGACGCCGAAGATAAAATTATCGGTCCGATTACCACTCGGCAATTTATTATACTATTAGTCATGTCCGGGGTAATTTTTTTAGAATATAAACTGTTTGACTTCTCTCTGTTTTTAGTAGCCACTCTATTAACTGCCGGTGTATTTTTTACTTTTGCTTTTGGCAAGATTAACGGCCGACCGTTTCATTATTTTTTACTTAATCTGATTCAGAGTTTATTTATGCCGCGGCTACGTCTTTGGAATAAAAATTTTGGCAAGAATTTAGCTGAAGCTCAATTTGATAGCAAAAATATTATTAAAGCACAGCCGCCAGCTGTTAAAAATCGTTTTACTTCTTCACGTTTAGCTGAGTTATCACTAATTGTTGATACGCGCGGTGCTTATGGCGGAGAGACAGAATTGATTGATGAGTTAATTACTAAGCCTTAGTTATGGCTAGTCAGCAAAAAAACAATCCAATTTCTACTCAGCGCTATTTAAAGATAGCTGATATTAAAAAAGATACCGTTATTATGAAAGACGGCACGTTACGGGCCATCCTAATGGTATCTAGCATTAATTTCGCCCTTAAAAGCGAAGATGAGCAAGAGGCAATTATTAGCGGTTATGTCAGTTTTCTTAATAATCTTGATTTTCCTATCCAAGTGGTAGTCCAATCACGCGAACTTAATATCGCCAACTACCTAGAGTCAATGCGCAAAAAAGCCAATGAACAAACTAATGAATTATTAAAGAATCAAACATTGCAATATATTGATTATGTTAGTCAGTTAGTTAGTCTTGGCAAGATAATGAACAAGCATTTTTATATCGTTGTTCCTTATAATCCAATTTCGGACAAACGCAAAGGGTTTTGGCAATCGCTCATTGAGGCTTTCCGGCCGATTGATGTTATTAATCTCAAAGAAGAACGCTTTATCCGTTTAAAAAAACAACTTTCCGAAAGAATTGTCAGCGTTATTAACGGCTTATCATCCATGGGGCTTAATGTCGTTCAATTAGACACCCAGGGCTTAATTGAAATGTTTTACAATGTCTATAACCAAGAAACCGCCGCTAACCAACCCCTTGATAACGTTGAAAAAATTAATATCAATAATAATTTTTAAATTCCGCCATGTTCAATATTCAGCCTAACAAAAAAACAACCAGTCCCGACAAAGCAAACGATATTAGTTTTTTAAATAAACAGACTTCGGCCGCTCTTGCTGAACAAGCCAGATTGGCCGAGGAGTTGATTGAACAAGAAAGAGCCTATCGTTATGGCGTCGTCAATATTCGTGATTTGATAGCGCCATCTAGTCTTGAGGTTAAACCTAAATATTTATTGCTCAACGGCCAATATGTTAGCACTATTTTTATTGTTGCTTATCCTCGCTATATCAGTGTTGGCTGGTTTGCGCCGATTCTCAATCTTAACGAATCGTTTGACATCTCCATGTTCTTTTATCCAATTAATTCGGCTATTGTCCTGAAACAGTTAAAAAATAAGGCTGGTGTCTTAGAAGCTCAAATTAGCGCTGACATTGATCGCGGTAATCCGCGTGATCCATTAAGAGAAACTGCTTTGCGCGATGTTGAGGCTCTGCGTGATTCCTTAACTCAAGGGACTGAAAAATTTTTTCAATTCGCTCTGTATGTTACTATTTACGCCAAAACCGAAGAAGAGCTCAACCAATTAGCCAATAACATAGAAGATTTATTTGGTTCACGACTTATCTATTCTAAAAAAGTTTTTTATCAAGCTGAACAAGGTTTTAATTCCACCTTGCCACTGTGTGATGATGGTTTAAATATTGCTTTTAATATGAATTCATCACCGGTTGCCTCGTCTTTTCCCTTTATTTCCAGTGAACTGACTAGCGATAACGGTATTCTTTACGGTATCAATCGTCACAATAATAGTTTAATTCTATTTGATCGTTTCAGTCTGCCCAACGCTAATAATGTTGTTTTTGCTACATCCGGCGCCGGTAAAAGTTATGCGATTAAACTAGAGGTTCTCCGGACAATGATGATGGGCACCGATGTTATTGTTATTGATCCGGAATATGAATATAAAGAGCTAGCTGAAGCTGTTGGCGGCACCTATATTAATATATCGTTAGCTAGCGAGGCCAAAATTAATCCATTTGATTTGCCACGACCGGTCGGACAAGAATCCAAAACTGAGGATATTATTCGGAGCGGCGTTATTACGGTTAAGGGCTTAGTTAGAATTATGTTGGGCCAATTATCAGCCGAAGAAGATTCTATTATTGATATGGCTCTCCTTGAAACTTATGCCAAGAAAGATATTACCGCCGATAGTGATTTAAGCCAGATTGAACCGCCAACTATGCGGGATTTCCAGTATATTTTAGAAGGAATGGAAGGCGGTGAGAATATTGCGTTACGGCTCAAAAAATATACTGAGGGCACTTTTTCCGGATTATTTACTAGTCCAACTAATGTCCAAATGGACAATCAATTAGTCGCTTTCTCGGTTCGCGATCTTGAAGATGAGTTGCGGCCTTTAGCTATCTATACCATAGTTAATTATATTTGGAATGTGGTCCGCAGCCAATTAAAAAAACGCATTTTAGTAATTGACGAAGCCTGGTGGTTAATGCAGAATGAAGATAGCGCCAAATTTATTTATGCCCTAGTTAAACGTTGCCGTAAATATTATTTAGGCGTTACCACCATTACTCAAGATGTTAATGATTTTCTATTATCACCATACGGTAAAGCTATTGTCACCAACTCGGCCATGCAAATATTATTAAAACAGTCTCCAGCCGCCATTGATCTGGTGCAAAAAACTTTTATATTAACAGAAGGAGAAAAATATCTATTATTGGAAAGCGGTGTTGGTGAGGGAATATTTTTTGCCGGCAACAAACATGCCGCCATTAAAATTGTCGCCTCTTATATAGAAGATCAATTAATAACTTCCGATCCGGAACAATTATTAAAGATGGAAAAACAAAATCAGGCTGAAGCTCAGGCTGAAGCTGAATAGATAATTAACTAATTAACTTTATGCGGCTTTCTCCAAAAACTATTAATTGGCTAATGATTGGTGGGGTTATTATTATTTTGATTGTTTTGCTGTATATTCTACTTAGCGGCAAGCTGAATCCCAGTTATAATCCGCCTGCAACCATCGTCAGTCCGACCACAACCACCCCTGAAATAACCCAACCAGAGCCGCAAACTTTTTCTACCGAACAACTGGCTAATAACCAAATAATTCTAGATAATCGCGGCCGTCTAGAGATTGAACTAGAGAAAAAAGCTGGCGCCTTTGTGGAACGCTGGGCTAGTCTATCTAGCCAAGATAATTTTAGCAATTTGGAAATTCTCAAAAATAGCATGACTCAATCAATGATTGCTTGGACCGATGATTATATAAAAAATCAATCAGCCACTAAAAAGACTGATACTTATATCGGCACCAGGGCTCAAGCTATTGTTACTCAAGGAACTTTAGATTCGGTTGATAGCACTTCACTAACTGTTGATGTTAAGATTCGTGGCCAAGAAACTATCGCTACGGCTTCAACTCAACCCAAAAATTTTTATCAAAACTATCAATTAAGTTTAGTTAAACAAAATGATGTTTGGCTAGCCAATAAACTGACTTGGCAAGATCGCCAATATCAATAATTAATTTTTTAATTTATGTTAGGAGGGGAACAAAAAGCCCGTCATGGGCTTTTTTGGTTAGATTTATTATGGCCAAAACACTGCTACCATTGTCAGCAGCCGGGTAGCTGGCTGTGTCATGACGGTCAACAACAATTAACAGCTAATTGGCATTGGCGGTCGTTACCAATTGACCATAAATCAAGTCTAACCGCGATTATTTATTGTGCTGATTATCATCAGCCGCTCTTAAATAAGCTGCTTAAATTAACTAAATACCAACGGTTAACCATAGCTGGCCGGATTTTAGCTATCAATTTAGCGGAATTTATTCAGCAAACCATTGCTGAGCAATTATGGTTTAAGCAATCGCTTATTACGGCTGTTCCTTTGAGTCGGCAGCGGCTTAATTGGCGCGGTTTTAATCAGGCTCAATTACTGGTTGAGACCATAGCTAAAGTCAATAACTGTCCAACTGCTAGCTATTGGCGCCGTCAACACCGGCCGCCCCAAGCACATTTGAACAAAAACGCACGATTAACCAATCTTGATCAAGCCTTTTCTTGGTTAAAATATTCAGCTGGCCAAAATTTTATTATTATTGACGATGTTGTCACTACTGGCACCACTTTAACTGAAATGGCTAATTGTCTTAAGCAGTCTGGAGCCAACGAGATTAGGGGATTAGCCTTAGCTCATTAATATGAAAAAATTATTTATCTGGTTGGCTCTTGGCGGTTTAATCAGCTTGATCATAATAATAATCGCCACTACTAAATCATCAGTATCGTCTTGGCTGCGAATAAGCTATCTGGACATCGGCCAAGGCGATGCCGCCTTAATTACTACCACCAGCGGCCAAAACATTTTAATTGACTGTGGGCCAAACCAACAAATTTTATCAGCGCTTAGCCGTAAACTACGATGGTGGGATAGACATTTAGACATAATTATTATCAGCCATGATCATGCTGATCATTGGGGCGGTCTGCCTTATTTAATTAATAAATATCCGATTCAGCAGATAATTTTGGCTCAACCGCCGCAATTATCAACCGAATTAGCTAATGTCTTAAATGATGCTCAACAAAAGGGGATTATTATTAATGATGTCCGAGCGCCAGCAGTCATAAAATTATCCGATAATAGCCAGCTAACCATCTTGTGGCCAACCAATGAACAATTGATTCGCTACCAAGATAATATTAATAACCAGTCTTTAGTTATATTATGGCAATACGGCCACAATAAATTCCTCTGGACTGGTGATTTGGAGGCTGATGCTGAAAGCGAATTATTAGCCCAACAACCCATCGGCCAACCGATTGATATTCTAAAAATTGCCCACCATGGTTCGTTAACCGCCACTAGTTTGGCCTGGTTAAACTATTGGCAACCCAAAATAGCGGTTATCAGTTTGGCCAGCACCAATAAATTTGGACTACCTAGCCAACTTATTATTGATCGTCTGCGTCGTCTCGGTATACGCCTATGGCGCACTGATCAATTAAGCGATTTTAATATTTTAAGCAATGGTCAATTAATCTGGCAATAATTATCGCTAATAACTAATTTGGCAAAACTGCTTTAGTGGTTTATAATAATAACCAACCGCTATTGTTAGGCGGAATTATTGAAGATATATGGCAAAGAAAAGACAGGAGCGCACTCTGGTAATTATCAAGCCAGACGCTCTAAATCGTAGTTTGGCTGGCGAAATTATCCATCGCTTTGAACGCAAAGGCCTAAAAATAGTCGGCCTCAAAATGATGCAATTAGATAACGCTATCTTAGCTGAGCACTATTCTCATTTGATCGACAAGCCATTTTTCCCAAGGATTGCTAAATTTATGTCTGATTGGCCAGTTATTGTTATGGCCCTAGAAGGTATGGAGGCAGTTAATAGTGTTCGTTTACTGACTGGCGAAACTTTGGGCCGCAAAGCTGATGCCGGCACTATTCGCGGCGATTTTTCCATGAGTATCCAAGCTAATGTTGTCCATGCTTCGGATAGCGTTGACAATGCTCACAAAGAACTGGCTAGATTCTTTCAACCAGAAGAATTATTTGATTGGGATCGTCTTGACCTGCAAGCGATTTATGCTGAAGGCGAAGGCGATGAAGAGGAGGAAGAATAATTGAAAGCGGCCTCAAAACCGCTTAACGGGCTATCGTATAGTGGTAGTACGCGTGCATGGGGTGCATGTAGTTCCGGTTCGATTCCGGATAGCCCGACTATGAATAAACTGCCTAGCAAAAATCGACACAAACGTTACCAATCAATATTAATCACTATTGCTGGTTTATTGGCTTTAATTTTTATACTAACCGGACTAGTTAAAAATATTCGTCAAGTTTTTGGTGTTAAAAGCGAGATAACTCAACTGGAAGCTGAGATTAAGCGTTTAGACAAAAAAAATCAAGAGGTGGCCGACTTGGTAGATTATCTTGATTCTAAAGAATTTTTAGAAGAGGAGGCGCGCCTAAAATTTGATTTACGTCAGCCCAATGAACAAATAATTGTTATCAAGCAATCCGATTCGTCAACTGACGCCGCTGATCATAGCGCTAATTCGGTCTTTGATTTACCGGCTCCCCAAAAGGAAAAGGTGGCGATCAGTCGTAATCCTAGTTTGTGGTTCAAATATTTTTTTGATCATAAAGTACAATAAAAACGCCATTTGGCGTTTTTATGTTTGAGCCCATGGTCGGATTTGAACCGACGACCTTTCCCTTACGAAGGGATTGCTCTACCAGCTAAGCTACACGGGCGACGATAACCTGAGCGGGTGAGCGGAATCGAACCGCCCTCTCCAGCTTGGGAAGCTGGCACAATAACCACTATACGACACCCGCCAAACTGTCATAATATCCGTTTGGTGGCTCATCAGAAATGTGCTATAATTTTATTATAAAGACAAAGCTTTTGATTCGTCAACTTATGGATTCATCACGATCTAATTTTTATTGGTTAAAAATTGGCCGATTGCTATTTATTATCGCCGGCCTTATCTTAATTTTAGCTCAGCCAATTTTAACCTCAGCTAATGCCGCTGTTTCGGCAACGAGCAGTCCCAGCGGTAAAGCTAGCTGGTACAACTTCAAACCAGGACTCTTTGCTGCTTCTACTATTTATCCGCTTGGCCAAAAAGTCAGAGTTTATCATCTAGCCAGTGGCAAAACTGTTGATGTGGTTATTAATGATTATGGCCCCGACCCCCAAGCTCATCCTGATCGAGTAATTGATTTACAAAAAGAGGCTTTTGCTCAATTAGCTACACTAGGCACTGGCGTTATTACTGTTCGTTTGGAACCGCTATCACCAAGTTCAACCTCGAGCGCCAGCAATAACAAGCCAGAATCGCCAAAACCAACCCGCGATTTAGCTAAAGAAAGACTTGCTTTGCAACAATTCACCAAAAAATATGGCCGCTTACCTAAGAATTCAGCTGATTGGCAAATAATCAATAATTTAGCCTATGCCGCCAGTTCCACCAAAACGGTTAGTGATTTTAAGTCTTTAGAAATATCCAATCAAGATGCCAATTCGGTGGTTGTTTTGGATGCTGATAACAATCAAGTTCTCTGGCAAAAAAATGCCCAAAAAATTGTGCCGATTGCTAGTTTAACCAAAATGGTGGCGATTAAAACTTTCCTGGACACTAAACCTAATTTAAATAAAGTAGTCAGCTATCGTCGTCAAGATGAACAAGAAATCACCAAATATTGCGCGTTATCCGAAGCCGCTCTTTTAAAACTGAAAGACGGCGATCAATTAAAAATTAGAGATTTAGTCTATTCCGCTTTAATTGGATCAGCTAATAACGCCGTGGAGTCGCTAGTCCGTGTTAGTGGTCTTAGCCGCGCCGAATTTATCCAAAAAATGAACGCTAATGCCAAGAAATGGGGAGCTATTAATACTAAATTTGTTGAACCGACCGGCCTATCAACTGATAATGTGAGCACTGCCAAAGATTACGCTTTAATTTTAAAAGCGGTCAGTCAGGATGCTAATATTAAAAAAATAAGCACGACCGCTATTTATAAATTTAGCACTACCAACACTAAGCAACCGCACACTATCAAAAATACCAATAAATTATTACAAAATGGCCAATTTCCACTACAATCTTCCAAGACCGGTTATTTAGTGGAAGCCGGCCACTGTTTAGCTATGGCGGCGCAAAATCAGAACACTAAACAAAAATTTATTGTTGTTACTTTAGGTTCATCAAGTTGGTCCAAGAGCTACGCCACCGCCAGCCAAATATTAACAACCGCCTTGAATTAATCATTATCAAATTATGATTAAATTTAAACAAGCTAGTAAATTTTACCCACCGCAAACTAAAGCTTTAGACAACCTGTCTCTCAACATCGGCCCTGGCGAATTTGTATCAATTGTCGGCCAATCAGGCAGCGGCAAAACCACCATGGTTAAATGTTTAATCGGTGAAGAGCGTTTAGATAGCGGTCAAATAATCGTCGGCGATTGGGATATTACCAGACTGTCCAGTAGCGAAGTGCCCTTTTTACGGCGGCAAATCGGTGTTATTTTTCAAGATTTTAAATTATTACCCAAAAAAACTCTAGCCGAAAATGTCGCTTTTGCCCTGCAAGTCTGTGGCAAATCATCGAAAAAAATCAATGCCATTATTCCGCCATTAATGAAAATTGTCGGCCTTAGTGAACAGATGGATCGTTATCCACATGAAGTTTCCGGCGGTGAGCAACAACGAACCGCTATTGCTCGAGCTTTAGTTTATCAGCCTAAAATCTTATTAGCTGATGAACCAACTGGTAATTTAGACTCAATTAATGCCGAAGAAATTATTGAGCTTTTACAGAAGATTAATAAATTTGGCACTACTGTTATTTTAGTTACTCACAACCGTGAAATTGTTAATAATCTTAATAAACGAGTTTTAACGATTAGCGATGGCCGACTAGTTAGCGACCAAGCGCGCGGCAAATATATTATTTAAAATTATGTTCTTAACTTTAAGTAGAATTGTTAAATTTGGCTTCCAGGATGTTTGGCGTAATTTCTGGTTGTCACTAGCGACCATCATGATTTTAATTTTGACGCTATTTTCAGTTAATCTCCTGTTATCATTAAGAATTATTGGTCAAGCCGCTGTAGACAATCTAAAAAATCGCGTTGATATTTCTATTTATCTCAAAGAGGGGGTATCCGAAGATAAAGCTCTCGGACTTAAGGCCCGCTTAGCTAATTTAGACAATGTGCAAGAAGTTAGCTATGTATCTCAAGCTGATGCCTTAGAAGCGTTTCGCCGTCAACACCAAGATAATCCAGAAATTCTACAAGCATTGCAAGAACTAGACAAAAATCCATTAACTTCCAGCTTAACCATTAAGCCTCGTGATCCGGATCAATATAATCAATTGATTGAACAATTAAGCCAAATTCAAGATCCACTGATCGGTTCGCGTAATTTTCAAGATAACCAGGCCCTATTAGCTAAGATTAACAATATCACTAATAAAATTAATGATATTGCTATCGTTATTAGTTCAATCTTTGTCCTAATAATGCTCTTAGTTATCTTTAATTCGGTCAAGCTAGCTATTCATAGCCATCGTCAAGAAATTGCTATTATGAAACTGGTTGGTGCTTCTAATTTTTTTATTAAAGCGCCGTTTCTCTTTTCCAGTATCATTTATACCGTGGCTGGCGTAATTCTAACCGCGGCCATTTTTTATCCATTTTTAAATGTTCTCCAACCTTATTTAGATACTTTTTTCTTTGGTTATAATATTGATTTATTGCAATATTTCAACCATTATTGGTGGCAAATTGCCGGTTTGCAATTGTTGGGCATCGGCACTGTTAATTTACTGGCTAGTTATATCGCCGTCGGCAAATATTCTCGCATCTAGCTATGCTCAGCCAGAGTCAAGAAAAACTGATCAAATCGCTACACACTAACAAAGGCCGCGCTAAGGCCGGCTTATGGCTCATTGAAGGTAAAAAATTTTTGGAACTAGCAGCGCCAAACATTCAACTAACTTTTACTGCCGCTGACACTGCCAATTTCCGTCAGCTGACTACCACTGATAGTCTGCCGACTATTGCCGCCCTGGCTCAACCGCCCAAATTTCAACTAGCAGATATTAAACGCCAAAAAACTATCTTGTTATTAGACAATATCCAAGACCCTGGTAATCTTGGCACTATTATCCGTTTGGCCGGCGCTTTTAAGGCCGGACTGATCCTGTTAAATTGCGTTGATCCCGGTAATCCTAAAGTTATTCGTTCTTCCGCCGGCACCATTTTTAAGACTCCATGGTTAAATCTAGATTGGCCGGCGGCTAAGCAACTAATACAAGAGCTGAACCGACCAATCTATCGTCTAGAAAACAACCACCAAGCGCAAGCTTTAAATATTAAAAATAATAATTTACCGTCAGACATTTTGCTGATTGTCGGCTCAGAAGGTCAGGGGATTACCGTGCCACTATCGGGAAAAACATTGTTTATTGATCATCAACCATGGGTTGAGTCTATCAATGTGGCGACCGCCGTGGCCATTGCTTTATTTGTTCGTTATCAAACTCCAAATATATGAATAAAAATTTTGAACATTCAGAATTACGCGCTATCCAATACGGTTGCGGTAAAATGGGTAAGTTAATATTACGTTATCTTTATGAAAAGGGGGTAACGATTGTGGGCGCGATTGATAGTAATCCGTCTTTAATTGGTCAAGACATTGCCGATTTAATCGGCTTAGAACAAAAATTAGGTATCACCATCAGTGGCAACCCTGAAGAAGTTTTTGCTAAACAACCAGCCGATATCTGTATCGTAGCCATTGGCAGCTTAATGACAGAAATGTATCCATTACTGACTATTCCACTAAAATATGGCGTTAATACTATTACTACTTGTGAGGAAGCCTTTTTCCCGTGGACCACTTCACCGGAATTTAGCAAACGCCTTGATTCATTAGCTAAAGACAATTATTGCACGCTAACGGCTAGTGGTTACCAAGATGTTTTTTGGGGAAATTTAATTACCGTTTTGGCCGGCGCCAGCCATAAAATAATCGCCATTGAGGGTCAAGCTAGCTATAATATTGAAGACTATGGTATCGCCCTAGCTAAGATTCATGGAGTCGGTTTGCCGTCAGCTGAGTTTGCCGCCAAAATCAGTCAAGCCAATATTTTGCCGACATACATGTGGAATAGCAATGAATGGCTAGCAGCCAGATTAGGGTTGACGGTTAAAAATATTAATCAAAAAATAACCCCAGTTATTGCTGAGCAACCAACTGCCAGTCGTTTGCTTAATCGGACGATTGCTGCTGGCGAATGTCTGGGCATGACAGCCACTATTGATTTAGAAACTAATGAAGGACCGATTATTCAAGCTAAAAGTACTGGTAAAATTTATGGACCAGCTGATCAAGATACTAATAATTGGACGATTAAAGGCCAACCCGATATTAATGTCACTATTACTCAACCAGCTACGGTCGAACTAACTTGTGCCACTATTGTTAATCGAATTCCCGAAATTATGGTCGCTAACCCCGGTTTTCTGACTACCCATAATTGGCCCAGCCCTAGTTATCGCGGACGAATATTGCCTAGCTATTTGCCAACAAAATAACATCGCCCTAAAGCGATGTTATAATGCTCGGGGACAGGGATTCGAACCCCGATTAATGGCTCCAAAGGCCACTGTCCTACCATTAGACGATCCCCGAAAAACTTTATCAATATAACGCACTGCTAAAATTTTGTCAAAAATTAAATTATTATATATTACAACAATGTTAAAGTCATGTTATCGGCTAATAATTATCAATTTATTGATAATGGCCAGCTGGCCTGGTCAGGTTATGGCGGCTACTCAGAGCAATCCCGCTTTAGCTGAGCAGCAAGCAACGATTACAGCTATCAAAAAAGCCTTGCCCGCCATAGTCAGTATTACTGTCAGCGAAACCACTAAACAAAAAATTGATGGCCAATTAGTTAATCAAAAAATTCGCCGTGGCTCAGGCACCGGTTTTATTATTTCCAGCGACGGACTGATTTTGACTAATCGCCATGTGGTTAATCAGGCGGGCGATAAGGGTGAATACCGTATTAGATTTCAATCGGGCAAATCTTATTATGCTCAGCTAATTGACAAAGATCCGCTCAATGATTTAGCCATACTTAAAATATTTGACAAAAATTTACCAACTATCCAATTAGGCAATAGTCAGGACTTGGTCATGGGAACAACGGTTATTGCCATCGGTAATGCCTTGGGTCGTTATCAAAATAGCGCCACTAAAGGGATTGTTAGCGGTATTGGCCGCAATCTCAGTGCCTCTAATGACAATGGTCAAGATGAACTGCTAACTAATGTCATCCAAACTGATGCCCAAATAAATCCTGGTAATTCAGGCGGACCATTGATTGACCTAAACGGACGAGTAGTCGGTATTAATGTTGCCCGTGATGCTAGTGGTGGCTCTATTGGTTTTGCCATTCCGATTGACGATGCCAAACCAGTCATTGATAGTGTTAAAAAACTTGGTCGCATCGTTCGACCCAGGTTAGGAGTCAGTTATTTGACCATAAATGACGATTTGGCTCTAGAAAAAGACTTGCCAGTCAATCAGGGCGCTTTAATCAGTGCTAATAATGACCAGCCGGCGGTCATTGCTGGATCGCCAGCCGAACGAGCCGGCATATTGCCCGGTGATATTATTTTAGAAATAAACGCGCAAAAGCTGAATGAACAAAATAGTTTATTACAGATAATTCAAAAATATCAACCGAATCAAAAAATTGGTCTCAAGATTCAACGTGGTGATAAAAAAATAATCGTTCAAGCCACTTTAGACGAATTTCCTAATAGATAAGTCTATGAAAAAAAAGTTTGACATTATCACTATCGGCGGAGCCACTGAAGATCTTTCTTTTCTAATTAATGATTATCGTCTGCTTGATAATCGTCGCGAAATTTTGGCTAAAAAATTATTAGCCATTGAGTATGGAGCTAAGACGATTGTAGATGAGAGTTTTGTAGAATATGGTGGCGGCGCAGCTAATTTGGCAATGGCTATCAAGCAATGCGGCCTTAGTGTCGCCAGCTGGCTAGCTGTTGGATCTGATCGTCGCGGTCAAGATATTATTAATAATCTCAAAAGCCATAAAATAGATACCGGGTTGTGCCAAATAATTGACCGGCAGCAATCAGCCGTGTCGGTTGTTTTAATCGGCCAAGACGGGGAGCATACAATTATTGCTTATCGCGGAGCCAATGATCATCTATCAATAACTTCATCAGCTGCCAAACAGCTGGCCAGTGATTGGCTTTATGTTTCGTCTTTAAGCGGTAAAATCTGGTTAAAAAATTTAACAGCCATTTTTAAAAGTCATAAAAAGATTGCTTGGAATCCTGGACAAGCCCAATTGACGGCCGGCTTTAAAAAACTGCGGCCATTTTTAGAAAAAACTGACCTATTAATTATTAATCAAGATGAAGCCTTGCAATTATTAGCTAGCCATCCGTTTGATAATAAACAGCTAGCCGACTATGGCCAAAATATGAAAAAACTTATTCAACGTTTATGGTGCTATGGTCCCAAAATAGTAGTCATTACCGCTGATTCCCGAGGAGCTTGGTCTTATGATGGTCAAACAACTATTCATCAGCCGGCATTACCAGTCAAAAAAATTATTGATACCACTGGCGTCGGCGATGCTTTTGGCGGGACTTTATTAGGTTGTCTAATCAAAACTAATAGCCTTAAAAAATCTTTATATCTGGCTGCCAAACAGGCGGCGGCAGCTATCAGCCAACGTGGCGCTCAGTCTGGATTAATTAATATCAGTAAACTAATTCGCTAATTTATGCCTGAGTTGCCCGAAGTACAGACGATTGTTAATGATTTGCAGCCACTGATAATGAACAAATATATTATACGGCTGCAAATTTTAGATAGCCGACTAAAAAATCTAAATACTAAGCCGTCATTACAATTAATTATTGGGCAACCCATTACTAATATTTTCCGACGTGCTAAAAATCTAGTCATTGAACTAGCTAATAATTATTACTTGGTCGTCCATCTTAAAATGACTGGGCAACTAATTTGGACAAGTAACGAGCAGTGGCTAGCCGGCGGACACCCAACTACAGATTTATTGAGTAGTAACCAAGCTAGCTGGCCAAATAAATCAACCCGTTTAATTATAGAATTATCGAATCATGATCGGTTATTTTTTAATGATAGTCGTAAATTCGGCTGGGTTAAATTAATGAATAAACAAGAGTGGTTACAATACCAAACACGCTTAGGAATAGAACCGTTAAGCTCTAATTTTTCCTGGACTGATTTGCAATTAATCTTAAAAAAGAAACCAACAACCAAAATTAAGCAGGTGCTATTAGATCAGCATTGTTTAGCCGGTATTGGTAATATTTATGCTGACGAGAGCCTTTTTGCGGCCGGGATCAAGCCCAGTCGACCAGCTGGCACGCTAACGATGATTGAAATTAAGAAACTACACTCATCAATCGTTAAAATTTTAACCACCGCGGTAGCTTACCGTGGTACCTCATTTAGCGATTATCGTGATGGCCGTGGCCAAAGCGGTAATTTTTCACAACAACTTCAAGTCTATGGCCGCTCCAAACAAAATTGTCTAGTTTGCGGACAACCGCTAAATAAAATAAAACTGGCTGGCCGAGGAACTCATTTTTGTCCCAATTGTCAAAAATAATCTAAAGCTTGGCCAATAATTGGCTATTTGCTATAATATGTAAGATAAATATAAACAAAAATAAGCTATATGCCAACCCACTCCCGCTTCTTATTTGCTAGCCTAATAACCTTAGTTTTGGCTAGTTTAACATTGCCGGCTTTGGCAGCCAACAATCTGCTGGCAGTTGAGGGATTAAGATTAATAAATACCGATACTACCAATAGGATAACTTCAAGCACCCAAACCGTCCCATCGGTCAGTCCGGATGCTATTGCCATCAGAATCTTTGACAATGCTAATAATCTCAGTCCTCGAACTTGGTATACTCAAAATATTGGAGCTAAGCGATCACTACAATCGCTATTAGTAGATGGTTATGATGCGGTGAGAGACAATCGAACGGTTTATGTGGCTGCCGCTAATATAACTTCTTGCCAGAGTATAAGCGCTGAGTCGAATTGTCTAAAACCAATCATGGTCATTATTTCCTTTAACCAAAATATTTCTAATGAAACGGTCGATATTTTTGGGCAAATCCTAGCTAATTGGCGCTTTAATCAAAATATTAATAGCCAGCCCGGTGTTTGTTCTAATAGCGGCGGCAATCTTAGTTGTTTATCTGATCGAGATTGCCAGTCTGGACAAATTTGTGACAGCTTGAAAGCTAGAGTGGTTCGAGACACCAAACGATTGATCGACTTATCAGCAATGAAAACCAAATTAGAACAATACCGACAAACTTATCAGCGTTATCCCAGCCTAGAGTCTGGAACTTATTTGGTCAACAAAACATTATCAGTTTGGCCGAGCTGGCAGAAAACCTTGGCTGTTAAAATGAAAACAGCCCTACCGGTTGACCCAATTAATCGTCTTGGTACTTCTCCTAGCGGTTACAACCAAATAACCGGCTGGAACGAGCAACAACGATCTTTTGCTACCACTTGGCCGACACTACCCGAAAACAGCCGAGTCTATCAATATGAGTTAATTAATAATACCCGCTATACTTTATGTGCTAATTTTGAAACCAATTACCAAAATATTACCAATTATGCCTGCGCTAATAACTATACTAATCAAGGGCCGGTAATTAATTGCCCGGTAATAAGAGGCACGGCCGGACAAGCTTTTTCTGCTTATGCTGAAATTTTTGATAATGAAGGCGATACTATCAATTCTATAATTAACCATAATCAGTTAAGTGGTTGGAGTCATTTAAACGTTCAATTAGTTAATTCCGGCCGACAACTCAAAATTTCGGCCGCCACCGCCGGACCAGATGGTCGTTATGATTTAATATTAAATACTAGTGATAGCCTGGGCGCCACTAGCACTAAAACTTGTTCCATAATTATTGGCCATGGACTTTGTGGTAATAATTTAATTGATCCCAATGAAGATTGTGAAGGTGATTTGGGTGTAGCAGCTAATGCCCATGATTCTAGTCCTAATAAGCAGTATAGCTGTAATCAGTACTGTAAATTTACCGGTGGCTGGTGCGGTGATAATATTATTCAAAACGGACAAAATTTTACTGTTAACCGCGAACAATGCGATGGCAACAACGGAATAGCCACTAAGACCAATGATTCTGGTCCCAATAGACAGTATGCCTGTCATGAATCAATAAGTCCAAACGCCTGTACATTTACTGGCGGTTATTGTGGCGACCATATTATTCAGACTAGTGCCAATACCCAAATTAACGAAGATTGTGATCGGCCAATCGATAGTCCCAATCCTGACCCCAGCTCAACCTATAACGGGATTCAACGTTACCAATGCGGTCAACCGGGTACAGTCAACGCCTGCAAATTTACCGGCGGTTGGTGCGGTGACGCAGTAGTTGATTATGATTATGGTGAAACTTGCGAAGGAAGCACTTATACTGTGCCCACTCCAGCTAATTCTAGTTCAACTAAGCAATACGCCTGTTCAGCCACCACCTGTCAAGTTACTGACGGTTGGTGCGGTGATGGCCAAATTAAAGATGGTATTGAGAATTGCGATTGTGCCAATAATCAAAAGGATTGCGCTTGGGCTGGTAATAGCGTTAATCCCGATCCCTCAGCCACCAGCTCGCCAACCAATCCCCATCGTTGTAAAAACTGTTTACAAACCGGCGGTTATTGTGGCGATGGAATCGTTCAGGAACAATCTGAAAAATGCGACCCGTTGGAACCTCTCTCCGTTTTTAAATCAAGAACTGGTAATCTTAATATAGATCAAGCTTACTACGACCAATTTATCGCTGTTTGTCTAACGCAAAATTGTCAAACTAGTTGTTATGATCAAGATGGCGATGGCTACGGCATCAAAAAATACACTAACTGCACCAATACAGCTGTTGATTGCGAGGACAGACCAAATGGTGCCGATAATCTAGCTAATAGCGCTGATGACGGTATCAATATTAATCCAGGCCAACCGGATAATTGCACGCAATATGATGGCTTGGATAATGATTGCAACGGCTACATCGACGACAAGGCATGGCTCTATACTAGTCCGCTTTGGTTCGACAATTTTGCCCGTGGTATTTTTAACCATTTAGGTCCCGCCGTGGCCACTAATGGCAGCTTTGCTAAGAGCACAATTGATCCCACGACTAGTGCTGGCGGCGACCCTAAATCAGCTAAAATGGTGCAAGACCGCCAGTCAGCAGCGCCCAACTACATTTGGCCGAATGTTTGTAATAATCTTAACTATACCAGCAATAGCAACTGCACAGCCTATGGTGGTAAATCTTTAACCGGCTTAACTTGGAATATTACTAATATTGGATTAAATATTAACCAAAGTTATGTTCTGAGATTTAAATATAAAGGCTCGGCTAATTTTTTACATCCGACAACCACCAATCCAACTAATCAAATCCATTGGAGTATCGGTAATAATCCAAGCATCAATTATAGTTATTTAGTAACTAGTACTAGTAATTTAATTGTCCCGGGCAACTATACATCATTCCACACCAGACCATACCTGGGTAGTTTTACTTATTATCAAAACCTTAACCAATTAGCTAATAACTTATATTTATCTATTTTTATCGGCCAAAACAATTTACCTAACGATGGTAATAAATTGAATATTGATGATGTATCATTAACCTCCTGTCAAAATATTCGGTCTGACAATACTTACTGCGGTAATGGCGTTATAGAAGGAGCCTATGAGACCTGTGATTTTAATATGCGACCCCCTAATTGGGATGATGCCACTGAATTTTGTGATGATAGCTGTCAAAAAGGACGTCGTCTAAAAATTTTGCAGGTCCATCCGGGCAATAATAATTTAATTGATTTACAAAATATCATTAATAACAATAAAAACAATTATATTACCAAAACCGCCACCATCACGGCTGTCTCTTTAGCTGATTTTAATGCCTCACCAGCCACTTATATACCTAACAGCAATCCAACTAGTTCATATAATGTTATTGTTTTCGGCTTTCAAGACTGTAATGGTAGCGGCGACGGCACTGATCAACTGGCTGGAGGAAGGGATCTGTCGCCTAATGCCGCCAGTTCAACGGAAAGATTTATCAATGCCGGTGGTGGTGTTATTTTTGGCCATGATACTATTTGGCAAGAGTCAGGAACAATTTGTGGTGGTAGTCATAATAATTTCAACAGATTAGCTGGTTACGCCGGCATCTCACTGGCCAACTATCAAAATACAAGTTATAATTATAATAATATTAGCAAAAATATTAACCAAGCATCAACGCCAGCCTCTGCCCTAATGTTTAATAAGCCATATATAATGGATGATTCTTTTGTAGTGAATTTTACACACACTAGCGGATCATTACCAAATCCGTCTTTATGTTCTAGTGCCGATGGGCTAAAAATATGGTTTCATGGCGGCGATATTAATACTAAATTCTGGGCAACAACTTGCGGACGAGTAGAGCATATAATGCTTGGTCATACTGGATCAATCAACGACAATGAACAAAAGGCTCTGATTAATATGCTTTATTATGTAGCCACTCATTAATAAGTAACTATGAAGCAAATGGAACAAACTACTAAATATCGCTGGCCAATTATTATTTCCTCGATTATTCTGTTGATAATCGTCGGTCTTGTTGTCTGGCGGCTATTTTTACCCAAAAAATCACCAGTCGAATTGACCAATAATAATGAAAATATAAACAGTCAGCCACTGAACAAACAGCCTGATTTTAAAACGGCCGATGATTTAGATGGTGATGGTTTAAGTAATGCGGCTGAACAAGAATTTGGCAGCAACCCAGAAAAGGCTGACAGCGACGGCGACGGCTTAAGTGATTGGGAAGAAAAATCATTAGGCACCGATCCGAATAAAGTCGACAGCGACGGCGACGGCATTAGCGATTATGATGAATACATGAGCTTAAGCAATCCACTTGGAGAAGGTGATTTAGACAGTGATAACGACGGTCTGAGCGATAAACAAGAATTAGAGCTAGGCTCCAATCCTTATTCGGTCGACACCAACCAAGATGGTATCAATGACGCTGAAGCACACCGGCAAGGTATCAGTCTGACCGATGATGACTTAGATAAAGACGGCGTTACTAATTTTGAAGAAGAAATTCGCGGAACTAATCCTCGTAAAGCTGATAGCGACGGCGACGGCATTGATGATTATCAACAAATCTTTGGTCGCCCACGACCACAAGTCAACTAAAATAGTAAATAAAAATTGCTACCACTAGACCAATTAACGCTCCGACAGCAATTTGCGTTGGAGTGTGACCAATTTTTTCCAGCAATTGCGGATAGCGTTTGTCTAAATAATTATCATCTTCTAAATCGTCAACTAAATCATTTAAAACCGATCCCTGATTACCTAATTGCCGGCGCAAGCCAACTGCATCACGAATAATTAGTAAAGTAAAAACTAGCGCAATAGCAAAGCCCGGATAATCTAAACCCTTTTCCAAGCCAATAATAGTGGTCAAGGCTACCGTCATTGCCGCGTGACCCGATGGCATACCCGAATAAACCCATAAGGTGGACCAAGATAACTTCTGCTTATTGCTTTTAATAAAAACTTTACTAAACTGGGCTATAGCTGCAGCTGCTAAGGGAGCGATTAATATTTTCATAGACTTAAAATTTTATATTTAAGTTTTTTTCATTATAGCAAAAAGATAATTAATCGGCTATAATACAATTAGTCAATCATAATCCTAAATTATGAAAATAGTTATCCGAGCTGGAGGGTTAGGAACACGTCTTTGGCCGTTCAGCCGTCAGAATAATCCTAAGCAATTTCAAGCGCTACTTGGTGATAAAACAATGTTGCGCACTACCTATGAGCGAGTAGCTGAAATCTTGCAACAACCCGATGATTTATTTATCTCCATTAATGAATTGATGGTTAAACGGGTTAAAGTTGAAGTCCCGGAAATTAAGCTTAACAATATTATTGTTGAAAGTGAATCGCGTAATACCGGACCGGCGATGTGTTTAGAGGTTTGTTATTTGCAACATTTTTGCCAGCCTGATGATATTATTGCGTCTTTGCCATCTGATGATTATATTTCCGACAATCAAGCTTTTGCTGACTTGCTGCTGGTTAGCGAACAATTTTTACAACAAAACCCCGATTATATCCTGACTCCTGCTGTTAAACCAGCCTATGTTGACACTGGCTACAGCTATCTTAAAGCTGGCCAGAACCTGCAAAGCATTGGCCAGGAAACAATTTTTACAGTCTGTAATGTCGTTGAAAAACCCAATGAAGATTATTGTCGCCAACTCATTGATTCAGGAATCTATTATTGCCACACTGGTATGTATGTCTGGCGCTTACAGACTATCGCCGACTTATTTGCCAAGTTACAGCCGACAATGTATCAGATTTGTCAAGAGGTGGTTGGTTTGCTAATTAATTACGGCGACAACGAAAAAGTCCGCCGCCTTTATGGCCAATTAGATAAAATTTCTATTGAATCAGCTATTACTAATAAGGCGGATAAGCTAGCGATGAGTGTATCCAACCGCGTTGGCTGGAGCGACTTAGGCAAATGGCCAGTTCTAAAAAATATTCTAGCTACCGAAGTCAGCGATAATGTTACCAAAGGACGAGTAATAACTAAAAAATCCAATAATAATCTAGTATACTGCAATTTGACTGACAAACTAATAGTAATTAACGATGTTAACGATTTAGCTATTATTGATACTGGTGATGTTCTTTTTATTTCATCGCTAAAAAATTCTATCAATACCAAAGAGATTATTGATGATTTAAAAAAAGAATCACTAGATAAATATCTCTAAATGTCAACTTATTATAACAATTATCCACCGCAAAAAAAGTCAACTGTTTATCTAGTTTGGTTAGTTTCAATTATTATCTTTGGCGGAATCTTCAGCGGACTTTATTATATAACTAAAAAGTTAGAGAACCGCCGGGCACGGATTAATTATTGGCAAGAACAGGCCAATCAACAAGCCGATCGCTTAGTAACCCTGATTGAAGGCTGGAATAGCCAGCAGATTGCCAATAAATTAGCCGATAGCCAGCTTAATTTCAGCGCTGACGATTTTTTACAAATTAGCGGTTATCCCAAAAAAAATTACCAATCACTGCCAGTTAATAAATGGCCGCAGGATTTTTCCGACCGCTATGAGTTTCTACAAGATAAGCCGAAATATCTAGGCCTGGAGGGCTATTTATTTGCCGATACCTATCGTTTCCATCCATCATCAAGTCCAGAAGAGGTGATTATTAAACTATTAAATAACTTTGACCGTCAGCTGAACACAAAAATGCGTCAAGATATTAAACGCCAAGGCCAGACAATTTACCAGATTGTTACCATGGCTTCTTTACTAGAAAAGGAAGTGCGTAGCGAAAAAGATATGAAAATAGTTGCGGATATTTTCTGGCGGCGAATTAAAAACGGCCAGCGCCTAGAATCATGCGCCACTTTAGCTTATATTCTTGGTGAAAATAAACCGCAATATTCCTACGAAGAAACCCGAATTGATTCTCCCTATAATACTTATATTAATGACGGCCTGCCACTGGGGCCAATCAGTAGCCCCAGCCTCAAGGCTCTTAATGCTGCTATTTATCCAACCAGTAATGATTATAATTTTTTCTTAACTCGCCCCGATAACGGTGAGACAGTGTTTAGCCGTAATTTTGAAGAGCACAAAGCTAATAAAGCTAAATATTTGAAATAAATAAACCTGCTTTATCAGTCAAACCGAAGTTTCGTAAACTTGACAGATTAATTATTTCCCTTTAAGATAAAAATAATGTAATACTTCGTCGCAGACAGCAGGTGGCTTAGGCGTAAAACCTGCCGAGACAAAAATATTTTTGACTCTGCCCCAAAGGTCGAACTGCGATTGTTACATGGCAGTTTTTTTATTTTCATGCAACGACTATGCCAAAAACTAAACAACAGAAAGAAATTATCCTGCGCGATCTGGATACCAAGCTAGCTCAATCCAAAGCTGTGGTCTTCGCTTCTTTTAATAATTTGACTGTTAGGGACACTGAAGAGCTGCGTGGTCAGCTTCTGGAAGAACAAGGCGAATTCTTGGCTATTAAAAAAACTTTACTGGGCCGCGCTTTAAACAATATCCAGTTGACCGAACAACCGAATGTCAGAGAATTTGACGGTCAGGTGGCTATTATTTTCGCCTATGGCGATCAGGTATTGCCGGCCAAACTGCTACAAAAATTCCAAAAAACCCATGAAGACAAAATTGCCTTCCTGGGCGGTATTTTAGATGGCCAATTTTTGTCGGCTGCTGATGTCCAGTCGTTAGCCAACTTGCCAAGCAAGTTAGAATTACAAGCTCGCTTAGTCGGCGCCTTAAACGCGCCAGTCAGCGGCTTTGTTAATGTATTGGCTGGTAATTTACGCGGTCTGGTGACTGTTCTGCAAGCGGTCGCTGACCAAAAAGCTTAATAACCGCTCCGTAATCTACGGAATTAATTTAATCCTATGACTGAAGAAATGAACAAAACTGAGGAACAGATTGAAGTTCCTGCTAAATTCCAAAAATTGGTGGACGAAATTGAAAAAATGTCCGTCATTGATTTGGCCGAATTGGTCAAAATTTTGGAAAAGAAATTCGGCGTCAGCGCCGCTGCTCCAGCTATGATGATGGCTGGCCCGGTTGCCGGTGCTGAGGCTGCTCCAGCCGAAGAGAAGGATAGCTTTGATGTTGAGCTCAGCGATGCTGGTGCCAATAAGATTGCTGTCATCAAGGCTATCCGCGAAATCAACCAAGATTTAGGCCTAAAAGAAGCTAAAGACTTGGTTGATGCCGCTCCAAAAATGATTAAAGAAGGCGTTAAGAAAGAAGAAGCCGAAACCATTAAAGCTAAGTTAGAAGAAGCTGGCGGCAAGGTCACCTTAAAATAAGCGCTGACTCTCGAATAACAAAAAAGAGCTCCGAGCGAGCTCTTTTTTGTTATATAATATTGTTTATTCAGTTGGTAAAACGAATTTCTGTATCGCCTGATCAGTTAATAAATAAATAGCTTTGCTCGCCGAGCTAATAGCCACAGCTTGAGCTTGACGATCAGCTAGTCGGTATTGGCCAGAAATGGCACCGTCTTTGCCATAAAGTAGTATCCGCCGATATCCAGACTCTAGACAATAAAAATTATCGCTATCAGCCAATAATTGACAACTGGACCAGCCCTCTGTAGTCGGCTCCGCGATCTTAATGGCAATGTTTTGGCTGCGGCCATTATTTAATTTAAACGCTTGGCCATCACTATAGAAAACATAAACTTGGCCGTCAACGACTAGGCCGACAATATCGCCAGCCGGCAATTGATCAGTATTCCATTGCTGACCACTGGTAAAATTATCGGCTTGCTTTTGGTAGCGATAGATTTGATTATCACCAGCCACAACATAGAAACGGCCGCCATAAAAAGCCAACGCTTTAATTTGGCTGATTGGCTTGTCCAGCGACCAAATTTTCCATTGGCCATCGCGACTCAGCGAAGCAATTTGCCCATCGCCAGCAGCAAAATACCAGCTCTGACCATCAGCGGCCGCAGCCACGATAATCTGCCAGCCTTCCGGCCAAGCAACGGTTTGCCATTCTTGGCGACTATTTTGATAAATCACTTGCCGACTAGCCGAATCAGTCCAAGCCAGTAATTGACCATTTAATCTCAATAAGCTATCCGTGGAAGTAACAATAGCGATCGGCTGATTAGCCAAGGCCTGACCATCTCTTAAAGTATAAATATGCCGAACTTGACCTAATAGTTTTTCCTGCTTCAATAAAGCATTTTGCCAGCGCTCAGTAATGTCGGCCGGTAATTGTTCTTTGGCGGCTTGCCATTGTTCCAATAGGGCAGCGGCTTCATCCAAGCTCTGATTAGCCGAAGTTAGATTATTATATAAAAGATTAGCTTCAATTTGATTATGTTTTTGTTCAACCAAAGCGACTTGATCGGTTTTTTGTCGCCAATTAGCCTGTCTTATCTGGCGGCGATACTGCCAAAACATGCCGATAATCAATAGCAGCAGACAAACGCCAGCCAGGCCTAAAAATATCCGGCTGCGCTTACTAAGCCGCTGCCAATAAGTCCGCGGTTGTTGATAGCCCTTATTGAAAAAACAACGAACGCGATGACTGACAGCTTGAAAAAAATTAATAAGCGGCCGAATAATTCGTTCCAGTGGCAACCAATATTTTTCCACTAAACGGCAACGCCAAGGCGCCGTCTTAAACCAATAGGCTGTCCAACGATTATTAATCTGACGAAACCAAGGCTGGATCTTATACCAAGCCGATCGACCGATTAATAGTAGACGGTGGCTATAGCGACCAATAATTGGCCAACCGCGCCAAGCTCTAATCTTTTTTTTAGTTTCTTGGTAGTATGCTCGACCATTGTGATAATTATTGCGCCAAACTTTAACCCAGTCTCGACGACTTAAACGGATTAACCATTGCCAGACAGAATTTATTATTTTCTTAAATAATAAAATAAACTTGGACCAGCCAGATGGATTGAGAATCTTTTCGGTTCGTTCTTCAGTCAAGCGCAGATTATTACTTATGAGTGGAGTGGCAATAGTGGTTGACTGATTATTGCTTACCAGACCAGCTGGCATTTCCAGACAAGCTTCATCATCTTCATCGCGATGACAGCGCTTAATAATTAAACCCAAAAAATCTACCCGACGATTGGTCTGTTGCAAGAAATGACGTAATTTTTCAGCACCAACTAACGGCGATTTATTGGTTAATAAGTTTACCGCCGTGGCCGGTTCAATATATTCCGCCAAGGCCTCATTGCTGATTAAACAATAATTACCATTAGGTAAAGTGCCGCTAAATATTTCGCTAAATAAACGGCCGGTTCGTTCAGCGCCGTCGTCGGCCGGAACAATCATCTTAACAACTTGCTTACCGCTATCTTGACCAGGCAATAACATCCAGGCCTGATTGCGGCCGATTGAAGTCAAAAATAAACCGCGTTCTGTTAATAAACCAATCGTGGCGCTAACCTCTGGCTCAAGATAACTGATTTTATGCTCAGCTAAAAAAGCGGCTAGATCGTGATTAGTCTGTTGAATAGCGGCGGTAAAAAATTTTTCCAAATCATCTAGGCCAGGGTGTTCATTCTTATCCAAATCCGGCTGCTGATAATAATTCAATTTCGGCCGCTCGCTAAAAAAATCCAACAGCAGCAGTGCTTTGGCGTTAGTGGCATAAACTTCTACCAGACTAAAAATTTTACCGACCCGAGAAAAACGAACCTCGTTCGCCGGATCGCCCTGATCGGCTTCGGCCCAAGCAATTTTAGCAATTGAACTGCTTTTTTGTTCAGAGCTCAATAATAACGACGCGAGCTTATATGGCATAAACAAATAGGCTGAGGTTAACCAAAAATAAATTACTTTCTTCAGTTAAAAAGATTGACGAAAATAATTATATAAGATATTATGTTTTTAGACAAGGGCTAACACAAAATTTATACAGCCTAAAACTCAAGCCTTAAATAATTATATGCTAGAAAAACTTTTTAGCTCTGGAGCTCGGCTCAAACTGCTTAAACTTTTCTTATTTTCCGGACCAGATGATTGTTTTTATATCCGACAACTAGCGCGGGAGCTTGATTTGCAGCTCAATTCAGTGCGTCGTGAATTGGCCAATTTGGAAGAGATCGGTCTATTAGAAGTTAAAACCGACCACCAGCAAAAGCTGGACAAGAAGTTTTATCAAGTTAACCAAAACTTTTATCTGCTGGCCGAATTGCGCGCTTTGTTAGCTAAAGCCGAGATCGGTCAAGAGAGCAAGCTGCTCAACGATATCCAAAAATTAGGCGCTATTGAACTATTAATTATAACCGGCTTTTTTACTAATGATTTATCGGCACCGACTGATATTTTAATTATTAGCGACCACTTTAATAAAACTAAACTCAACGACTTGATTAAAAAAATTGAGCAGGGAACTGGCCGCAATATCCGTTATACTTTAATGGACAAAGCTGAATTTGAATATCGCCAAAATATGGCCGATATTTTTCTCCATCAGATCTTAAACAGTCAAAAAGAAATTATCATCAATAAATTAGGTATTTAAATAAGCTATGAATACCATAATAAAAAGCCCTAACTGGGGCTTTTTATTGTTTATTTGCAAATTATTTTAGCACTCTTGACAGTTGACTGCTAACGATGATATACTGAGGATAACTATGAAAAATATCTATGGAAACACGACCAGCCTTAATTCTTAAGCTCTTGACTGAAGACTATATCCAAACGGCAACACCAGTAGCTTCTCAAGCTCTAGTAGACAAATATCATTTAAATTTCTCACCGGCAACAGTCCGCAACGACTTAGCCGACTTAGAGGAGGCTGGTTATATAATTCAACCACATACCTCCGCCGGCCGTATTCCAACCGAATTAGCTTATCGCCAATTAATTGCTACGATTGAACCGAAAGCACCGACCAGTACCGTTAAAAAGCTGTTGGAACCAGTTTTAGCTGATTTTGGCCACAATTGGAAACCGCTAGCTAAAGCGCTGGCCCAATTAACTAATAGCGGCGTTTTTTGGTCTTTTCATCGCTATGATTCTTATTATACCGGATTAAGCGGCTTACTTGGTCAGCCAGAGTTTAAACAATTATCCATGATCTATGATATTTCTCAGGTCATTGACAGTTTGGAAGAAATCATTGACGATTTGTTTAACCAGATCGGTGAAGAGCCAACCATCCGGCTAGGTAACGATAGCCCTTTTGGCGCTTTTTCCAGTACAATTTTAACTAAATATCGTTTCGACCAGCACATCGGCCTCTTTGGCTTGCTGGCACCACTTAGAACCGATTACCAGACTAATTTTAATCTAATCAATTATGTCTACCGAGCCATCCAAGAAAAATGTTAAAGAAACTAAAAGCAAAACTAAACATGGTTATAGTCACGAACAATATCACGAACTGGAAGATAAATATCGCCGCGCCTTAGCCGAGCAACAAAATTTGATCAAACAGCACCAGAAAGATCGGGCCCATTATGTTCATTACGCCAACGAGCAATTGCTCTTAGAAATTCTGCCGGTCTACGACAATCTCAAGCTATCTTGCCGCCACTTTAATCCGGATAATACCGCCAGCTGGTTAGAGGGTATCAATTATATTATCAAACAATTTCAAAATATTTTAAGCCAGCAGGGAGTTAAAGAAATTCCGACCATTGACCAACCATTTGACCATACCACTATGGATGCGACTGAAATGGTTGAAACCGCTGACAATCAGCAAGATAATTTGGTGGCTGAAGAAATCAAGCCCGGCTACCAGCTGAAAGACAGAGTGATTACGCCGGCTCGGGTTAAAGTTTATCGCTTTAAACAATAACATCACTTAAACTAATTAATAAATATAATTTAATTAATTTAATTAAAAACAACAATATGAGAGGACTAATAAAATGGAATCCCTTATTTGACAGTTTGGCGGAAGCCGAAAAAGTCTTTAACGACTTCTTACCAGCCTTACGTAATGACCAGCACAATTTCGTGCCGGCCATTGATATGTATGAAGATAAAAACAATGTTATCGTAGAAACTCAATTAGCCGGTATCCAGCCGGAAAATGTCCAAATTTCGATTGATAACGACATTTTATGCATTAAAGGCGAAGGCGAACGCCACAGCGAAGTTGATGAAAAAAATTATTATCGCAAAGAAATCCGCCGCGGTAGCTTCTATCGTAGTATTCAGCTGCCGGCTCATGTTTTAAGCAGTGAAACTAAGGCAGTAGCTGAAGATGGTGTTTTAAAAATTATGATCCCCAAAGCTCCAGAAGCTCAACCTAAAACTATTAAAATTGAAAGCAAGAAAAAATAATTAATAATTTAAAACAATATAACGATTATGAGCAAGATTATTGGAATAGATTTGGGTACCACCAATTGCGCAGTAGCCATTATGGAGGCCGGGCAACCCAAAATCTTAGAGAATGCTGAAGGTAATCGAACTACCCCATCGGTGGTGGCTATTTCCAAAAACGGTGAACGATTAATTGGTCAGACCGCTCGCCGCCAGGCAGTAACTAATCCAGAAAATACCGTTTATGCTGTCAAACGCCTGATTGGCCGCCGCTTCCAAGATGAAGAAATTCAGCATGACCTTAAAAATGTACCATATTCCATTGTTCAAGCTGGTGGTGGTATTAAAGTTAAACTGCAAGATAAAGAATATACGCCGCAAGAAATCTCGGCGATGATTCTGGCTAAATTAAAAGCCGATGCTGAAGCTCGCTTGGGTGAAACTGTGACTGAAGCGATTATCACTGTACCGGCCTATTTTGATGATTCCCAGCGCCAAGCTACTAAAGATGCCGGTAAAATTGCCGGTCTAGATGTGAAACGTATTATCAACGAACCGACTGCGGCTGCCTTAGCTTATGGTTTTGACAAAAAAAAGGGCCAGCAGGTTGCTGTTTATGATTTAGGTGGTGGTACTTTTGATATTTCTATTCTGGATATTTCTGAAGATACAGTTGAAGTTAAGGCAACCAATGGCGACACCCATTTGGGCGGCGAAGATTTTGACCAACGAATTATCACTTGGATTATTGATGAATTCAAAAAAGATCAGGGGATTGACTTATCTAAAGACACTCTGGCTCTACAAAGAATTAAAGAAGCGGCCGAAAAAGCCAAGATTGAATTATCTACTCTTAATGAAACTGAAATCAACCAACCGTTTATCACGACCGACGCCAACGGCCCCAAACACTTAGTCATGAAAATGACCAGAGCCCAGTTGGAAAACTTGGTCGGCGATCTGGTGGCCAAAACAATTGAGCCTTGTCAAAAAGCTCTAGCTGACGCTGGCTATCAAGTTGGCGACATTGAAGAAGTTATTATGGTTGGCGGCATGACCAGAATGCCGATGGTTCAAGCTAAAGTTAAAGAATTTTTTGGTAAAGAGCCGAATTTAAGCGTCAATCCTGATGAAGTTGTCGCTTTAGGCGCAGCTGTCCAGGCTGGTGTTTTGCAAGGTGATGTTAAAGACGTTTTACTTCTAGATGTCACTCCGCTCACCCTCGGCATTGAAACCCTGGGTGGCGTGGCTACACCATTAATTGAACGCAACACCACTATCCCAACTTCTAAGAGCCAAGTATTTTCTACGGCCGCTGACGGTCAAACTAGCGTGGAAATCCATATTGTCCAAGGCGAACGGCCTATGGCAACAGACAATAAATCACTGGGCCGCTTTATTTTAGATGGTATTCCGCCAGCTCCGCGTGGTGTACCTCAGGTTGAAGTTAGTTTTGATCTTGATGCCAATGGTATATTGAATGTTAAGGCAACCGATAAGGCTTCCGGTAAAGAACAAAAGATTACTATTACCGCTTCCTCTGGTTTAAGTAAAGATGAGATTGAAAAACTGCGTCAAGAAGCCGAAAAGCACGCTGAAGAAGACAAGCAGAAAAAAGAAGCAGCTGAACTAAAAAACCAAGCCGATAGCGTTATTTTTCAATTGGAAAAACTGCTCAAAGATTCCGCTGATAAAATTAAAGCTGAAGATAAGACTGAGCTAGAAACAAAAATAGCCGAATTAAAAACCGCTAAAGATGCTAGCGATTTAGAGGCCTTAAAAAAGAAATTAGAAGAAACCAATGAGGTCGCCCAAAAAATCGGCGCGGCTATGTATCAACAGACAGCGGCCGAAGCTAATAGCGCTGGCGCTAATCAAGCTGACAGCGCTACCGATTCAACGGCCGGCACTGAAGCTAATGGTCCAGTTGAAGGTGAAATCGAAGAAGAATAAAAAATAATAACCTTTCATGGCGACTGACTATTACCAAATTCTTGGGGTCAGCAAGACCGCTTCGGCTGAAGAAATCAAAAAGGCTTTCCGCAAACTAGCTCACCAATATCATCCGGATAAAGCTAGCGGCAACGAGGCTAAATTTAAAGAAATTAATGAAGCCTACCAAGTCTTAAGTGACCAAGATAAACGGGCTAAATATGACCGCTTCGGTTCGGCCGCTTTTCAAGGCGGCGCTGGCGGCTTTAATAGTGCCAATATGGGCGGCTTTGATTTTAGCCAATTTTATCAAGGCGGCCAAGCCGGTGGTTTTGAAGCCAACTTCGGCGATCTTGGTGAAATGTTTGGTGATCTCTTCGGTTTTAGCCGTAGCTCCTCGCGGACCGATAGCGGCCGCGGCCGCGATTTGGAAGTCGGCCTAAAAATTGATTTCTTAACGGCGGTCTTTGGCGGCGAAGAAGTTATTAATCTGGAAAAACAAACTACTTGTCCTAAATGTCAGGGTAGCGGCGCCAAGACGGGCAGCTCGCCCAAGAATTGTCCAAATTGCCAAGGTCGGGGAGTGATCGATCAGTTTCAACGAACTATGTTAGGCAATATTCGCACTCAAACCACTTGCCCTAAATGCAACGGCCAGGGACAGATTATTGATCAACCTTGTCCACATTGCCATGGCCAAGGCCGAACGGTGGAAAAAAAGCCACTAACCATCAAGATACCAGCTGGAGTAGCTAACGGCCAAACCATTAAATTTACCGGCCAAGGCGAGGCCGGTCGGCGTGGCGCCAAAAGCGGCGAT
>JAKPXD010000013.1 GCA_029570385.1 bacterium | reverse complement strand
TGAGCCATCTGTTTAATAGTCAATTCTTTTAAGAGAAGTGGTTTGATCCATCTCATCTTCTCCTCTTGATTTGATTGTGGCATAGTTTTGGACATATGTCTCTAGGATACCAGAAAGTGCAATATGTGTGTGCACATTACCAACACCCATTGACAGAATTAGAATAAAGTGCTAATATAAATAATTAACTAGGTCATTAACAATCAACCAACCAACAAAAATCACCTATAATAAAAAGGTGGTAAGGAGATGACATGAAAAAAATTTATTTATTAGTAGTAATAGTAGTAATACTATTCATGGGTTGTGAAAAAAAAAGAAGTTTACCGTGGCTCAAAATTAATGGAGCCACCCTGTATGTACAGGGAAGCGGTATGCGGAGCTATCATCAAGGGGTCACTTATTGGGATCACTATTATCTCATAAGTGAACCGCCTAATCCAAGGTTTGATCTGGCGTTGCCAGATTGTCCGGAAAAGTTGGTATACAAGGACCTAAACAATGACGGCATAAAAGACATTGCCGTCACCTCTCGATATGGAAATATCGAGGGAGAATGGGAAGTTACGAAAGTAGCTTTCGGAAGAAAAAATGGAACTTTTGAAAAAGAGTTTCAAGAGTTCCCCCATAAGCTCCTTCGCGAGCGAAAGGTTAAAAACCAAAGACATAAATCACTCAACTACAGAGACATATAATAGGGAGTGATTTCAAATACAACTTTACCGCATGGTTCGCCCAGCGGTTTTTTATTTTAAAAACTAAATATGTTTTTTCTAAATAAATAAAACAAAATTTTGCAGGTTATTCTGTTATGTCAGTTGACAGATATCAATACAAACGCTAGAGTATTTAGCTGGCTCTTTTTATATAAAATAAACAAAAAGGAGGTGTCTCTCATGGAAGAGAGTATGTCAAAAAAATTATTTTCTGCCATGAGGGTGTACACAACTCTCTCAATAAAGCCCGATTGGCGGGAGTTTTATGATGACAAACAAAAAATACTCAAACTGTTTGCATCATTGTGGTGATGATGTTTCGGGCCGGACTAGTACATTGTTTTTTACCTTCCAGCAATGTAGCTTTCCGGTGTCCCCAGTTTTTACTTCTGGCGGATATCTGGGATGATAATTTTTTCCCAGAGTTTCCAGAAAGCCGGAAACACTGGCAAAGCAAACTAGGGCTGGCTTAATTCCCTCAACGCTCAAATTATATTAAGACGTTGGGGGATTTTTATTTTTATAAAACATGGTTTTGGCTAGGTAGTTTATAGCTTGGCGGTAGCGTGGTATAATAAAATATAAGTTAGTAAAATAGGTTTATGAATAAATTGGAAAGTCCCATAGCCGATAATTCTAATGATTTAGCTGCAAACCGAAGGAGAGATGCTTTTAATAAAATGGTTGATAAACGCAAGCAGTATATGTCGGCTATTTTGAGGCGGGCCAGTGAGGCTAGCCATAAGCGTGGTTTGCCTATTGGAATAGTTGGTCTCCCAAGACCAAAGTCGGAGTTATTTGACGATCAAGAAGATGATTTAAGCACGGTTGATAATGGCGAAAAAATAGACAACGAAAAAGAAAAAGACAATCAGTCTGAAGTTAATTCTGAACAAAAAGATCAGACTACGGAAGATATTGTTAGTTTAATTCAAAAAAACGCTAACGAATTTGAAGAAATTTTTAAGATTACTGGTGAACAACAAGACTTAGAGAGTGCTCAATATTGGCAAAGCCTAACTGAAGAAATTAAGACACCAGAGGGCCGAGAGAGAGTCAATGATTTTGTTAGTAATTTAATAATTAATCAAACACAATTATTAGAGGAAGTTCATGATTTGGATGTTAGTATAGCCCTAAGAGAAAGCATTAACAATAAAAAGAAAATTCAGGCACTGTTAAAAACAGCCATAACAGAAAAACCATTAACTCCAGAAAAAGAAATGCCAACAGATAGCAGAGGTTTGTTTCGTTATTTTGTGACCAATTTTAAAGACATTTATTCCATAGAAGACAATAATCAATTTTTAGCTAAATTTACTCCAGAAATTTGTCAAAATTATTTGGATTGGTTTAAACTTAAAATAGCAGCTATGATTAGAGAAATTCCAGAAGGTGCTCGTTATCCGGATACAGCAGCTTCAGTACTTGGTAATGGTGGCTATGAATTAAAAATGTTTCAAGGAGTTATGGCTCTAAAAGATGGTCATATTTCTAATATTACTGATGAGTTTTTAAAAACTCCTTTTTCTAAATTAGCTAAACAATATTTAGATTGGGATGTTGGCGACGATTATTTTAAAGCATTTTCTAAAAGAGATTAGCTGCACTTGTCAACATTTTTAATTACGTTGAAGGTTATCTGCAAATTAAATAATTATGGCCCGACAAAACAAGATTGAATCATTTTTTACTAAACAAGACAATCACCTCAGTCATGAAATTGACGAAGCTGTTGTCCCTGTTGATGGTAGTTTAGAAAAATATACTCAGCCAGAATCGTTTAGTCCAACAGAGAAGGCCGTTGATAATTCTGTTGCTAACCAAGATAAATCGTTAGCAGCTCAAACGAATGGTCAAAATAGTGAAAAAATTAATGATCTTAGGCACGAGATCGCTTCGTGTCAACTGTCTTCAACAACAGTTATTGAAGAACCGTCCGTTCGCCATAATTCTAACAGCAAATTTAATCCCACAGAGATTTTTTCTTATGGTCAGGAAAGGTTTGCCGGTCATCTAGCTCAAGCCAGCTTACGCACCTTGATTGGCTATATTGAAAAAAGTGGCATCAAAATTAAAAACATTAAAGAACTGTCTTTGGCGGATAAAAAATCTTTAAGATTGCTTAAAAAGAAACAACGCAAAGTACTTTTAATTAATCCTCGATTATATTTTTTATCTCAAGCTGATGCCGGTATTTTGGCAACTCAAGAATTACTCAAAAGACTTAAAACGGATCAAAAACAGCAGCAGTCAATATAAAAACGCACTCCAAGGTGCGTTTTTATATTGTATAGAGTAGAAGTTGGCTTAATTTTGCATTTCGTTTCTGAGAGCATCTATTTGTGCCTCGTCAATAACTTTACCAGTATCGTTGATGAATGTTTCTAGATCATTTAATTCGTTTTCTACAAACTCCATGTCTTTGTTTAATTCGTTTTCCACATTAGCAATTTCGTTAGACATTTGTTCTGTGGCTGCGTTCATAGCTGAATAATCTTCTGGAGTAAATGGTACTGAGAGGTCAGAGTCAATGTCTTCTTGGATTAGAGTTTTAATTTGCTCTTTAATATCCAAGGTTAAATCATTATTTTCTAATAAATTGATAATTTGTTGTTTGCGGGTAGCTTCAATTGAGCTAGCTTTTATTTTATCGATTAATTCCTGTTTGTTCATAGAAATAATATTTATAGGCTAAAATTAGCTGGCATTTTCCACTGATTGGAGAAGGCCTATTTTTTCTAATAAGCTTTCTCGTTTTAAGCGAAGTTTTTCAGCCTTTTCTGAGGCTTTTTGTTCTTCCTGCAATATCTTTTCATGTTCAGCAGTTAGACGGTTTAGTCTAATAGCGTTCATTTTTTGACGATAAGCGTCTTTAATTTTAGCAACTTCCAGTTTGGCCGCGGCAAAAGCATTTTCAGCAAAAGTTTTAATTTTATTATATCTATTTTCAATACCATGGCCTACTTTTTCTAAGCCCTCTTTAGTCTTGCCGGCAGTATAAAAGGCTAGATCTTTAGCCATTTCAACTTTATCTTGAGCAAATTCTTTGACCTGATTCGTTTTGTTTTGAGTAAAATCACGAGCTTTATCATAATTCGATCCGACAAATTCGGAAACAAATTCTTTAGCTTCGCCTACTTTATCGCTGGCGAACTCGTAACCTTTTTTAGCTAAAACATCAGCCGACAGGGTGGCGGCTAATACATCAATACCGAACGATTTAGCCTTTGAGCCGAATCTTGATAAAGCTCCGCCAATTTTTTTGAATAAAGATATGGCCTTGTCTTTGGTATGGGAAAAGAATTCACCAATTGAAGCTAGACGTTCTCGACCCTTAGCAAAAGGATCTATTTTTTGTGCCTCAAGAGACTCGTTGGATTGATTCACTAATTCATTCACTAATTCATTTTCTCGATCCAGTTCTTCTTTTTTCGTAAATTGATTTGCTAACTTTTTTTCTAGATCCTTATCACTATTAAGGTTTAGGCCAGTCCCTTCTTTCTCCATAAATTGATTCACTAATTCATTTTCCTGGTTATTATTTCTATTAATCGCCGCATTACTATCAAACCCCAGATTAATCTCTTCTTGTTTCATAAAAAGGTTTAATTAAATTTTTAGCTTAATTAAATTTTATGCCTTTTGCCAAAAAAAATCAAGAGCTGTAGTAAAATTAGCCTATTTTTGTTAAGATCTTTAAATAATTTATAAAACAGGTTTGTTTATGATTTTTAATCGACAGCGGGCCAATAAAGATTATTGGCAGTATAAGACTATAGCCGGCCATTTAATTCACGAACGTCTGGAATACTACAACCAATTCTATGGATTTCAATATAATCGAGTTAGTGTTAAGAATCAGCGATCTCGTTGGGGCAGCTGTTCTCGACAGGGCAATCTTAATTTTAACTATCGTTTAGTTAATTTACCTAGCGAATTGGCTGATTATATTATTGTTCATGAGTTATGTCATTTAAAGGAGCTCAATCATTCACCGCGTTTTTGGCGATTGGTCGCTCAAACTATGCCGGATTATTTAGAGCGGCGACGACAATTAAGAAAAATTAAAATATATTAGCCATATTTTTTAAAAGACCCTGAATCAGTTCACTCTCATTTTAGACTCCACAGGGGGCAAGAGAATAAACCGAGATGGATTAATATATACCCTTGCTAAATTTTTTTAAATATGTTAAGAATTCTTTAAATTGTCCATTGACAACAAAAATAAAAAAAGGAGGAACAAGAGATGGTTCCAACAGTCTTCTGGTTCATACCAATAGCCGGAATCTTGGCTCTTTTGTTTGCGCGAATCCTGTATGTTCAGATGAAAAAAAAGGATCCAGGCAATGAAAGAATGCAAGAAATTGCCGGGCTCGTCCAGGAAGGAGCAATGGCCTATCTGCGGCAGCAGTACAAGGTCGTTGCTATTGTTTTCTTGGTCACGAGCATTTTTTTCGCTATTGCGGCTTATAGCCTCAATCTGATGAGCCGCTATACGCCGTTTTCTTTTTTAACCGGTGGCGTTTTTTCAGCGCTAGCCGGATATGTTGGCATGTTAGCGGCCACTCATGCTGCCTCTCGGGTGGCTAGAGCAGCCCAAGACTCCCTGAACGCTGGCTTGCAGGTCGCCCTTAGAGGCGGTGCAGTTTTAAGCTTTGGGGTAGTTGGGTTCGCTCTGTTAGATGTTTCAATATGGTTTTACATATTGAATTATTTCTTTCAGGGCGATCCTCAGTCAAAAATGCTAACGATAACCACCATCATGTTAACTTTTGGCATGGGAGCTTCTTTACAGGCTCTATTTGCCAGAGTTGGCGGCGGCATTTTTACCAAAGCTGCCGACATGGGGGCGGACTTAGTTGGTAAAAATGACGCCGGTTTGGCGGAAGATGATCCGCGCAACCCAGCAGTCATTGCTGACAATGTTGGCGACAATGTTGGCGATGTAGCTGGCATGGGCGCGGACTTATATGAGTCCTACGCCGGCGCCATTTTGGCGGCGGCGGCCTTGTTTGCTAGCTCTAGCCAAGGGCTATCCCTGGACACGCAAACAAAATATGTTTTACTGCCAATGATTATTGGCGGTTTGGGAGTAATTTTTTCAATCATTTCCCTGTTTATTGTCAAGGCCAAAAATAGTTCCGGCATGAAAGAGCTGGTCGGTTCCATTAATAATGGAATTTGGCTAAGCTCAGTATTGATTGCTGGCGCCACCTTTGTGGTCACGTCCCAGCTGGGCCTGCAAAATTGGTTAGGGTTGTCGCTATCAGTGACTCTAGGCCTGTTAGTTGGCGTAGTTATTGGAGTCTGGGTTAATTACCAGACTTCACAAGACTATCAGCCAACTCAGCGAGTCGCTGAGAGTGCTGCAACCTCTTCAGCCACGGTGATCACCAGTGGCTTAGAGTTAGGTATGAATTCGACCAGTGTTCCGGTTATCGCTGTATGTATCGGAATGGTCGGGGCTTTTTTCTGTGCCTCAGGCTTTAGCCTGAGTGTCAGTAATATTGCTCAGGGCCTTTCCGGTATTGCTATGGCGGCTGTTGGCATGTTGGCTAATCTTGGCTTTGTCTTGGCAACTGACGCCTTCGGTGCTATTGCTGACAATGCCGGGGGCAATGCTGAAATGGCTAAGTTGCCAGGGCATGTTCGGCAAAGAACCGACATGCTAGATGCCGTCGGTAACACTACGGCAGCCACTGGAAAGGGCTTCGCAATTGGGTCAGCCGCCCTGACGGCGATGGCCCTGTTGGCGTCGTATGTGGAGGAAATCAAATTAGCCCTGTTGCGGAAAGGGGACATTAACCTGGTTATTAATAACCAGGAAGTCCCGTTAGCCAAGGCTAATATTCTGGACCTGGTTAATTATTACCAGGTCCATGCGATGAACCCCAAGTTCATCGTCGGCGCCTTTATCGGCGCGATGGCGGTACTGGTGTTCATTGGCTTAACCACCGGCGCCGTTAGTAAGGTTGCTAAAAAAATGGTGGCGGAAGTCCGCCGACAATTTAGCAACCCACGTATTTTGGATGGCTCCGAAAGCCCGGAGTACCAGAGATGTATACAGATCTCCACTCAGGGCGCTCAGCGGGCGATGATTATCCCGGCACTATTAGCTGTAATCACCCCAATTATAACGGGGGTGTTTCTAGGTGTTGCCGGTGTCATGGGCTTATTATTAAGCGCCATGACAACTGGGTTTGGCATGGCCGTTTTTTTGGCTAATGCCGGAGGAGCCTGGGATAACGCCAAAAAATACATTGAAGAGGGCCATTTGGGTGGTAAAGGTTCAGCCGCCCATAAGGCCGCCGTCATCGGTGATATGGTCGGGGATCCTTGTAAGGATACCTCTGGCCCAGCATTGAATATATTAATAAAACTGATGTCCATGGTCGCTATCGTGACCGCTGGCATCACTATTCTTTTTTAAAATTACAATATAACCCAGCTCCGGCTGGGTTTTTTTTGAGCTAATTTTGTGTGTCTAAACTAGTAATTAGACAATTATTATCATAGCTGTTATAGTCCCATTGATAAAGCTCGGACCGAATCAGTGCGCAATAAAGTTTAATATAATTTAATTTGGGTTCATTTTAACAAGATTGACTGGCGATACTAGCCAAATTAGATTATAATGAATTTATTAAATATTAAATCAATTTATGAGAAAAGGTTTTACTTTAATTGAGTTGTTAGTGGTTATCGCCATTATTGCCCTATTATCTACTTTATCAGTCGTAGCGCTTAATAACGCTCGGGTTAAATCGCGGGATGCCCGTCGTTTATCAGATATCAAGCAAATTAGAACAGCACTGGAGATGTATTTTAATCAAAACAATTCTTATCCCATTGATGGCGGCAATCTTGGACATGGTTACGATTATGGTTGTATTGGTCCAGATGGTTTTCAAGACACTAACTGTCCCAATGCTTATATGGAAGTTATCCCTTCAGATCCTAAGGGTGTTTATTCTTATGTGTATAGTAGTACAACTGGATTAAATTATGAATTAAGCTATCACTTAGAAGGAACTAACCAAGACTATACCGCCACCCCGGCTACTATGGGCTATTAAATTTATAAATCATGGATATTTTGCCAACTATTTTGTCCTCTAAAGAGTTATGGACCGTTGTTTATTCAGCTATTCCGGTTACTGAATTGCGGGCGACAATTCCTTTAGCCATTACTGTTTGGCACGTTAAGCCATTAACTGCTTTTATTCTAGCGGTTATTGGTAATAGTTTGCCGATTCCAGTGATTATTTTAGGACTTAATAAAATTGTTCAATTAGCTAAGCGTTATTCTAAGTTTTGGACTAGAGTTCTTGAGGCTATCTTTCGGCGGACCCGTCGCAAGACCAGTCAGCAATTTGAGAAATACGGCCTATTAGCCCTATGTTTATTTGTGGCCGTTCCTTTGCCGATGACGGGCGCTTGGACCGGAGCAATTGCTGCTTGGTTATTTGGCGTGCCAGTGCGTAAAGCCTTTTGGCCGATTTTTGGTGGCGTTATTATTGCCGGCCTCATCGTTACTATTTTAACAGTTGGCGTGACCGCTATTATCTAAAATAAATTTTATGGAATTCAATGAGTATCAGAAGAAAAGCCGCCAGACGGCAGTTTATCCGGTTATTGGTCAGGGCTTTGTTTATCCGGCTTTGGGGCTAGCTGGTGAAAGCGGCGAAGTAGTGGAAAAGATTAAAAAAATTTTTCGTGATCAACAAGGAATAGTTAGCACTGAACAACGTCAAGCCGTCGCTAAAGAATTGGGTGATGTTTTATGGTATCTGGCTCAACTAGCCACTGAATTAGATTTGGAGCTTAATCAAGTGGCTCAAGACAATTTAGATAAACTATTATCTCGCCAGCAGCGGGATCAATTGCACGGCAGTGGTGATAATCGCTAATTTATGGAAAGAATACCGAATTTACAGATTGTTGGGCAAGCTGATTCCGCAGACAAAGAACAAACTAAAGATTTTTTTAATGCCAGGCTTTTTGAGCATAATGCCTCATTACCGGATAAAGATCTAGAGATTATTAAGAAATATGAGCTAGCCAAAACGCCGGAGGCGTTAGATTTTATTTCTTTTGCTAATAGCGAAACTAATCGTTTATGTCAGCAGTTTGGCCTTGAGGGTTATAATGTGCCGGCCGAAAACTATCATTTTTTACCTCGGGAAGCGTGCCAGAGATTAAATATGACAGCGGCGGCTATGACCTATAAACTTAAACAAGGCATTATTATTCAAAATGATAAGTTTCTGGATAGTAAATTATCATTGGCGGCGGTTATATTTCATGAGACTATGCATCTCAAGGCTTTTACCGCCCTGCAGAGTGATCAGGGTGTTAAAGATTTTAGTCTTTTTCGATCGGGAGTTTCAGCCCATTCCAGGACTGGTCATGAAATGCCAAAACATGTTCATTTTAAAGGTCTTCATGAGGCGATTGTTAGTGAACAGGAGATTAGAACTTTAGATAAAATTATGCTTCTGCCCAATTTCCGTGAAGAGCATCTATTTCTGGAAATACCCATAGTTAAGGAACAAATTGCTAAGTTTAAGCGGCAAAATAATATTAATTCTGATTCTTTTGTCTGGTTTAATATTCAGCAAAATTGTCTTGAAGTTGTGGAAACATATAATCAGCACCGTAAATTATTAAAATATATTTGCCAGGAAATACAACAAGAATTTTCCGATCAATATGCTGATGCCGATACTATTTTTACTGAATTTTTACGGGCTCATTTTACTGGCAGCTTATTAACCATCGGCAAACTAGTGGAAAAAACTTTTGGTCCCGGTAGTTTCCGGTCGCTGGGTAATGTGTCCGAGGACGAAAATAGTGTTAATCTTTGTTTTGAAGATTTATCACGCCGTCGAAAACAGCTGGCGGCTATTGACCACCAATAGGCTATTTGTTATAATTAATTTATTCAGCTTTATTGTTGATGCCGCACAAACAAAGGCGCCCGTTTTGGGCGTTTTTTGTTAATAAAAACAGCCCCGCGAACGAGGCTGTTTTTTTATTTTAAGTCCAAATTTAAACTTTAATCACAACTGGTAAGACCATTGGTCGGCGTTTGGTTTTATTGAATAAGAATTGACTGACATCAGCGCGAATCTTATTTTTTAATTGATCATCATCGTTAAAGCCGTGGCCGCCGATTGGGTTCGCCAAGAAATCAGTTTCTTTGACAATTTTTTTGATACGCATTCGTGTATCCTGAATCAAGTCTTTATTATCCTTCATATAAATAAAACCGCGAGAAATAATATCAGGGTTGCCGATTGGATCGCCGGTTTTGGAATCAATGGTGGCAATCACTACAATCATACCGTCCTCAGCCATTGTCTTGCGATCTCTGAGAACAATGTCGGAAACATCGCCAACACCCAAGCCGTCAACCATTACATAATCGGTGTTAACTTTCTCTTTGGTGAGTTGTCCGACAATCTCATGGCCTTGGCGCTGCAAAGTGACCACTTGGCCGTTGTCGGCGACGAAGATATTATTGGAAGGAATACCAACCTGTTGGGCTAGCTCAGCATGGGCTTGCAGCATATAATGGTTTCCTTCAATCGGCATGAAGTATTTTGGTTTAAGGAGCCGCATCATCAGCTTGAGGTCTTCTTGCTTGGCGTGGCCGCCGGCGTGAACATCCATCATTTCGTAGTGGATAACTTTACCGCCTTGGCGAACGATTTGGTCTTTAAGACTTTGAATACTGCGTTCATTGCCGGGGATAACTGATGACGAAAAGATGATGGTATCGCCGGGTTTGATTTTGACTACCCGATGCTCATTATTAACCACTTTCATTAGAAAGGCGCCGTTCTCGCCTTGGGCGCCGGTGCCTAAAATAATAACCTGATTATCGGGAATATGACGCAATTCACTATCATTAATAATGGTTTTAGCATCAAATTTCATATAGCCGATTTGTTTGGCAATCTCCACATTGTCGTTCATGCTGCGTCCCTGTAGATAAATTTTGCGACCAAATTTTTCTGCTAATGAGAATATTTTTTGAATACGATTAACTTGAGAAGCAAAGGTGCCAATAATAATTCGCCCATCAATTTTTTCAAATAAGCGGCCTATTTCATCGCCGATAGTTGACTCGGAAACTTGATAACCAGGATGAGTTGAATCAGTTGAGTCAGCCATTAATAACAATAAACCCTGACTACCGACTTGGGCGATTCTCTGTAAATCAGCCGGCTTGTCATTGACCGGTGAATAATCAATTTTAAAGTCGCCGGTATGCATTACCGAACCGATTGGGGTATGAACAATCGCTGCAAAGCAATCCGGGATCGAGTGATTAACTCGTAAAAACTCTAAACGAAAATTTTTGCCTAATTGAATTTTGGAGTCTTCTTCAATTCTAGTAATTTTAAGCCGGGGGCATTGCGGATGTTCTTTAACCTTTTTTTCAACCAGACCAGCAGTTAACTTGCCCATAAACATTGGCGGGTTTTTGAGCTTGCCCATTAAATGGGCAATGGCGCCGATGTGATCATAGTGGCCATGAGTAATAACTACTCCCTTAATCCAATCTTCTTTGCCGGTTAAATAGTCGGTATTGGGGATAATATAGTCAATCCCCAACATGTCTTCTTCAGGGAACTGGAGGCCCATATCAATAATAATAATTTCTCGTCCATATTCTAATATGGTCATGTTACGCCCGACTTCTTCTAGCCCGCCCAAGACGATGACTCGTAGCTTGTCCAAGCCTTGATTTTGACTGAGAGTGTTGGAACGATGATAGTTTGTCCGCTGGTTTGGGCGGCGAGACGCGCCATAAGATCCACTAGCCGCTTGACCAGCAGAGTCTTTAGTTCTGTACTTGGTAATCATAATAATTAATGCCAATAATTAAGCAATTGGCTTTTGAGTAATAAAAGAGTTAATCTTTAGTGCCCAAGAGAGGATTTGAACCTCCATGTTCTTGCGAACACAACGACCTGAACGTTGCGCGTCTACCAATTTCGCCACTTGGGCTTATTTAATTTTTGTTTTTCCATCGATAGCTAGTTTTTATATACCAGTGGTTGATTTCATTAAAGCGGTCAGCCGGTTCAACCAGAAAATCAGTATCAAAGCCGTTTATTTTTTTATGTTGGATATACAGATGACTGGCATTATATAAGAAAATTGCCGGCAAGTCATTAACTATTTGATTTTGTAGTTCTTTGGCGGCTTGTTGTCTAGCGGCTAGCTCTAAACTGGATCGCATAGTTTCTAGACTCTTGTCAACTTTTTCGTTGCGATAATTACTCAGATTGAATCCGTTAGCACCGCTTTGTCCAGAATGCCACAACGCGGTTAAATCATTTTCTGATCCGAGGTTTTGGCCGTAAAGCAGCAGGGAATAATTTTTTTGCCGGATAATTTGGCTGTTAATATTGTCAGTATCAACTATATTTAAGCTTATCTTAATCCCGATTTTTTGCCAAGTTAGAGCTAACTGGTTGGCAATCAGCAGATAATCCGGTTCATTAATGGTTGTTAAATTGATGGTCAGATACTGATTGTTTTTTTGTCGCCACTGACCAACCCCCAAGTCGGTGATTGTTTTTTGTTGGTCTTGATCGCCCTGATTGTCGGCTAGGCCTTTTTCAGCGGCGGCGACTTCGTCGGCAGTGATGGTTTTTATCTGCCAACCGTCGTCAGTCAGTAATTGATTAGCTTTGTTTACATCAAAATTAGGCCGAGCTAAATTCGCGTCGTAATATTGGCTTTGTTTTAGTATTGGGCCGTTTGCCAAATGGCTAACTAGAGTGTCATTCTCTAGTAAAATTTGATTTTTGTCAATAGCCAGTGCTAGCGCTTGGCGCAGAGCTTTATTTTTTAGGGCTTGATCATCTTGATTAATAAAAATAGCTACTAGCTGAGGTGTTCCCAAATATCTAAGATTATAGCGATTGGCAGCGAGTAATTTTTTAGCTGCTGTCTGTGGTAAATAATTAGCACCATTAATAGAGCCGTCATTCAACGCGGCGACTAATTCCTCGTAATTGTTATAAAATTTGAAAGTTAATTCCTTGATATATGGCTGATCTTTAAAATATTTATCATTAATCGTTAAAGTATATGTTTTAATCGTTCCCAGCTGATCTTTAGTCAGTGATTTAAATTGATAAGGACCGCTACCGATTGGTTTAAGATTGAGATCGGCCAAACTAGCGCTTTCAGCTGGTATTTGGCTCCAAATTTCGGCCGGCAAAATGCCGATAGTTAATAAATCTAAAAAGGCGATGTATGGTTGGCTCAGAGTGAAACGAATTGTTAGGTCATCAACTCTGGTTACATCTAAGCCGCCCAGACTATTTTTAATCGGGGAATTGTAATTGCTGTCCATGATGGCTTGATAGGTGAAGACGACATCGTCAGCCGTCAGGCGGCTGCCATTACTCCATTGAACATTGTCCCTGAGTTTAATTGTATAGATTAAACCGTCGGGGCTAATTTCATAATTTTCGGCCAAGTCATTAACTAATTTCCCCTGCTGATCTCTAGCTAGAAGGCTGGAATAAATCAAACGGCTTAGGTCGCGATCAGTTTGATTCATTGATGAGTATAGTGGATTAATATAACGAGGCGTGCCAATTAGACCCTCAACATAGTAGCCGCCTTTTTTAGGAATTACTTGCCGATGATGTCGATAGTAATGATTAGTAATAATAGTTAGGCTAGCCAGCAATGTGACTAAACAGGCGATAATAATTATTTTTTCTTTGTGCGAGAGAAAGCGGGGCAGGTAGCGCCATTGGCGCCAGCCCGGTAAACGCCCCTTGGATAGACGAAAAACTATTTGCTGATCTAAGATATGGTGAACAGGTTGGCGTTTAGTTACCGGACGCCACTTTTTAATCTTTCTAATTATTGAGCCGATCGACATGGGATTTTTTAGCGGGCGTATTCAATAATACGCAATTCGCGGATAACATTGATTTTTATTTCACCCGGATATTTTAACTCTTGTTCAATCTGTTTGGCTATCTTTACCGATAATTCGTGGGCGTCTAAATCAGTTATTTCTTCTGGGCGAACAAAAACGCGCACCTCACGACCAGCTTGAATGGCGTAAGTTTTATCAACGCCATCAAAACTATTAGCGATTTTTTCTAATTCTTCCAAGCGCTGGATATATTGGTCAAGGCTATCATTGCGGGCACCTGGCCGCGATGATGAGATGGCGTCAGCTACTTTAACAATAACCGAAATTAAACCCTTCGGATGGTCATCATGATGAGTTTCAATCGGGTCAATAATTTCTTGGGACAAGCTAAATTTACGAGCGATATTACCACCGATTTGTGGATGCGTACCTTTGACTTCGTGATCAACGGCCTTGCCGATATCGTGGAGTAAACCGGCTTTTTTGGCCAGAGTGGCATCAGCTCCCAATTCTTCGGCTAACAGGCCAGATAGATGAGCAACTTCCACACTGTGCCTAAGCGCGTTTTGTCCATAGCTGGTGCGATATTTTAATCGACCGATAATCTGGATCAACTTGCTGTCAAAGCCGGTAATGCCTAGTTCATAAAGAGCATCCTCGCCAGCCTTCTTAATATCTAGAGCTAAGTCTTGTTTAGCATGCTCAATGGCATCTTCAATTTTGGTCGGGTGGATGCGACCATCTTTAATTAAATAATCTAAAGCTCGCTTGGCAATCTGTCGCCGAATTCCCGAGAAACCGGAAATAGTAATCGCATTAGGGGTGTCATCAACAATTATTTCAACACCGGTTAATTGTTCAATAGTCTTAATATTACGGCCCTCGCGACCAATAATTCGTCCTTTCATCTCATCGTTGGGCAAATCTACTACGGTGGTAGTGACTTCGGCCGTAAAAGTAGAGGCTAATCGTTGCATAGCTGCCGCCATTAGCTCTCTAGATTTTTCTTCGATTTGTTCACTGTTTTCATTATTTAGTTTATCTAAGCGCGACATTAAGCTATCCGAGGCCTCGGTTTTAATTTTTTCTAATAATAATTCTTTTGCCTGTTCAATATTAAGCCCGGCTATCTCCTCTAATTTGGCAGTTTGTTCCGACTTAATTTGGTTGATTTCTTCTTTAGTGGTTTCGACTTGATTAATTTTATCATAAAGCTGTTGTTGTTTGTCTTGCAGCTCCATGATTTTTTGGGAAAAAGCAGTTTCCCGTTTCTCTAAGCGATTTTGCCAAGCAGTAATTTCTTTGCGATGGCTGTCATTTTCTTGCTTGGCTTCATCAATTAGCTTTAACGCTTTATCTTGGGCTTTTAAGAGGATTTCTTTTTCTTTAACTTTAGCCTCATCAATGATTTTTTCCGCTTTATTTTCGGCGCTAGTGGCTTTGTTGATAGCTACTTGGCGACGCAGCCAATAGCCAAAACTACCACCGATAGCTAACGCGATTAAACCAATAAAATAATTCATAATAATAGTGGCGGCTTTGGTTGGAGCCAGTAACGATTCAGCCGATGACAGCTAGACAGTATAGAAGATAAAATATTTTTAAGAGGGAGATGTGGATAGACAAGATATCAGCTAGAATACTACCGTTGCCGACAAAACCAAAACACGGGATTATATAAATAATATAAGATAAACTGGATTTATCCTAACACGGCGACCAAAAAAAGGCAAGCTCAATTAACGACTGATAATTTTGTCAATCAGGTGATAATTCTTAGCCTCGGTTGGGGTTAAATAATGATCGCGCTCAGTGTCTCGCTCAATAGTTTTGAGGTCTTGTTTAGTGTGTTGAGCTAAAATTTTGTTTAAACGATCTTTGATGTGCAGAATATGCTCGGAGCGGATTTTAATATCTGTAGCCTGTCCTTCAAAACCACCCATCACTTGATGGATCATAATTTCGCTATTGGGTAGCGATAGGCGTTTGCCTGGTGCTCCAGCAGCTAACAAAACCGCCCCCATTGAAGCAGCCATACCAACGCAGATTGTGCTGACATCGGCCTTAATAAATTGCATGGTATCATAAATTGCCAGGCCGGCCGTTACTGATCCGCCAGGAGTATTAATATAAAATTTAATATCCTTGCTGCTATTTTCGGCATCTAGAAATAATAACTGGGCAATAATTAGATTAGCGGTATGATCATCAATCGGTTCACCCAAAAAAATAATACGGTCTTTCAATAGGCGGGAATAAATATCATAGGCTCGCTCTATTTGGCCAGTAGTTTCAATGACGGTTGGAATTAAGGGCATATAAATATATTTTTATTTAGTTAGCTGGCTTATTATAACAATTTAAATGTAAAAGTCTAGATTAGTTTATGATTGGTGTAAATTTTTGCGACTTTTACCATGAAAATTTTGATAAACCTGGCGCAGCTGTTGGTCGGTGACATGAGTATAGACTTGAGTGGTGGTAATTGAAGCGTGACCTAGTAATTGTTGGACGCTGCGGATATCAGCGCCGCCCATCAATAAATCAGTTGCAAAACTATGGCGCAGGGTATGTGGAGTGACTTTTTTAGTAATGCCGGCCGCTAAGGCGTATTTTCCCACTAGCCGTTCAATTGATCGTGGTGTTAGACCGTAGATCGGATTAGTTTCTTGATTGATTTTGCCATGACTGATAAAAAGAAAGGGTTCAGTGTCTTGGCGAGCCTCTAAATAGGATTTGATGGCCGCTTTAGCGTCGTCGGATAAAAAGACCAATCGTAGTTTATTGCCTTTACCGCGGACGGTAAATTCTGCTTTCTTTAAATTGATGTCATTAATTTTTAATCGAGCTAATTCGCTGACCCGCAGGCCGGTTGAGAAAAGTAATTCTAAAATAGCTCGATCGCGTAAGCGGACTAACTTACTGGAATTTTTAATAGTTAGGGGGGCCTGTAAAAAGGCGGTCAAATCATATCCTTCTAAAAAACTAACTTGTCGCGGTTCCTGTTTAGCCAATTCAACTTTGTTGGAATCCAGGCTTTCAATATTGTGTTTACTAAAATATTTAAGCAGTTGCCGCAGAGCAATTAAGTGGTAGTTCTGAGTATTTTTTTTAAGATTATCATGCTCGCGATTAGCAAGTCGGTTGAGATGAAGGCGGTAACGATGGATCAATTCTTGGCTTATTTGATTGGGTTTATTGATGCCGCTGGCAGTGGCAAACGCCAAAAAGCGTTGCAAATAAAAGCGATAGCCGATCAAAGTGTTATTGGATAGGCCGCGTTCAACTTCTAAATATTCTAAAAAATGGTTGATATCATCTTTAAGCATTGATAATATTATACGACATCTTGATTTTATTTTCCAACAGTGTTATAACAGAAGAGCTTTATTTAGCCAATAATTATTATTTTACCCCTTCTTGGAGCGGCCTAAACAGTTGACTGTTTCTCGGTTGGGGGACAGAAAACTATGTTAGACAAACAATTCAAGCAAGAAATTATTGAAAAGTTTCGGCAGCATGATGGCGACACTGGTTCAACTCAGGTTCAGATTGCTATCTTGACCGAAGAGATTAAACAGCTGACCGATCATTTACAAAAACATCGCCACGATTTTTCTTCTCGTCGCGGTTTATTGCGTAAAGTTGGTGAACGTCGGCGCCTATTAAAGTATCTGCAAAAAGAAGATGATAAAGCCTTTATTGATTTGGCGGCTAAGCTTAATCTAAAGATTGCCAAAAAAATGGCCGCTGAAGAAGAAGAGCGCAAGCGTCTGGAGAATGAATTGTTAGCCAAAGAAGCCGATAATGTTGAAGAAGAAGATTTTTCTGACGATTTAGCTGAAGAAGTTTAAAATATTTTTCATGGTTAAACACCCGGAGCAGCGTGTTGGGGTTTTGGTTGATGTTGCTAACCTCTATCATTCCGCTCGCAATCTCTATAATAAGAAAGTTAATTTTCGCAAAGTTTTAGCGGCTGTTGTTGCTGACCGTAAATTGATTAGGGCGGCGGCCTATGTTGTCCGCAGTGATAATAATGACGATGAAACAGCCTTTTTTGAGGCTTTGAGCCAGCAGGGCTTCGAGGTTATTATGAAAGATCTGCAGGTTTTTGCTGGCGGAGCCAAAAAAGGTGATTGGGATGTCGGTATCAGCATTGATGCTATTAAATTATCTCACAAACTGGATGTTATTGTTTTAGCTAGCGGTGATGGCGACTACACTCCACTGGTTAATTATATTCAAAGCACTACTGGCTGTTTGGTAGAAATAGCTGGTTTTCGTCAAACTACCTCGGCTAAATTATTGGAGATTGCTGATGACTTTATTAATCTTAGTGATCGTCAATTTTTAATCAGTCGTTGATTTTATAATAAATTAATAAATAATTAGCTGATTTTTGGTCGACAAACAGTGAGCACTATGAAATAATCATAGTCCTTTAGTTTGTTGATCAGGACAGCTCTAAATTCTATGCAAAAGCAAGAAATTGTGGTTAGCCGCGATTGGCATGGCCGTCCGCTAACTATTAAAAATGGCCGCTTGGCTCATCAGGCTGATGCGGCAGTTACTGTCCAATATGGCGACACCGTAGTTATGGCTACCGTGGTGGAGGCCAAGGAGGCGCGTGAAGACGGTGATTTTTTTCCATTAATGGTTGATTTTGAGGAGCGTCTTTATGCTGCTGGCATTATTAAGGGTTCCCGCTGGGTCAAACGCGAGGGGCGACCAACTGATGAAGCTATTCTTAGCGGTCGAATGATTGATCGGTCAATTCGTCCGCTGTTTGATGAATCATCGCGGCGTGATGTGCAGGTAATTTTGACAGTTTTGTCGGTTGATCAAACCAATGATTATGATATCGTTGCTTTAGTAGCTGCTTCAGCGGCTTTGCGGATTTCGGGAATCAATTGGCGTGGACCGATAGGCGGTATTCGGGTCGGGCGGATTGATAATCAATTGGTTTTTAACCCGACTTATAAACAGCGCGAAATTAGTGATTTGGATTTAATTGTCGCTGGAACAGCTAGTAAAGTTATTATGATTGAAGCTGGCGCTCAAGAAATTCCCGAAGCCGCTATGTTTGAAGCTATTATGGCTGGGCAACAAGCCCTAGCCGGTTCAATTGAATTAATTGAAGAACTGTATCAAGCAATCGGACCAATTGAGCCGAAAAAGGCTAAAACAGTGCGTTTATCGGCCGATGAATTACAGGCTCAAGAGCGCAAGCAGCAAGCTCAGAAGATTGCCGAGCAATGGTTAGATGAGCATATTGAGCCAATTTTATTTGATAAAATTTATTATACCAAGGGGCAGCGTAAATTAGCTGTTGAAGCTATCAAAGATGGATTGGACGAATATTTGTTTAGTCAGAATTTTGATAGAAGCCTGCGTCAATGGGTTATCGGTCAAACCGTAGAAGTTGCGGTTGAGGCAGCTGTTACTAATAATATTTTACAATCAGACCGTCGGGTTGATGGTCGCGCTTTAGATGAGATTCGTCAATTGTCGGCTGATGTCAGTATTTTACCTCGTAATCATGGCGCTGGATTATTCTCTCGCGGCGAGACACAGGTAATGTCTATTGTCACCTTGGGTGCTCCTAGCGATGAGCAGTCTTTAGAGGGCTTGGAGGGTGTTTCGACCAAGAGCTATATGCATCATTATAATTTTGCGCCATATTGCACCGGTGAAGCTAAGCCGATTAGGACGGCGGGTCGCCGCGAGGTTGGTCATGGAGCCTTGGCGGAAAAGGCCCTAGTGCCGGTTTTACCAAGCAAAGCGGATTTTCCTTATACAATCAGGGTTGTCAGCGAAACACTCAGCTCTAATGGTTCATCGTCAATGGGTTCAACTTGTGCCTCATCACTGTCACTGATGGATGCCGGTGTGCCGATTAAACGACCGGTTGCCGGTCTAGCTATGGGGTTGGCCTCTAATCAAGATATGAGTCAATGGAAAGTTTTGACTGATATTCAAGACTTGGAAGATGGCCAAGGCGGTATGGATTTTAAGATTACCGGCACGACTGAAGGTATTACTGCCATCCAACTAGATACTAAAACCGACGGTTTGACTAAGGAGATTATTCAGACGACCATTGAGCAAAGCCGCCGTGGCCGTCTACAGATTTTAGAGGTTATGAATCAGGCCATCTCTGAACCGCGGGCCGAATTATCGCCATATGCTCCCAAGATTGTCAGCTTTTTTATTGATGTCGATAAAATTCGTGAAGTTATTGGCGCCGGCGGCAAAGTGATTAATGAAATTATCGCTGCTTGTGAAGTGACCATTGATATTGAACAAAATGGACAAGTTATGGTTTGCGGCTCTAATCAGGAAAAATTGAATCAAGCGGTTAAATGGGTGCAAGATATTGCTCGCAAACTAGAAGTCGGTGAAAAATTTACTGGCAAGGTTGTCCGTTTATTAGATTTTGGAGCTTTTGTAGAATTATTACCTAATCGTGATGGCATGGTTCATGCCAGCGAATTGGCGCCATTTTATGTTGGTAAGCCAGCGGATATGCTGCACGATGGTGATACTGTTACGGTCAAGATTAAAGCAATTGATGATCAAGGCCGAGTTAATTTAACGATGAAAGATTTGTCAGATAATCAGGCTATTTGGGAACGTTATAAAGCCAAAGGATTGCCCACCGAGCGTCCAACTGGCTTTCCGGGACCACGTCATTTTAGTTCACGATCTGGGGATAATTCAAGCCGTCCACACCTTGGCTAATTGCTAATATCCCGATTTTATAGTGTTAATATTTAGACAAGTCTCTAAGGTGGGGCTTGTCTTTTTTTGCTTAAGCAAAAATGTTATGATGGGACTTGGTCAAACTATTATTTTTAACTTAACTAACCTCCTCAATTTAGTTTTTAACTAGCCGTTATGTCTATCTGCCAGATTCCGGCCCAATTACCGGATGCGGCTAGCTGGCTAAAGTTTGACCTAGCTAAATTTAGTAATAGTGAGCTGCTAGCCTTTATTATTAGTCAGGGCCAAGATATTAAAGCATGTATTCCCCTGGCTAAAATTATTCTTAAGAGAATTCCAGCGCCATGCTTAGTGAGGGCTAGCTTTGAAGAATTGGTAACAGCTGGGCTGAATAGTCAACAAGCTAATTTGGTGTTAGCTAGTACTGGTATGACTCGTCGATTTTGTCGTCAACGAGTACAAAATATTTATTATAGCCAGGAAGTTATTTACCAAGAGTTTAAATATTTGCGTTCTTGCACGCAAGAAAGACTGGCGATTGGTTATTTGGATCGTCGTTGTCATGAATTGCGGCGCAAGAATTTTTTATTTGAACAATTAAAGCAACCGTATTTTCATCCGCAACAGATTTTTGAACCGATATTGCAATTGCCGGCTCAGCAATTGATTACCGCCAGTAATCATTTGGTTGGCGGTGCCGAGCCTAACGAATTAGATTTGTTGTTGTTCAATAAAATGATCATTATGTGTCAGGCGTTTGGTTTACAATTATTAGATAATGTTATTTTTAGCCGCCGTGGTTTTTATAGTTTTCGTCAGGCCGGCTTGCTTAAGCCATCAGCTAGTTGATGATAAGGAGGGGTTAAAGCCGCTGGCTGACGAGCTGGCGGTTTTAATTTTGGATAAGAAAAAGGCTGACACCGAAGTGTCAGCCAAAGCTTATTGGAACCAGCGTCGCTAGCGACGTTTTTTGGGTTCCTTCTTGTACTTTTTTTTCATTGGAGGCAGAACCTCCAATATAGCCGAGAAATTTAGATTTACGATATCTTCTCGACTTAATTGAATTTGTTTTTTTTGTAAAATGTCAGTAATAAACTGACATTCGGCGCAGCCAATTCGCTGCACCTGCAGTTTTGACTTTATAGACGCCTCAATGGCGTCTGCTTTTAACATAACTTTTTGTCCAGTGTTGTTCTGGACAATAAGATGAAGACATTTTGACCAGATGATGGCCTTTATAATCACTTTTTCTTCTTCGAAGCTCATTCTAAGCCTCCTCTTTTTTTATTTGTCCGTTAGGACTGTTGTTAGGTTAAAGTTTTTAACTAGTCTTGTCAAGGTTTTATTGCTTGATAATATTTTTACCCAATTGATTGCCAAAAATGAAGTCCAGTGATAGACTAAAAAGGCCTTAATGCCTTATTTTATCTTATGTCCGAAGTAACTTTAGAGTCTTTAGTCAGCTTCTGTAAACGTCGCGGTTTTGTTTATCCGTCATCGGAGATTTATGGCGGATTGGCCGCAGTTTATGATTACGGCCCCTATGGAGTTGAGCTTATCAACAACATTAAACAGATTTGGTGGCGGGAATTAGTTTATCGCTATGATAATATTAGCGGCCTAGATAGCGCTATCTTTATGAATCCGCGAGTATGGCAGGCCAGTGGCCATGTGGCCGGGTTTTCGGATCCATTAACCGAATGTCGTTATTGCCATACTCGGCTGCGTGTTGATCATCTTTTAGAAGGGGTTGGCGCCGAGGCCAGCGACACTATGTCAGAAACTGAGATTAATCAACTATTTGATGATTATCGTCATTTAGTCGTTTGTCCGGAATGCGGTCATCGCGATTTTACTCAGGTTCGTCACTTTAATTTATTAGTGCATTCTAATTTAGGCAATTTTACTGGCAATGACAGCAATCCAGTTTATTTGCGCGGCGAAACTTGTCAGGGTATTTATGTTAATTATAAAAATATTCTGGATAGCACTCGTTTAAGGCTGCCGTTTGGTATCGCTCAGATTGGCAAGGCTTTCCGTAATGAAATAACCGCCCGGCAATTTATTTTCCGCACCCGAGAGTTTGAACAGATGGAGTTGCAGTATTTTGTCCGACCGACTAATGACTTAGTTGACTTTAATCTTTGGAAGCAGCGTCGCTGGGATTATTATATTAATATTTTAGGGATTGATCCGGCTAATCTACGCTGGCATGAGCACGAGAAGTTAGCTTTCTATGCCAAAGCCGCTTGTGATATTGAATATAATTTCCCTTTTGGTTTTCAAGAGATTGAAGGCGTTCATGCTCGTGGCGACTATGATTTAACTCAGCATCAAAAATTTTCTGGTCAGGAGTTAGATTATTACGATCAAGCAGTTGACCAAAAATTTATTCCCCATATTATTGAATCATCGTCGGGAGTTGGTCGCGTTTTCTTGATGTTATTGAATGAGGCTTATCACGAGGAGAAGTTGGGGGAAAATGATAAACGAGTAGTTCTAAAATTGAAGCCAGCGCTGGCTCCAGTTAAAGTGGCAGTTTTTCCATTGCTGCGCAATAAGCCGGAACTAATCAAGGCAGCGCAAGAAGTTTTTGATCAGGTTAAAATGCGTTGGCGTTGCGAGTTTGATGACAATGGCAATGTTGGCAAACGCTATCGCCGCCAAGACGAGATTGGTACTCCATATTGCCTAACTGTTGATTTTGATACTCTGGAAAAAGGTACCGTTACGGTGCGCGACCGTGACACCATGAAGCAGACAACCGTTCAACTTAATGAGCTGGTTAGTTATTTATCTAGTAAGTTAGATTATTAAGTTTTATGTGGCAACGACAAATATCCAATGAACGGCCATTGATTTTAAAAATTCCTTTGGCCGGCTGTCCGACTTTCACCGCTTTAGTGGTTATTGCCGTCGGTTCTAAATATGAAACCGCTAATCAAAGCGGGTTGTCTCATTTTTTGGAACACATGTTTTTTAAGGGGACAAGTAAGCGTCCGTCCACCTTGGCAATTTCCAGTGAATTAGACGCTATTGGCGGCGAATATAATGCTTTTACCAGCAAAGAATATACCGGTTATTATGTAAAATGCGCGGCTGATCAAGCGGCTGTCGCTTTGGATGTTCTTAGTGACATGCTCTTAAATTCACAATTTTCCAGTGAGGAGATAGATCGTGAACGCGGAGTGATTATTGAAGAGATTAACATGTATCAGGACAATCCAATGCTGCACTTGGAAGATGTTTTTGAACAAACTCTTTACGGTGATACGCCGGCTGGTTGGGATACGGCTGGCCGCAAAGAAACAGTTAGCGCTTTCCAACGAGACGACTTTATTAATTATTGGCGGCAGAATTATGGCCAGCAGCGGACCATTATTTGTTTAGCTGGTCAGTTACCCGAGAATATTGATAGTTTAGTGAATAAATATTTTGCTCAATGGCCAGCAGCAATTAATTTTCAAGATAAGCTGCCAGTTGTTGAACAACAAAGTCAGCCCCAGTTGTTAGTTGCTGATAAAGATACTGATCAATTGCATTTAGCTTTAGGAGTTCGAGCTTTTCCTTATGGTCATCCACAAAGACTACCTAGTCGTTTGCTAGCTGCTATTCTCGGCGGATCGATGAGTTCCCGTTTGTTTTTACAAATTCGTGAGCGGCAAGGCTTAGCTTATTATGTTCGGACTAGTGTTGAAAATTATACCGATAGCGGTTATCTGGTAACTTCGGCCGGTATTAAGAAAGAGGCCGTTGCTCAAGCAGTGGCGACTATTATTGCCGAGTATAAAAAATTAACTACTGAATTAGTTGATGTGGTTGAATTGGAGCGAATCAAAAAATTCTTGTCTGGCCGTTTGATTCTTGGGTTAGAGGGGTCGGATGATTTGGCTCAGTGGTATGCTCGGCAGCAAGTTCTGTTTTTAGGCCAAGGTAATGTCCAGGAAAATTTGGATACACCGACTGAATATTTAGCCAAAATTCGGGCGGTGACTGCTGAACAAATTCAATCTGTGGCTCGACAAATTTTTGTTGATCAGGGGCTTAATTTGGCTATTATTGGGCGGGTAACCGAGCCGGATAAATTATTAGCACATTTGTCTTTTAATTAGTGAACAAAATTATGGCTCAACCCTTTGATTATCTGGCCGGTCTTAACCCAGCCCAAAGACAAGCAGTTGAGCATGGTTCCGGCCCATTATTAATTGTAGCGGGCGCCGGCACTGGCAAAACAACCGTCTTAATTAATCGCTTGCTTCATTTAATCATGTCTGGTCAGGCCAAGCCGGATCAAATTTTGCTAACTACCTTTACTGACAAGGCGGCTGGCGAAATGGAAGAGCGAGCTGATCGTTTATTGCCCTATGGTTATACTGACCTGTGGATTCAAACTTTTCATGGTTTAGGCGAAAGATTACTGCGTCAACATGGTTTAGATATTGGCCTCCCGACTAATTTTAAGTTGCTTAATGAAACCGGTCAATGGATATTATTGCGCAAAAATTTAGATCGGCTGCAGCTGGATTATTATCGTCCACTAGGCAATGAGACAAAGTTTTTGCGCGACCTGGTAAAATATTTTAGCCATCTCAAAGACGAGAATATCTTGCCAGCTGATTATTTGCAGTATGTTGATGGTCTTGATTTAAGCGATGCCGGTCAGCCAGAACAATTGGAGGTGGCCAGATTACAGGAGTTGGCTCGGGCCTATCAGACTTATAATCAATTATTGCTTGATAATTCCTGTTTAGACTTTGGCGATTTAATTAGCTATACTTTACGGTTATTCCAACAAAGGCCGAATATTTTACAGCAATATCGTCAGCAATTTAAATTTATTTTAGTTGACGAGTTTCAAGATACCAATTGGGCGCAATATGAGTTGATCAAACTTTTGGCCGCCCCTGACAATAATCTAACCGTCGTTGGTGATGATGATCAAAGTATTTATAAATTTCGTGGCGCCTCTTTAGCCAATATTTTACAATTTAAAGATGATTATCCAGCGGCTGTTAACATCGTGTTAACCGATAATTATCGTTCTGGTCAACCGATTTTGGATCAAGCCTATCAATCAATCCAAAAGAACAACCCTGATCGGCTAGAAGATCGTTTAAAAATTAATAAGCGGCTAGTTGCCGTCGGTCAACCTAATGGTTCAGTTGAGGTTTGGCCGCTAGCCAGCGAGTCTGAAGAAATAGTGGCTATTGTTGATTATATTAAAGAAGAGTATCGACAAGACCCGGCGGCTAAATGGTCGGATTTTGCCATTTTGATTCGTTCCAATCGCGATGCCGATAAATTTATTAATGAACTAGGTCGGCAAAAAATACCCTGCCAGTTCATGTCTTTGCGCGGGCTTTACTATAAGCCGATAGTTTTAGATTGTTTAGCTTATTTTAAGCTCTTAGACAATTATCATGAGTCAACCGCTTTATATCGAGTTTTAAATTCTCGGCCGTTTGCTTTATCGCCAGCCGATTTGGTTGAATTGTCAGCTTTAGCTCGGCGCAAAGCCTGGTCACTCTTTGAAGCCCTACAGAACAATGCCCTAGCCGTCAAGATTAGCCCAGACGGTCGTCGCGCTATAGATAAGTTGTTGAAGTTAGTCTCTGCCCAGTCATTGTCAGCTGTTCAGCAGTCGCCTAGCCGTTTGTTTGTTGATTTCGTTTATCAGTCGGGATTATTGGCTGGCTTAGACCAAGAGAAAGATAGCGCGATTTTCCATTATCTCAATCAGCTGTATAAGAAGATGAAAGAATTTGAAGACAGCGGTCCTGATTTACATCTTAAGGATTTTGTTGATTTAATGAACATGGAAATGGAGGCCGGAGAAACCGGTAGTCTAAGTTTGCCACTCGAAGATGATGATGTGGTTAAAATTATGACTATTCATTCGGCCAAAGGACTAGAGTTCCGCTATGTCTTTTTGCCCGATTTAGTTGATAAACGCTTTCCAACCACCAAACGTGGCGACAGTTTGCCGGTGCCTGATGGATTAATTGCTGAACCAGTTGGCTCCGGTGACGTTCATTTAGCTGAAGAGCGGCGGCTATTTTATGTAGCCGTCACCCGAGCTAAAGAAAAATTAATTTTGGCCTATGCCCGTGACTATGGCGGAGTTCGCGATAAGCGGCCGTCAATTTTTCTTAGCGAGATCGGGCTGACTGCTAATCAGACAGAGCGTCAGTTAGATGCAGATAGAGTTTTTGAGTTAGTGCGTGAAGTTGAGGCTTTAAAAAACTCCGACAATAATCAGATTTTGCCAGCGCCATTAGTGGCGGTCAAAAAGTTTTCTTTCAGTCAATTTGAGAGTTATAGTAATTGCCCATTACAATATAAGTTTGCTTTTGTCTTAAGAGTGCCAGTGCCCGATAAAGGTAATATAGTTTATGGTCGTCTGATGCACCGTTGTTTATATGAATTGTTTGCGCCTTGTTTATTAAACGAACAGCCAACTGATTTATTTGGTCAGTCAACAGTTCCAACTAAACCTGATTGGGCCGGATTAATGGCTATCTATAAGAAGAATTGGGTTGATGATGGTTATGATTCGGCTGAGGACCGAGAAAAATATCGTTTACTTGGCCAACAGAGCCTAAAATTAATTTGGCAGCAGATTGAGGCTGGTGGTTGGCCCAATGTTTTGGCTTTGGAGAAAAAATTTGTTTGGAAAACCGCCCAATTCACTCTTGGCGGCACGATTGATCGGGTTGATCAGTTAGCTGATGGCACGGTTGAAATTATTGATTATAAGACGGGTAAGCCCAAAGACAAGCTAGATTATCAGACAAAGCGTCAATTAATGATTTATCAGCTAGCGGTTGAATCAGTTTTTGGTTGGCGGGTTGGCAAACTGACTTTTTATTATTTAAATAGTGGACAAGCCTTAAGTTTTACGGCTAAGCCAGCTGATTTAGACAAAGTTCAGCAAGAAGTAGCCGCCCAGGTTGAGGCGATTCGCCAGGGCTTTTTCCCAGCTAAACCTAGTCAGCTTTGTGCTTACTGTGATTTTCGTTCTATCTGCCAATTTCGTCAGGTCTAAAATCCACTGATTAGGTCTTAAAATAAGCTTAATCGCTTTGACAGCTGGCGTGATTTTTGTTAAATTAAAGTCAGCCCGGTTAACGGGCTTCGTTATGTCTTTATATAAATTTTATGATTATTAGTTGGTTAGGACAATCATGTTTCAAGTTGCAAGACAAAATGAATGGTCGAGATATTACTGTAGTTCTTGATCCATTTAGTCCCAGCCATACCGGATTAAAATTGCCGGCCAATTTATCGGCCGATGTGGTTACCATCAGCCATCAGCACAAAGACCACAATTTTTTGTCTGGAGTTAGCGGTCAACCATTTGTTATAGATATGGCCGGAGAATATGAAATCGGTGGTTTATTTATTGATGGAGTGGACAGCGATCACGACCAGCAGGGCGGTGCAAAGCGTGGGCACAATTTAATATTCCGTTTGGGTTTTAGCGATTTAGTAGTTACTCATTTGGGAGATTTGGGCAGTACTTTGGAGGCTAAACAATTAGAACGTTTGGCTGGTACTGATATTCTATTGGTTCCAGTCGGTGGGTACTATACTTTAGATGCCAAACAGGCGATTGAGGTTATTAATCAAATAGAGCCCAAGATAGTTATACCAATGCACTATAAATTACCTGGTTTAAGTTTTAACCTTGCTGCTGTCGATGATTTTGTTAAAGCTATTGGCTTAGCTCCGATCTATGAAGATAAATTGAAGGTTGTTCGTCGCGATCTAGATAGTGAAAATTTGCAATTAATTATTCTATCAGTTACGGCTTAGATTTATGAAGCGTCAGCGGCTTATTAACAAGGCTTCCAGCCCGGCCGATTGGCCAATTGAGAAACGACGTTTGCTTGCTTGGGTTGGTATTACGGCTATCATGACTATATTATTGGTCTTTTGGTTTTATAGCTTACGGCTTTCTTTTATTAGCAAGCAAAAAAACCAGGAGCAGCCATTATTGGATATTAATCAAATTCGTCAGGATTTAGATGCCGGGCTAGAAGAAGTCAATAAAGGTAGTGAATTATTAGAAAAAATTGCCACAACTACCGATTCTTCCACCACTCCAGAGGCGCGATTACTGCAAGAGCAGAATCGTCTTCAGCTTGACAAATTACGCCAAAAATTAGAGAAATTACCTAATCAGTCAACCGATTAACCAAGTTTATGACCAAAAAAAAATCACCAGTTTCCCATATCAGCCCAGCTGATGATCACAACATTGAGGAATCAGCCCGACCAGCTGAAATAACCACTCCACATGGTTTGATTTTAGCTCAACCGATTATTGAGGAAATGCGGCAGTCCTATTTGGACTATGCCATGAGTGTTATTGTTTCTCGGGCACTGCCTGATGTTCGTGATGGTCTCAAGCCAGTGCATCGGCGGATTCTTTATGCTATGTGGTCACTGGGTTTGCGTTCTGGCGGCAAATTTCGTAAATCAGCCACTGTAGTCGGTGAAGTGCTTGGTAAATATCATCCGCATGGCGATAGCGCCGTTTACGACTCAATGGCGCGAATGGCTCAGGATTTTGCTATGCGTTATATGATGGTCCGCGGTCAAGGCAACTTCGGCTCAGTTGACGGTGATCGGCCGGCGGCCATGCGTTATACCGAGGCCAAATTATCGGCCATTGCTGAAGAGATGTTGTTTGATTTAGACAAAGACACGGTCAATATGGTTGCTAATTTTGACGGATCGCAAAATGAACCGCAAGTTTTACCAGCCAAGATTCCGCAGTTGTTGCTCAATGGATGCATGGGTATTGCTGTTGGTATGGCTACCAATATTCCGCCCCACAATTTGCGTGAGGTGGTCGGCGCTATTTTGCATTTAATTGACAACCCTGAAGCTACCGTTGAAGAATTAATGGAGTTTATTAAGGGCCCTGATTTCCCGACTGGCGGCTTAATTTATAACCGAGAAGATATTTTACGAGCCTATACCACTGGCAAAGGAGGGATTGTGATGCGTGGTCGGGCTGAAATTGTTGAACATGGTCACGATAATTTTCAGATTGTTATCAGCGAGATTCCTTATCAGGTTAATAAAGCAATTTTGGTGGAAAAGATTGCTGATTTAGTCAAAGACAAAAAAATTGAAGGCATCCGTGATTTGCGTGATGAATCGGACAAAGACGGTGTTAGAATCGTTATTGATCTTAAGAGAGATAGTTACCCGAAGAAGATTTTAAATGTTTTATATAAGCAAACCCAGCTGCAAGAAACTTTTCATGTTAACATGCTGGCCTTGGTGGATGGACTACAGCCTCGAGTTTTAAATCTTAAAACCATTTTAGAAGAATTTATTAAACATCGCCAAGAGGTGGTGCGCCGTCGGACTGCTTATGAGTTGGCCAAAGCTAAGGATCGGGCCCATATTTTGGAAGGCTTAATGATTGCTTTAGCCCATATTGATGAAGTTATTGCCACTATTAAGGCCTCTAAAGACAAAGATAAGGCCAAGGCTAATTTAATTAAGCAGTTTAAGCTATCTGAGCGGCAAGCTGTGGCCATTCTGGAAATGAAGCTACAGACATTAGCTAATCTCGAAACATTAAAGATTAAAACTGAACTCAAGGATAAATTAAAAACTATTGCCGAGTTAGAGAGTATTTTATCGTCCGATAGTTTGGTGTTAAAGATTATTAAGCAGGAATGCCAGGATATTGTTGAAAAGTTTGGCGATGATCGTCGTACCGGCGTTGTAGACCAAAGTGTTAAGAATTTTAAGGCTGAAGATTTGATTCCCAATGAAGAAGCGGTAGTGATTATGACTAGGGATGGCTATATCAAGCGTTTGCCTGGCGATACCTTTAAGGTTCAGGGCCGTGGCGGTAAAGGCGTAATTGGTTTAACCACTAAAGAAGAAGATTCAGTGCAATTTTTGTTTACTACCATGACTCATAGTAATTTGTTATTCTTTACCAGTCATGGTCGAGTTTTTGAATTAAAGGCTTATGAATTGCCTTTAGCCTCCAGAACATCCAAAGGGCAGGCGATCGTTAATTTTTTGCAATTAGCTAATGGCGAGCAAGTTACCGCTATTTTACCACTAGATAAGATGGCTAATAAGGAGTATCTGTTTTTTGCTACGCGGCGCGGCTTAGTTAAGAAAGTCCGCATCAATGCTTTTGATAATGTCCGGCGCAGTGGGTTAATTGCTATCAAACTTAAGGACAGCGATCAATTGATTTGGGTTAAGCCGACCACCGGTAATGATCAGATTCAAATGGTAACCGCTCATGGTCAAGCCATTCGTTTCCACGAAGGGGATGTTCGCGATATGGGGCGTGGCGCCAGTGGTGTAATTGGCATGCGGCTCAAGGCTAAAGATCGGATTATCGGTATGGGAGTTATTAGGGTTGATGGCGAAAAATTGAAAGATTATCAAGTTTTGTCAGTCATGGCTAATGGTTATGGCAAGCGGACCAGTCTGTCTCAGTATAAGGTTCAAAATCGTGGCGGATCGGGTATTAAGACAGCCAAAATTACCAATAAAACCGGTGAATTAGTCAATGCTTTCTTGGTTAATAAAAAAACCATGGAAGACAAAGACTTGATTATTATGTCTAAGCATGGTCAAGTCATCCGTCTGCCTTTTAAGACAGTTAATGAATCCGGTCGCGACACTCAAGGTGTTTGCTTGATGCGTTTTAAAGAAAATAATGACCAGGTAGTTGGGGTAACCTGGCTTTAGATATTAATTATTTAAGTTTTTATTTATGAAAAAATGGTTATTGCTGAGTTTGGCCGCCATTGTCATGCTGACTGGTTGCGCTAGTCGGCCCAAGAATTTAAAGCCCGATCAAGCCAAAGAACGAGCGGAAAAATTTATTAATACTGCTCTGATGCGGCCGGGTAGCCAGGCGACTATCAAAGAGATAGAGTTGATTGATGGTTTTTATAAATTAAAAGTGGATGTTGGTAGCGGCGACCCAGTTGATTCTTATTTGAGTCGTGATGGTAAATTATTTTTCCCGCAAGCTATGGATATTGACGAAATAACACAACAATTATCCGGCAGTTCCGAAGCTGAATCAGCGGCCGCTACTGTTGAGAAAAAAAGCGACAAACCGGTTGTGGAACTATTTGTTATGAGCTATTGTCCTTATGGTTTACAGATGGAACGAGGCATATTGCCGGTTGTTGAGAAATTGGGCGACAAAATTGATTTTAAAATTAAGTTCTGCGACTATGCTATGCATGATAAACCGGAAATTGACGAGAATTTGGCCCAATATTGTATTCAAAAAGAACAAAATGATAAGTTTACCGCTTATTTGAGTTGTTTTATTAACTCTGGGAAAGCCAGTGATTGCTATAAGGAGGCTAAGATTAATGAAACTTCTTTGCAATCTTGTATTAGCGCTGCTGATAAACAATTTAATATTACGGCTAGTTATAACAATAAAGATGCTTGGAATGGGCAATTCCCACCATTTGATGTCGATAAAACAGACAATACCAAATATAATGTCCAAGGGTCGCCGACTTTGATTATTAATGATCAAGAAATTAGCGTTAATCGTGATAGCGCCAGCTTGTTAAAGACTATTTGCTCAGCTTTTAATAATTCGCCCGAAGAATGTTCGGCTCAGTTATCTAGTGATAGTCCGGCTGCCGGGTTTACTTCAGAGAATAATGGAACAGCGGCTGGTAGTTGCGAATAGCGATAATAATATATAGTTGTCGTTTTAGAAAAAATCGGTCAGATTGGCCGATTTTTTCTTTTTAGGCTATAATGCAGTAGCTAATTCTTAATCTCAGGAGGGGATGAAGCGGCGGCTTGCCGGTTCATATTCACCTGTTCTTTTTAATTATGTCAGCCAAAGTTTTATCAGCTGGCCTTAGTGGCTTAGCGGCTGAGCTAGTGGAGGCCGAATCCGATATTGGGAGCGGCGATATCGGCTCTTTTATTATTGTTGGATTGCCTGATGCTTCAATTTCGGAGGCGAAAGAGCGGGTCCGTAGTGCGTTGCGTAATTCAGGTTTATCGTTGCCGAAGCTTAAAATTACGATTAATTTAGCTCCGGCTGATTTACGCAAACAGGGTCCGAATTATGATTTGCCAATTGCGCTTAGTATTTTATTGGCTAGCGGTCAGTTGCCCAGCGGTTGTTTGCGACAGGTTATGTGTTTGGGCGAATTGTCGCTTGACGGACAAACTCGTCCAGTGAGCGGTGTTTTGCCGGCCGCTTGTTTAGCCAAAGAGCTTGGACTGCGAGCTATTATTGTGCCGGCGGGCAACGCTGCGGAAGCGCAAATCGTCGATGGATTAACCGTTTGGCCAGCTACTGATTTAAAACAGATTATTGGGCAGTTACGAGGTTTAAGCCAGCCTCTAACTATTAAGAGATTGGATAATAATTCAATTGAACCAGCTGTTGTTGTTGATTTTAGCCATGTATGTGGTCAAGAGACCGCCAAGCGGGCGCTAGAGATTGCCGCTGCCGGTAACCATAATTTGTTAATGATCGGTCCGCCGGGATCAGGTAAGACTATGCTGGCTAAAGCTGTTCCAGGTATCTTGACTGGTCTGGCCGCTGATGAGGCGATTGAGGTGGCTAAGATTTATAGTATTGCCGGCTATCTCAAGGGAGCTAATCAGCCGCCCAGCATTCGGCCTTTTCGTAGTCCGCATCATAGCGCTTCAGCAGCTTCAATTATTGGCGGCGGTTCATGGCCTAGCCCGGGAGAGATTTCTTTGGCTCATCGCGGCGTGCTTTTTTTAGATGAACTGCCAGAATTTTCTCGCGCCGTCTTAGAGGGCTTAAGGCAGCCGCTCGAAGATGGTTTTGCCACCATTAATCGGACGATTGGCCAGTTGATTTTTCCAGCACAGTTTTTATTGATAGCTGCCATGAATCCTTGCCCTTGCGGGTTTTTTGGTGATAATCGGCAAGTTTGCCGCTGTAGCTCGCGGCAGATTGCTAATTATCGCCGTAAATTATCTGGACCATTGCTTGATCGTCTAGATTTACAGTTGACAATCCAACGAGTTCGTCCGGCTGATTTTTCTTATGGCGTTAAACTCGAAAGCTCGGCCGAAGTTAGACGAAGGGTTGAGTCGGCTCGTCAGCAACAAAAACAGCGTTTGGCCGGCACCAAATTTTTGACTAATGGCGATTTAACGCCACTAGCGATAAAACAATTTTGTTTGATTGATCGTTATGGCCAAGCCTTATTACGCCAGGCAGTCGATCAGTTAAACCTATCGGCGCGCGGCTATTTTCGAGTTTTACGTTTAGCCAGAACCATTGCCGATTTGGCTAATGAGCCAACAATTGCTAAAATACATTTAGCAGAGAGTCTACAATATCGTTTTGCTAATTATTAATTTATGTGGAAAAAAATCAGCTGCTTATCTTTATTGGCCATCGGTTTGATGACTAGCGGTTTTGGCTGTCGTCTTCAATCTAGTGCTGTCAAAGAAAGTATGCAGCCAATTACTCTCAACTATTGGCGAGCCTGGGATGAGCCGGATGATTTTGAAGAAATTTTAACTAAGTATAAGGCGTTGCATCCAAATATCACCATTAATTATCGCAAGCTGCGTTATGAGGAATATGAAAAGGAGATCATTAATGCTCTAGCTGAAGATCGCGGTCCAGATATTTTTTCTATTGAAAGTAGTTGGCTATCTCGTTACCAAGCCAAAATTTCACCGATGCCCGATACTATTACTATGGTTTATCCAATAGTTAAGGGGACGATTAAAAAGGAAACAATCTACGAATTAAGAAATAGTCGCAGCCTGACGATTAAGGATCTGCGAGCCAATTTTGTGGATGTAGTCGCTGATGATGTTATTATTGATAATAAGATTATGGGTTTGCCGTTATCGGTTGATACGCTAGCTATGTTTTATCGTAAAGATCTTTTTAATAATGAGGGTATTATTAATCCACCCGCCTATTGGGATAAGAATTTTCAGGATACAGTCAAGCGTTTAACCAAGCGCGATGCTCAGGGTCAAATTATTCAAGCTGGCGCGGCTATCGGCGGCGGCAGTAATGTGGAAAGATCGGCTGATATCGTGGCCGCTTTAATGCTGCAAAGTCGCGCCCCAGTTATTGAGAATGGCCGCGTAGTTTTTAATCGTCAATCGTCGGATGGTTCCAACTACTATCCTGGTATTGATGCTGTTCGTTTTTATAGCGATTTTGCTAATATTAACAAAGAAGTTTATTGTTGGGACAAGAGCCTAGGTAACTCTTTTGATTTATTTGTGCGTGGCCAAGCCGCGATTATGTTTGGCTATAGTTATCACATACCATTGATTATCGCTGCCCGTCGCACCGGTTTTACTGGCGGTGATGCCGGTCAATATCTTAAAGATTTAAATATTGGTATTAGTAAATTACCACAAATCGCCAGCACTAGTCAGCCAGTTAATATCGCTAACTATTGGGTGGAAACTGTTTCCAAAAAGAGCCAGCATAGCAATGAGGCTTGGGATTTTATTCAATTTATGACCAAGGCTGAAAATGTCGGCAGTTATTTGGATAAAACTCAGCGACCGACAGCTTTACGCAGCTTAATTGAAGAACAATTGTCTAAGGAGTATTTGGATGTTTTTGCTAGTCAGCTATTAACAGCGCGTAGTTGGTATCGTGGTTATGATTCTGCCATGGCACATAAGGTTATCGGCGAAATGATTGATGGCGTTTTAAACGCGCCCGATCAGCTTGAAGCGATTATTAATTTAGCCATTGGCAAATTACAGCAAACCATAGCGGCGCCCAGCCAATAAAAAAAATATATGAAAATTTATAAATTGTTCTGTTTGTTAGCTATTATCACGTTTTGTTTTTTACCTGTTACGGTTCTAGCTCAAGAGCGGCAAATAGTGCCGACTGAAGGTTATGAAGACGGCAACTATACTATAGCTTCTTTTGAGACTATGATTATTTTTGTTGGTAAAGCTATATTAGGGCTTTCTGGCACCTTTGCTTTGGTTATGTTTGTTTGGGGCGGAATCCAGATGATTACTGCTGCGGGTCGATCCAAGGCTTTTGAAAGTGGTCGTGATACGGTTGTTAATGCATTAATCGGTTTAGCGATTATTTTGTGCAGTTATCTGATTATCAATTTTGTTTTAAATATTGTTGGGGTTAAACAATCTTGGCCGAGAGACAAAATTGACCAGGTAATGGGGAATAAATAGCTGACGGCGATTATTAATATTTATGTCTAGTAGGACGACCAGTAATTTTGGTTCGGTTATCAAAGATCGGCGTCTCGCCAAGAATTGGTCAGTCCTATTTTGCGCTCGACGGCTTAAGATTAAGCCTGAACATATTCGAGCTATTGAAGATAATAATTTTGATCATTTGCCGGTCAGGGTTAATTTGGTTAAGGTTGTTGTTGATTATTTACAAATGCTTGGGTTCTCAGCCGAAGAAGCAGCCCCAATCATTGATTGTTGGCGGAGTAGTGATAACAGCCAACGGGATAATTTTTTTGGCCGCCGTTTAGTAAGAAAAAGAGATTTATGGTCATATCCGCAGATTGTTCGTAATAGTCTAGTCGCATTAGCGATCTTGGTGGCGGCTATTTATATTGTTTTATCTTTAAAAAATATTGTTGCCCCGCCTAAATTATTGGTTACTAGTCCGGCTGGCGATCTGGCCACCAATCAAAAACAATTATGGATTGTTGGTCAAACCGAGCCAGAAGTTCAATTGGAGATCAATGGTGAGACATTATTAAGCGATCGGGTCGGCAATTTTAGCCAACTGGTTAATCTGCGTTCCGGTATTAATAATTTGAGCATAACAGCCGTCAAAAAATATGGTGGCCGAACCACCATTGTCCGTCAAGTTATGGTGACGGATAATTGATTAATTTACATTGACAAAAGGGGGTGCCCCTGTTAAATTGGACATAGTTTGGCGCCCATAGTTCAATGGATAGAACACCAGCCTTCTAAGCTGGTTATGAGGGTTCGATTCCCCCTGGGCGTACGCTTTTATTAAAATAGTTATAATAGTATGATTTGGTTTTTACTACTGGGTTCAATTATTTTTTTAGCGGTTTTGATTTTTTTGGCTGAAGAATTTTTTAATCTTTTATTTCGGGGCTATGCACCGTTTATTAGCACTAAAAATAAAGTTTTGGACGAGGCGGTCAAACAATTCCACGAATTGAATTTACCAGCTGGCGCTAAAATTTATGAATTGGGCTGCGGCAAGGCTGGCTTCTTGCGTCGTTTAGAAAAATCTGCTAAAAGTAAATATACCCTTATTGGGGTGGAAATTTTAACGACCCTTTATCTGTTGGCCAAGATCCAACTGGCCGTGGTTGGCAGTAAAATCAAATTGCGCCGTAAGGATTTTTTAAAAATATCTTTGGCTAAGGGTGATTGCTTTTATTGTTATCTAGGACAATCATTAACGGCTAAGTTATCTTTAAAATTGCAAAAAGAAGCGCGTCCGGGATCCTATTTGATCAGTAATCAGTTTCATTTGCCCGGATATGAACCAATTAAGGAGGTGCAAGTCGATTTAACTAATTGGCTAAGGATTTATAAATTATAAGTTATGGTGGCTATAGTTTAGCGGTAGAACAGCGGGTTGTGGTCCCGTTAGTCTGGGTTCAACTCCCAGTAGCCACCCACATATTATTGTGAACTATAAACAAAATATCTCGGAAAGAGATATTTTGTTTTAAATTAAAGCTTTTTGACAGATAATGTTATAAAATGCCGGACAGAGAGTGGCAGCAAAAGCCATAATTTAGTTTCTAGAAAGCATAAACCGCTATTATTGCAACCGTGACCACAATCATGGCCGCATACCAATAACTGACTTGGGGATTTTTTTCTTTAGTCGACGGAAAAATAATCCCAAACAAAGAATAAAGAAAAATATATAAAATAATATCTCTTGATAAAATTTCAGCTGGGACATGTATAATATTTTTAAGCACGACCGTTAAGCTTAACAGACATGCGGCTGAGAGTAAAGATACTTTTGTTGTATTAGACAACTTCATATTTATATTATAATAATAATCGTGTTTTTTATCAAAAATTAGTATTTAATAATTTTAATACAAATGTTAATAAAGGGTAATAGCAGTATTATTATAGCATTGACTACGGTAATATTGATAGCGATAGTATAAAGTAAAATAATTATTGGCACCGTATTTATTTTATTCAATCAACTTAATTTGTTGAAAAATTTATTTTAGCCTATACTATAAATATAATAAATAAAATTATATTTAAAATATATTAATTGTGAGGTGTATTAAAAGTATAATGTTTTTTGCATCTCAAATAAATAAATTAGTATGAAAAAATTAGCCGTTGTTGCCTTTGGTGGTAATGCTTTATTAAGGGCCGGTGAAAAAGGCACGATCGAAGAACAAGAAACTAATGTTTACCAAACATGTGCAGGTTTGTTGGGACTGATAGAACAAGATTATAATATTGTTATTGGGCATGGTAATGGTCCGCAGGTTGGCAATATTCTTTTACAAGTTAATGCCGGAGAAAAATTATATGGTATTCCTGAAATGCCTATGGATATTTGCGGAGCCTATTCCCAGGGTTTTATAGGATATATTATTGAACAGCAGTTTAAAAATTTATTGAATCAACATAAATTGAATCGCCAGATTGTTTCAATTATCACACAAGTGATAGTTGATAAAAACGACTCAGCATTTCAAAACCCGACCAAGCCGGTTGGACCTTATTATTCAGAAGAAGAAATGCACATATTGCAAGGCAAGAATCCAACGCATGCTTTTGCTGAAGATCCCAAAGGCAAGGGCTGGAGAAGGGTGGTGGCTTCTCCACAACCACTGGTAATTAATAATACTAGCATTATAGAAGAATTGGCGAGAAAGGGTCATATAGTTATTACGGTTGGTGGCGGAGGAATTCCTGTTTTTTATGCGACTAACGATACTCTGCAAGGGATCGATGCTGTTATTGACAAAGATTTAGCCTCTTCTTTGTTGGCCGTCAAAATTAACGCCGACGAGTTTTATATTCTAACAGATGTTCCTAAGGTGTTTATTAATTTTCGTCAATCTAACGAACAAGCCTTGGATGTCATAACGGTAGCTGAAGCTAAGTCATATCTCCAGCAAGGCCAATTTACTGAAGGATCGATGGCGCCTAAGATTCGTGCTGCCATCAATTTTGTAGAAAATGGTGGTAAAGAATGTATTATTACCGAAGCCGGACAATTATCAAATCCTGATTGCGGCACACGCATTATAGCTTAATAAAAATATAATTAATAATTAAAAATAAATTTTATGGCTTTTAATTTGCGAAATAAAAATTTTTTCAAGCTATTAGATTTTAGTACCAAAGAAATACAATTCTTGTTGGATTTAGCGGCTGATTTAAAAAAAGCAAAGTATGCCGGTACAGAACAACCAAGATTAAAAGGAAAAAATATAGTATTGTTATTTGAAAAAGATTCTACACGCACTCGTTGCGCTTTTGAAGTAGCTGCCTTAGACCAAGGAGCTCATGTTACATATTTGGGTCCTTCGGGATCGCAGATGGGAAAAAAAGAATCAATGAAAGATACTGCTAGAGTATTAGGCCGATTATATGATGGCATAGAATATCGTGGCTATTCGCAAGCAATAGTTGAAACACTCGGAGCCTATGCTGGTGTGCCTGTCTGGAATGGATTGACCACCGAATTTCATCCCACTCAAATACTAGCTGATTTTTTGACAATGACAGAACATTGCGATAAACCTCTGCATAAAATTTCTTTCTGTTATTTGGGAGATGCCCGTAACAACATGGGTAATTCATTAATGGTTGGTGCTGCTAAAATGGGAATGGATTTTAGAGCTGCCGCTCCCAAAGCCTGTCAACCAAGTAAAGAATTGGTAGCTACTTGTAAGCAAATAGCTAAAGAAACCGGTGCTAAAATAACTATTACTGATAATGTGGCTGAGGCCGTTAAGGGTGTCGATTTTTTATATACAGATGTGTGGGTGTCAATGGGGGAACCGGCCGAAGTGTGGACAGAAAGAATTAAATTATTGAAACCCTATCAAGTAAATATGAATGTCGTTAAAAAAACAGGCAATCCCAATGTTAAGTTTTTACATTGCTTGCCGGCATTTCATAATCGGGAAACAACAATTGGAGAAGAAATTTTTCAAAAATATGGTTTAGAAGCGATGGAAGTGACTGAGGATGTTTTTGAATCACCCATGTCAGTTGTCTTTGATGAAGCCGAAAACCGTTTACATACCATTAAGGCAGTGATGGTAGCGACATTAGGCGAATAAACTATCTGTGTTTAGATAAAATCTGCTGTTATGATTACTCGTAACAGCAGATTTTTTATTTTACTTTTTATCAATCATAAACTTTATAAAGTTTATGTATTTTGCCCAACTTTATAAAGTTTGTTAAAATGATCATATCTATTGTAACATGATTTTATGACCACTCATCAAAAGCTGGAAATAATTCAAAAAACACTTGGATTAACTCAAACTAAATTAGCTGAAAAATTTGGTGTTTCTTTTGCGGCCTTTAATAATTGGTGGACTGGCAAGTCTTGTCCTCGACCCAAAATGCAAAGCGCTATTGATGAATTATTTTTAGAGATTACTGGACAAAAAATAATTCCAGCTAATCAATTAATTGCTAAAAAACAAATTATTGAGCAAAAATTGCAAAATTATCAAAGTGTTGTTAGTGAAATTTTGCATAACTCTGATATTCGCGATCAATTTATTTTACAACTAACTTATCATAGTAACAGTATCGAGGGTAGCACGCTTACTGAACCTGATACAGCCGCTATTCTTTTTGACAATACTGCCTTACCCAACAAGAGCTTAACTGAGCAATTAGAGGCCAAAAATCATCAGACAGCCTTAAATTATTTATTTGATTATATTACTAAACGAGGAAAGATTAATGAAAGATTAATACTCAAATTTCACAGCATTTTAATGAATGGTGTTCATCCTGATGCTGGTTTTTATCGTCGCCACGGTGTTAGGATTGTTGGTGTTAATTTACCGACAGCTAATTATATGAGCATTCCTAAATTAATGTCTTCTCTGATGGCTGACATAAATAAACCGACTCAAGATATTATTGCTTTAGCTACTAATATACATAGTCATTTTGAACAGATTCATCCGTTTAGTGATGGCAATGGTCGCGTTGGTCGATTATTGCTTAATGCTATGTTGTTAAAGGCTAATTTTGCCCCCGCTATTATTCGCCAAGAACAAAAACAACTATATTATACTTATCTTTATAAAGCTCAAACCAAAAATGACCACAGCCAATTAGAGGATTTTTTGTGCACTGCTATTCTGGATGGATTTAAGATTCTGGAGCGATCAGACATTCGCTAATAATTTTCTAATCACCATTCTTTAACTTGCTTTTTCCCTATATTTTGCTAAGATATTAGTTATAACAGCCCTATTTTGGTGCTGATTTTATCTTTTTTATTCATTCTAACCATTGGGTTATGGAAATTACTTCAATGCTGATTATTGGTAGCGCCTTACTAGCTATTCTCTATGGCGCTATTGCTATCAGGTCAATTTTGAAATTGCCCCGCGGTAATGAGCGCATGCAAGAAATTGCTCAAGCTATTCAAGCCGGCGCTAAGGCCTTTTTAAATCGTCAGTATCGGACGGTTTTTATGGTGGCGATTCCGTTGTTTATTATTATTGGCTTAGTGCCTCATTTGGGCTGGACAACGGCCGCAGCTTTTTTAGTTGGTGCTGTGTTATCAGCCTTGGCCGGTTATATTGGTATGAATATTTCGGTCCGAGCCAATGTTACCACCACTGAAGCGGCGAAGTCCGGAATAAAAAAAGCGTTAGCTGTGGCTGTTAAAGGTGGCAGTATTACTGGCATGTTGGTAGTTGGTCTAGCTTTACTGGGTACAGCTGGTTTTTATTTTTTAACTAAAGATATTCACGCTTTAATCGGTTTTGGTTTTGGTGGTTCGTTGATTTCTATTTTTGCTCGTTTAGGCGGCGGTATCTTTACCAAGGCGGCTGATGTTGGCGCTGATTTGGTTGGTAAAGTTGAGGCCGGTATTCCCGAAGATGATCCGCGTAATCCAGCGGTTATTGCTGATAATGTTGGTGATAATGTTGGCGATTGTGCTGGTATGGCTGCTGATTTATTTGAAACTTATACGGTTACCTCAATTGCTGCTATGATTTTGGGTGCTTTGATTTTTGGCCATGATAACCAAACATATATTATTTTTCCCTTAGTCCTGGGGGCTATCTCGATTCTTGCTTCAGTAGTTGGTATTGGTTTTATTCGTTTGGGTAAATCACAGAAAATTATGCCAGCTCTATATAAAGGCTTAATTGCTTCTGGCCTTATTGCAGCGATTGCTTTTTATCCAGTTATTAGTTGGTTAATGAAAGATAATGGTCAATTTAGTGCTCTGAATTTGTATTTAGCTTCATTGATTGGCCTAGTCGTTACGGCCGCTTTGGTTAGCATTACTGAATACTATACTGCAACTAAACATGCTCCAGTCAGACAAATTGCCTCAGCTTCCACGACTGGTCATGGTACTAATGTAATTGCTGGCTTAGCTGTGTCAATGAAATCAACTGCTTTACCAGTTGTTGTTATTGCTTTAGCTATTTTAGGTGCCTATTCTCTGGCTGGTTTATATGGTATTGCCATTGCTGCGGTTGCGATGCTATCTATGGCTGGCATTATTGTCACCATTGATGCTTATGGTCCAATTACCGACAACGCCGGCGGTATTGCCGAAATGGCTGAGCTCGGTGAGGATGTGCGTAATGTGACCGATCCATTAGATGCGGTTGGCAATACGACTAAAGCGGTTACCAAGGGCTATGCTATTGGTTCAGCTGCTTTAGCTTCCTTAGTTTTATTTGCTGATTTTGCCGCTAAAGCTCATGGCATTAAATTCCACATTGATAATCCCTACGTTTTAATTGGTTTATTTATTGGTGGTTTATTGCCTTATTATTTTGCGGCCCTATCAATGCAATCTGTTGGTAAAGCCGCTGGTGCTGTAGTTAAAGATGTGCGGGCACAATTTAAGGAAAAGCCAGGTATTATGGATAATACCGAAAAGCCAGATTATGGTCGCACTGTCGACATTGTAACTAAAGCAGCTATTAAGGAAATGATTGTCCCATCACTAATTCCTGTTTTAGCGCCTATTTTAGTTGGTTTTATTTTTGGTGTTCAAGCTCTCGGTGGCTTATTAATGGGTTCTATTATTACTGGTATTTTTGTAGCCATTTCTATGACCTCCGGTGGTGGCGCCTGGGATAATGCCAAAAAATATATTGAAGAAGGTCATTTTGGCGGTAAAGGTTCTGATGCTCATAAAGCAGCGGTGACCGGTGATACCGTTGGCGATCCGTATAAGGACACCGCCGGTCCGGCAATTAACCCAATGATTAAGATTGTTAATATCGTCGCCTTGTTGATAATTGGTTTATTGGTCTAATAGCTTTTATTACTCATACAGCAAAACACCAGGCTGTCAGGCTTGGTGTTTTTCTGTATTTCGCTCCATTGAATTATTTGTTATTATAATAATTAAGCTCAGATTTTAAATATTTATTTAACATTATGTGTGGAATTATCGGTTATCTTGGCCACCAGCTAGCTAAGGATATTTTGTTGGATGGGCTGAAAAAACTTGAATATCGCGGTTATGACAGCGCTGGCCTTTGTATTTTGAACGATGGCCAGTTTTTTATTGATAAGAAAGTTGGTCCAGTGGTTCAGTTAGAGCAGTCGGTAGCCAATCAAGAGATAATTAGCACCACCGGTATTGCTCACACCAGGTGGGCTACTCATGGCGCTCCCAGTGAAAATAATGCTCATCCTCATTTTGATTGCCATGGTCAAATCGCCGTTGTTCATAATGGTATTATTGAGAACTATCAAGCCTTGAAGGAAGTTTTGATCAGCGAAGGGCATCAATTTCAATCAGAAACTGATTCGGAAGTTTTGGCTCATCTGATTGAGAAATTTTATACTGATAACCTGGAAACAGCCGTCACTAAGGCGCTGGCTTTAGTTGAAGGCTCCTATGGTTTAGTTGTCTTAAGTATTAAGGAAAATAAGTTGGTGGCGGTGCGGCAAAGCTCGCCCCTAATTATTGGTGTCGGTGTTGGTGAAACCTTTGTCGCTTCCGATATCCCAGCTATTTTGAATTATACTAAACAGGTTATTTATCTTAATGATAATGATTTAGCTATTATTGATAGTCAGGGTTATCATTTACAGAATTTAGCCGGTCAAGTCGTTGATCGTCAAGTAGAAGAGGTCAAGCTTAATGTTGAGCAGATTGAAAAGAAAGGTTTTAAACATTTTATGTTGAAAGAGATTTTTGAACAGCCGCAAACCATAAGCAATGTCTTGGCGGGCCGAGTCAAGGATGGGCAAATTAAGTTGTCTATTGATTTAGATTTAAGCCGATTGAAGCGGATTATTATTGCTGCCTGTGGTACTAGCTGGCACTCAGCCTTGATCGGTAAGTATTTATTAGAAAATATTGCTAGAATTCCCGTCGAAGTTGATTATGCGTCTGAATTCCGCTATCGTCAGCCATTGGTTAGTGATACCGATTTATTTGTCGCCATTTCTCAATCCGGTGAGACCGCCGATACCTTAGCAGCCCTGCGTGAAGCTAAGCGACAAGGCGCTCAAACCATTGCTATTGTTAATGTTGTCGGCTCAACAGTAACCAGAGAAGTTGATTCCGGTATTTATTTGCACGCTGGACCCGAGATTGGTGTGGCTAGCACTAAGGCTTTTACGGCCCAGGTTACTGCTTTAATTCTTCTAGCTTTATATTTGCGGCAGCTAGTCGGCCAACCCTTAGACGATGGTTTATTAGCTGATCTGAATCAATTGCCAGAGATTGTGGCGACAACGCTCAGTTTAAATAATCAGCTGGCCGATTTAGCCGCTCAGTTTTATCACACCGACCATTTTCTTTATTTGGGACGGGGACTTAATTTTCCAGTAGCCTTAGAAGGCGCGCTCAAACTAAAGGAAATATCTTATATCCATGCTGAAGGCTATCCGGCTGCTGAGATTAAGCATGGTCCGATTGCCTTAGTTGATGAAAATATGCCGGTAGTTTTTCTGGCCACCAAGAATGATTTAAGCGATAAAATTATTAGTAATATTCAGGAAATCAAAGCGCGCGGCGGGCGGATTATTGCCGTAGTTGATCAAGATTATGACCATATTGCTGAATTAGCCGACCATTTAATTAGAGTACCAGTGGTTAATGTTTTATTATCGCCAATTGTTAATGCCATTCCGCTACAGCTATTAGCTTATCACATTGCTGATTACAAAGGTTTGGATGTGGATAAACCTAGAAATTTAGCCAAGTCGGTAACAGTGGAGTAGATTCTAATTGTTTAGTAAATATTCTGTCCAATTTTCAGCCGTCAGCTTATCCGGACTGACGGCTTTGGTGACTGAATAATTGCCGATAGTAGTCCGTCTCAATTCGGCCAGATAAGCGCCGCAACCAAGCTTTTCACCTAAATCGCGAGCGATAGAGCGGATATATGTGCCAGCCGAGCAGTGAATAGTTAATTTTAGTTGCGGCCAAGCGTAATCCAGCAAGTCAATCTTGTAGATAGTTATCAGATTGGGCTGTCTTTCAATAATCTGGCCCTTTCTGGCTAATTCATAAAGTTTTTTGCCGCCGATTTTTTTAGCGCTATGCATCGGGGGAATCTGTGCAGTTTGGCCGATAAAGCTATTTAGGGCCAGCTGGATTTCTTTAATGTCCGGTATTTGCTTAATAGTTCGCGGTTGAATTTGACCTAGCCTGTCTTCAGTATCGCTGGTTCCACCCAACTGAAAGACAGCCTCATAAACCTTATCTTGTTTAGCTAGACTAGCAATTTGCTTAGTGGCGGCTCGGCTAATGGCCATAATTAACAATCCGGAAGCTAGTGGGTCTAAGGTGCCGGCGTGGCCGATTTTCTTAATGCCCGTAATTCGGCGTAATCGGTAAACCATGTCATGGGAAGTTGGACCGCTGGGTTTATCCAGCAGCAAGAAGCCGCTGGTGTTAATTGTTGAATCGTAGTCAGTCATATAGTGATTATATCAGTCAGTCACAGATTAGCCAAAAAAAAACAACTTCCCCGGCAAGGGAAGCTTTTTAGTACGCCCAGCAGGGCTCGAACCTGCGACCGTTTGCTTAAGAGGCAACTGCTCTACCAACTGAGCTA
>JAKPXD010000029.1 GCA_029570385.1 bacterium | reverse complement strand
ATCTTCTGGCTGACATTAGGCTGGCTAATAATATAACCGTCCAAAAAAATAGCCACTGGCTTATCAATATTGCGCCCAGTAATGTCTTCAAAAATTTTACCACCTTCACTATCAAATTCTAGCGCTACTTCCGGCGAACCGTCCTGCGGATTAAACTGAACAGTCGCCCGCTTCAAATATTTACCAGTCAACTCAGTAGTCTTCCATTCATCAATGTTGCCAAGGATATCGGCCGCCGACCGAGTTTTAACCAAGATATGGCTTAATTTATAATCAATCACCGCTCGCTCATCCTGCTTATAAATCAAATGATAACCGAATTGGCTTTCCACGACGTCCGATATCTCTCCCTTCTTTAGAGCAAAGGCCGCTTCTTCAAACTTTGGATCCATGGTGTCGCGACCAAACCAACCAAGCTCACCGCCACTATCACGAGCTCCCGGTTCGGTAGAATTCTGCTTAACTAAATCAGTAAAATTTTGGACAGTGGCCTGTTCTTTAAGTTTCTTAATCTTGTCTAGAGCTTGTTGTTTATCTAAGCCACTCTCACAGCTAGCCGCCCCATTAAAGCAAACTAATAAATGAGCGGCTTTGGCCTCAACTACTGGCTGGCCATCTTGAGTTTTTGGCCGCTTATCTTCTAGTTTGACAATCTCATAACCAGCTGAGGTTTTTTGTAAATTAGTGTTGGTTTGACCCTTGTTCAGCTTTTCGGCAATAGCAATTAATTCCGGATCTTCCTTGCTGCTTAACCAGCCTAAAGATCCGCCGGCCGCCTTGGTATTATCATCTTCGCTAAGAGACTTGGCCAGTTCAGCAAAATTACCGCCGGACAAAACCTTACCCAAGACATCGCCAGCTTTGGTTTCAGCTTTTTTATTGTAGGCATCAAGATCTTTCTTTTCTTGATCAGTTAATTCTTTGCGCTGATCATTGACTTCTTTGAATTGTAGCAACGGAGTTTCCCCGATCATCTTGATCGCCTGTTTAACATCTTTGACACCGGCCAGTTCCACCGAAATCTGATAATTGCCCTGGGCAGTCTTATTGATCTGCACATTAGGTTCGCTAACGCCGAACATATTAACCCGGCGCTCCACCACATCGCGCGCTCCTTGAACAGCATCCATGCGATCCTTAACTGGAACGGCCGATAAATCGGCATCATAGGTCAAGCTAGTGCCACCGGACAAATCCAACCCTAAGCGAAATGGCACTTCTTTAACTTTTGGCAATGGCCAATTGTGCTTGGTAATAAAATTATTATACTGCGGTCCTAGGTTAACCAGTAAACTAGCTACTACCAAAACCACCAATAGCCCGAAAAACTGCCAAGCGCGGCTTTTCTGTTTGGCTGATGTTCTCTTGTCTGTGTGAGCCATAAACAATTTTTAAAATTAAAAACGCCAAAATTAAATTAACCAAGGTTAATTTACTTCATCATAGTCCACTTTGCCAAAAAAATCAACGACTAAAAACGCCGCCCCCAATCAGGGGCGGCGTCTCTATAAAACAATAGGCTAACTAGCAATTAGAAACTGCGAGTTGAGCGATTGTCCCAATTGTTGGTACGTTCTGGGCGCTCAGTCAAAGGACGAGCCTCATTGACAGTCACGCGGCGACCAGCGATTTCCTGGCCGTTGAACATATCGATCGCCTTCTGAGCTTCTTCCTCAGTAGCCATCTCCACAAAACCAAAACCCTTGGAACGACCAGACATCTTGTCAATAATGACAGTGGCTGAATCGACG
>JAKPXD010000006.1 GCA_029570385.1 bacterium | reverse complement strand
ACCCAATTATTGAATTAGAAGATAATCAAGCTGTTATACTTAATTATTCAAACATTGGGAATTTAAAGGGTGTTTTAAGTATGAGTTATATAAATAAAGATTTATAAAATATGGATGACAAGGAATTATCAAAATTAATTTGGGGCAACGAAGCTGCTTTGAAAGAGAATCTTTTATTGACTCGCGAAGCTTTAGAAATTAGGGATACAATTATTAAATATTTAAATTCAGTTTTAGATAAAAAATCGCTCCCTGGTCTTAGATTAAGAAAAATTACATCTAATGCAACACCCGATACCTGGTGGTCTGATAACTCTGGATTTCCAACTGACAATGCATGGAAAAGAATGGAGAAATATATTAATATTTTTCAACAGTATTTAGCTGAAAAGACTATCAAAAAAAGAATAAGTGATGATCAATTTTTTATTGAATCCAGAATTCAAGGAGAGGATCAACATATTCTTGTTGGTAAAAGAGATGGCTCTGGAAGCAAGGCGCATATTGTTATCGATGGATCAACGGGAGAGATAAGAGTTGAGGATAATCAACAAGCTCCAGAAGAAGTAACGGAGAAAATAGAAACTGTCATAAAATTGCCAAATGGTAAGCAAATTAGGACAACTAGGGAAATACTAGAATTTGTTGCTGATGAATAAAGATTACACCTGTCTGTAACCCTTATATCAATACTTGTGTCACTTTTGTCACTTTTTTAGAAAACCAATAGCGCACGAGGATCTTATTTATTAAATACCTAAAATATCACCGAAAAGCCTTACTGGGCTTGCCAAAAACACGGTTCCAGCCCGAGGTAGCCCGCCAGTTAGGAAAAAGCACACTGCAAAGCAGCTGTGTTTTTTTAATTATTTATCCTTAGAAATAGAAAACTATTGCAAATCATAACTACCATATAATCCAACGCTAATAACCTTCTGTTATCTGTTAAACACAAAATCCTAAAAACGGCTGACTTAGTATCAAAAACTGCTTTAATCGCCTTTGACCAAACCAATCACCTGACCATCGCCACCGGTCAAGGTCAAATCACCGCTATCGCTGATATTATAGCCGAAACCTTTTTGAACCACCAAGAAAAAAACGGATTCAATCTTCATAATATCGGCAGTGCAAGCCATTTCCGTGTTAGTTAATGGCCCATTAGCCACTAAATTATCGCCAGCCACCAATTTATAGGGTAAGCTGAATTGATTACAAATCCGCCCAGTAATTTGTTGATCGCTAAAACTAATAGTTAAATCATCATCAAACGCGTCAATCATTTCTTGACCATCGGCAAGTGAGACAATTTTCCACGAATGTCCAGCTAATGGATTATCCACACCAACCAAAGCGGGCTTAGCCACAACTTCGCCGGTAATCTCTTGATTGATAATCTCCTCAACTTGATCGCCGTTGATAACCGGTGATGTTTTAGACCAGACTACTAACCAGACATTTAAGGCTAAAACAACAACCAATAGGCTACCGAACAGCCACAATAATTTTTTGTTCATAAACTATATTAATTAAAAAATTATTTCTTAGGCTTCTGACCGATTAAGCGCACCTGCTCGGCCACCTTGTCCAAGACACCTTTTTTTAATGAATAAATCAACCAACGCCCTTGTCGTTTCTGACGGACTAAACCAGCCTGTAATAAAACCGATAAATGGTGAGACAATGATGGAGCAGTAATATCAAAGTACTCCCCCAATTCGCTGGCGGCCAAGTCTTGACGGCTTAATAATTTAATAATCTTAAGTCGAGTCGGATCGGTCAAAGCACCAAAAATTTCGCTTAGATACATAAAGATATATTTAGATGGATGTCTAAATTATACCGCTAGCGCCGGCGGCCGTCAACTATTGACATAACATAATTAATATGTCAATATAAAAATAGCTCTTAAACAAAAAAAGGAGGAAGAATGCCCCAGCAACAAGAGGAATGGACCCCAGCGGGTCCTTATCGTCTTAAGTCCGGTCAGCATGCCGGACAAACATTGGAGCAAATCTTGCTCCATAATATTATTGATTTCTTAAAGATGAAGTGGGCGCTAGAACGCAACGCTAGCAACCCGCTGCATCTTAACGGCTATCAGCGCCACTTTCAGTGGTTGATAGCCAAGTTTGACCAGCTGGCTGCCACGGCTCTTTGTCGTGAATGTGGTCAACCGGCCAAAATTTTGCCGGCTGTGGGTAGCTCTCAAGAGGGCTATCATTTCGTCCCACAGCCGCTCTGCCCGGCTTGCTGCGCCAAATCACAATGGCAGCGGGCCAGCACGGTGAGTTTATCACTTCGGGCACCGGAAAATTTCCGGAGCCAAAGTGATAAAAAAAGAGCCTGGGAAGCCATTAAGGCGGCTCTAGGCTTTCCGAAAAAAATAACCGGCCAACAGCTCTTTGAGTTGCTGGCCGCCATAAACCATCATAGCCCTGTTTAATACAGGGCTTTTCTATCTAATAACTATTGCCAGCTAGGATTAATTTTGTTAGTCTTAAAATAATTGGAGAGGTGCCAGAGCGGTTTAATGGAACAGTCTTGAAAACTGTCGTCCGTGAAAGCGGACCGCGAGTTCGAATCTCGCCCTCTCCGCTAATTTTCACTTTTTGTGAAATCAAAAAACAGAGATGAAAAAATTACTACTAATTATTATTCTCATTATTGTAATAATTGGAGTTTTTCTGCTTTGGTACTCACCAGTTATTTTTCAAGAAGGTCATCCTTGGCCACAACTTAAAGGAATCATTCAGCTAAACTTTACCAATAAAGATCTAGTCAAATTATCCAGTGAAAAAAATAAATGGCTTACGAAAAGTAAAAATGGCGCTGCGGTTATCAAATCATACATGAAAGATCAGGGTTATGATTTTACTGAACAAATGGGATCAGCATATTTTTTCCAATCAGCTACAGGCGCACAAATTATTGCAACACATAGATATTACAGCCGATTTTATTCACTATGGACAATGATAGAAACCATCAATAACACAGACGATGCGGAACAATTATCTATTGCTGAGGAATTGGCAGATTGTCTGCCTAAAAGTGACACAGCCAGCCGTGACCAATGCACTACTCTTTTAGCCACAATTAAAAACTTTACCGATTGTGCTAATGCTGGTTTTACAATTATCCAATCCGATCCGCTTCAATGCTCCACCCCTGATGGTCGATCCTTTACTGACAACACTATTAGCAGTTGGAATGTGGCTGTAGCTAGTCTAAATAATTGTAAAGTTAAAAGTATTTTTCAGGCGCATAGCAAATTAGTAATTCTAGAACTCAAAAATGGCAACAAAATAACCGCTTACGAACCCCAAATTGATGATGTGATGAAAATCGCTGTCAACTTAACATCTAAATGTGGTGCTATTCACATGGCGACTGAGTAATTAATGGAGATTAGAGATACGGTTGATGGCAAAATTTACGGAAAGAGTTATAATGATATTATAAGCCAGACTGCCCGCTTGGGCTGCCAACCAATTATTAATAATAACGCCTCCATGACGACTCGCTATGAATAAAATTGACTGGCCAAAACTAATCGGTTCTCTAGTTATAACCCTTGGAGCTGGCTGGCTTGGCTCTAGCCTGACCAGACCAAATAACAGTTGGTATGCCAATATTAACAGAACCGTCTTGACGCCACCTAATTGGCTTTTTGCGCCAGTTTGGACAATCTTGTTTTGTTTAATGGCTGCCGCCCTGTATATTATTTGGTCAGGCCGCAACAAAAAGAAGACTAGAAAAAAGGCAGTCCAATTATATTTTGGCCAATTAGCCGCCAATGTCGCCTGGTCAGGTATTTTTTTCGGCCTACAGAGTATTAGTCTAGCTTTTATTGAAATAGTTTTTCTACTGATTTTAATCACCTATTGTCTGGTGGCTTTTAGTCGCATCAATCGGGCGGCCGGCTATCTGATACTCCCCTATTTTTTATGGGTTTGTTTCGCTACTGTTCTTAACTTATCTTTGTGGTTAATTAATTAGTGGCTGCCGAGATAAATAAAAAATACCCTAGTCGGGTATTTTTTATTTATTATATTATTATAATAATTATCTTAATAGTCGACTAACATCTTGAAAAGTTATTAAAATAATCAGGCTTAATAACAGAATAAAACCAATATTGTGAACCAAGGCTTCAATCTGCGCCTTGGTCCGATGACCGGTAATCTTTTCTATGGCAATAAACAACAAGCGCCCGCCATCGAGAGCCGGCAGAGGTAAAATATTAATAAAAGCCAGATTAAGAGATAGCAACGCCACAAATTGTAAAAGATAAATAAAGCCAAGACTGCTAATCTGGCCTGTTAAAACAGCAATGCCCACTGGACCAGCCACCTGATCGGCCATATTGTGGCCATGAAATAGTCCGTTTAATAATTGCCAAAAACCAACAGCAATATCTTTTAGACTCAGCGCTGTCAGTCGCCACCCTTCCCAGATAGCTCGTGGCCAAGCATAACTCACTAAACCGCTTTCAGCCAGAGCCGCGCCGATAGTGTATTGAGAATTATTGCCATCCATCATTTGCGGCTTAACCTGAATATCTAACTCCGTCTCTTGCCGCTTAATCTGGTAGTTAAGCGGCTGGCCGGCTGACTCTTGGTTCAATTGACGCAATTGATTGATGCTAGCGATGGTCTGTTGATTAATGCTAGTAATTAGATCACCAGCTTGCAGACCAGCTTGATTGGCTGGCGAATCGGGTATAACTTCAATTATCGCTATCTGCTGATTAGCTACTCGCGCTTGAGGGCCTAAATTATTGGTCGCTTGTGGCCAACCAACACTAAGACCAATGATAAAAATTATGGCGGCTAAAACTATATTCATTACCACTCCGGCAATCACCACTAAAATTCGTTGTCCGGCTTTTTTATTACTAAAACTCTGCGGATCATTAGGCCGATCAATACCATCTTCACCGTGCAGCTTCACAAACCCTCCCAAGGGTATCCAATTGAGAGAAAAAATGGTGTGGCGATGACGTGGCGGCCGCCAACCTATAGTTCGCCAATGGCCGCGGCCATTTTTAAACCAACCGATTAATCGCGGCGGAAAACCCAACCCAAATTCCTCAACTCCGACACCAGTCCAACGTGCCGCTAAAAAATGGCCCAATTCATGAACAACCACTAAAACACTTAGTACGGCTAAAAAAATAACTACTGTCATATTAGATAGTCATAATTTCTACCTCCTTCTTGTCGCGTAGAGCTTTTAATTCTTCATTTTTTTTACCCAAAAAATCATCTAATTCTTTAATGAAACGAAACTTATTATCTTCGTTGATTTCCTTAGCGCTAAAAGCCGCCTCAATCTTATTTTTAACCTCTTCACGCACCTGGCGCAAGACAATCCGCGATTCTTCCAATTTCTCATTTAGACGCCTGACTAATTCACGACGATTTTCTTCATTGAGCGCCGGCATAGTTAAGCGCAGCTTATCCCCCTCGTTAATTATTCCCATACCTAAATCGGCCGCGGTTAAACTCTTCTCAATATTTTTCAAGACAGATCGGTCCCATGGAGTCACCACTAAACATCGCGCGTCTTGAACGCTGATATTAGCCATGGCATTAATTGGTGAAAAGCTGCCATAAGCCTCAATGGAAATATTGTCCAACAGGCCGGGATGGGCTCGTCCGGTGCGCAGGCTGGCGATATCTTTAATAAAAAAATCAATTGCTTTTTGAAAATCAGCTGACTGATTGTCAATAAATTGGTTCATAAAATACTTTAACAAATTATTTAAGACTTATTTAACTAATCCATCAGTCTGGACAATCTGATCATCTTCTAGGCGGCTGGTCTTAGCCGGACCGGTGACTTCCAAATTACCCTGAGTGGCATTGTCAATCGCCGTCGCTGTTGAGCCGGGTAACAAAATGATAATTTTATTCTGTTGATTAGCCCGCGGCGTGATACCGATATTAAATTGTCCAATCATTGCTTCATCATTAGCCGGCAAACGATCTAGCCGCCAAACAACTTGATGCTGATCTTGATCATAGCGTATCTGACCGGCGGGAACATTGTCTTTACCGGCCCAGGTTACATAATCCGGCAAATCGGCAACCATAGTAATATCACGTAAATCATGAAGACTATTCTTGAGCTGCCAATAAACTTTTAAATTAGTTGTTTCACCGACCACTAACGGCAAGGGCCCTGACCCGACAGCAATATTATCTTCATTGAAATACACCACTGTTTCTTGAAAACTAAAATCACTATTTAACTGATTGATAATGGTATTACTTTTTTGATTATCGCTCGGCTTTGATAATAAATTGTCTTCACCGACCTGATAATAAGTATAACTAGTAATCTGGCCGCTATCGGCTTTATTACCATTATCCCAATCTTTAAGTTTAATAGAAAAATTAATAGTTCCGCTGGTGCCTGGCTTTAATAGCGCGAGTTCCGGCAATTCTTTTTTACTCCAAATAATCGTTTGCCCGCTAACTTGTCCTTGTTCCTTATCTTTCAATGACGACCAATCTAACCAATTGCCTTGTAAAGAGGCGACTAAGCGGACATCTTTAAGCGTGCTATCGCCTTGATTGGCATAACTTAACTGATAGTTGAGCACCTGTCCAGCGGTTACTCCACTATCAGCGTTGCTATCATTAATCTTTAATAATAAATTCAATTTGCTATTAATTAATTGAAAATCAAGATCACGGCTATCAATTAAATAGTGACGATCATTAACGGCCGTCTCCAGTCTTAATGATAAAATCTGCAAACCGCTAGCTTCGCTCTTGGGGGTAATAATTAATTTTAGATTATTCGGCTCGGCACTAGGCGCCGCTAAGGACCAAGATTGATTGGTCAGCGACTCAATAGTCTGACCATTATTATCAATTAACTTAATATCAGCCCAATCAACATTGTTGATTAGCAATTGCAAATTATTAGTTTGATCACCGGAATTAGCCTGATAAGCGATGGTGATCTCATTGTCACGACCAATGGCCAATGTGTCTGGCGCTGATAAACCGACAGCTACTCCGGCATTACTAAGAATAATATTATGTTCTTTATTTATAGTAAAAGTACTACTAAGATTGACCGGCCGGAAACTGGTCTTGACATCTAATTGATTGGTCTCGCCGATTTTATTAATTAACCGACCGCGAATAACTATCTTCCCCTCAGTTTTAGCTGACAAATTACCAATCTGCCAAACATTATCGGCTCGGCTCGGTTGCGGTTCGGATTGAACAAAAATAAAGCTGCTTGGCCATTGCGCTTGAATTTCCAATTCGGTTAGGGCCACCGATCCATTATTACGATAGTTAATAGTATAGGTAAACTCTTGGCCAGCGGTTAAGTTCTTGTCGGTCTCAATATTGATAGTCAGCAGATCAGCCTTGGCTCGATAACCGGTGTAATAGTTATAGCCCAGCCAACCAGCCAATACTAAAATTAGGCTATATAACATAAACAACAAAACTTTAACCCACCAACGGCGACGACGAACAGTAAAACGACTGACATCAACTATCTGTCCTTGATCATTTTGATAAATTTCTAATAGACTATCATCAACCTCCTGCTCTTTAGCTTCAGCTCGGTCAATAGAACGGCTAGCTTTCTTACGGATTGGCTGACCGACTTTAATCATTTGTTCAAAGTAATCTATCGCCGGTTTTTTTGGTATTCTTGTCATAGACGCTTAATTATTAATTTGAAACAATAAACCAACCGTCTGCCGATCAACCAGCTGATTCAATTGCCATTGATCGGGTTCAATAGCTGGCGGCGATGACCATAATAATTTCCAAGACAATGGCCAGTGCCAATTAACTTTCCAAGTTGACAGAGGCTGTCCAGCCTGATTGTCAATCATTAACCGATAGCGACCAAAACGGCCTAATCCTAAAAATGATCTGATTTTAACCAGCCAACCGGACTGATTGTCGTCTAATAAATTATAGGGCAACTTATAACGAAAATGCAGTCTAGCTGTTTGGCCGGGATCAACCATTGACCAGTTAGCAAAGACTGTCCGATTCAATTCCTGATAACTCCAAGTGCCGCTGTTTGAATCAATAACGGCTAGTCCTTCGCCGTTTTTAAGAACTGGCAAATCTTCAGCCGTGGGATCAATGGTCTGAAAAAACTGACTATCCGGCTGACTAAAACCATCGGCGCTCAATAACTGACTGCCTAATGGTACATAGAGGCGCAGCCAATTAACATTACGAACGCCATAGAGACCTTCATGCTTCTCGCCAGTATGTTCACGGATAATGGTTACATCATTAATGATGCTGCCATCAGTCTGAATTTCCACCTGCTGTTCAATCGTCTGTCTAATACGCAGATCAGTCTTGCCGCCGGCAATATTGGTATTGACGACCTGCAAATAATCTTGCCCGGGTTCCAGCTGTTCAAGCTGTCCCGACCAGCCGGTTTGCTGCCATTGGGCTTGTATCTCCGGGTTGTTGAAATAAAACAGAATATGCCGAGTGTTAATCCGTTGAGATAATAGTTTTATCAATTCAATCGCTTGGTGTTGATCAGCCAAGACAGTCGGTAATTTTTCCAAAATAGCAGCCGCTAAATCACCAATTATTTTTTTCGGCTGCTGCTGTCCGCTGACTTTACTCTCAACATTGTCTTGAACAGTTAAACGAAAATTGTCGGCCGTAATAATTAGCCCGTGGCTGGCCGATAAATCAATCGGCCCAGTAAGCCGTAATAAATCTTCAGCAATATCTGGGGTTATAGCAATAACTCCGTCAACTGTCGGCCCGTTGCTTTCCTGTAAAAACCAAGCCAACTGACGAGCTGATGTCGGCCAATCCGGCCACCAATTAGCATCCCAAAATTTCCAATAAACATCGACGAGTCTTAATGGACTGGGCGGATTGACAAAACGCCGCAGATTGCCATTGGTATCATAACTACCCCCCTTGGGTATTTCTAGATTTTTAATCCGACCTCGGCTGATATCCAATAAAGCATAGCTGCCGACAAAACCGCCACTAGCCCTAGCTTCGGCATTATTTTGAAAAACTAGCAAATAACGACGATCCATCTTGTCCCCTAATAAATCCAGACTAACTCCTGACCAATAATTCAATTGGCGAAGCGAATCGCTGAGCAATCTGAGTTTATCTTGCCAATCCACTAACTGATCACGATAGCCTTGAGGCAGTGAAGCTGGATTAATTTTATCAATAACCTGATTCAAAACCAGGCTGCGATCTAAGGCCTGCTGGCTATCAATTTTTAACTGACGGGCTAATAATATAGAATCACCAGCAGCTAGATTGGCAGTAATATTTTTGGCTACTGTGGTTAAATCATTGCCTAATTGTCCAGATAAATCACCGGCCTGAGTAATTAATGGGGCGCTGGCCGCTAAACGCGCCTGACTGGTCGGTACCACTAAAGCTAATTGCCACAACCATGATTGAACGCCGCGCAAATCTTGCTGAGCTTGCCAAAAACTGTCTGACGCTTGATTGAACTTTTGACTAGCTGATAAAAAATCACGATTAGCTAACAATTGTCCAGCCGACTTTAAATCGGTCAACCCATCGTTGGAGGCATTGACGATTCGTGTTCTCATTCCGCGCAAATCTTGAAGATAAACAATCAGTTTGAATGGCAAAATTAACAATAAGAAAACAACAACTAAACTTAATATCGGCCGTAATGTCTGCGGCCGACCAAAACGCCAAGTCCGGCGGCGTTTTTTGGGCCAAGCCAATTTAGGAAATCTTAATTTCCAAGTCAAACGGTAACGCGGCCATTTTGGCCAATGCCAATTAAGCTTTATTTTTAATCGCGGCCGCCGCGACCGTTGACGCTGGCTAGCCGAAGCGACTGGATGAACTATCTGTTGACGCAAATCCAATAAAAAATCTGAGGGCTTCGGCCCATGTTGCTTATAAATAATATTGGAAAAAGATTTTTTACTCATGATGGCTATTTATTTTTAACCCTTTAATAATTGACGATAAATCGCCAATGTCTGCTCAGCGCAAGTCGCCCAGCTATATAATTTAATCTGTTCAAATCCTCGCTGGACAATCTGCTGACGCTGGCTAGGATTATTTAATAACTGGTCAATGGCCATTATAGCTGAATCCATTTGATTATCGGCAAAATAAACTGCCGCTTGGCCAAAAATTTCCGGTAAGCAAGAACTGTTGCTAGAAACGACTGGACAACCATAACTCATTGCTTCAAGTGCTGGCAAACCAAATCCTTCATAGCGTGACGGAAAAATATATAACGCCGCCGAACGATAAAGAACAGCTAATTGCTCATCTGGCACAAAGCCCGGCAAAATAACCGGCGCCTTGGTCTGGCCACTCCACAGACTAGCAACTAGCTTAGCTAAACGTTGATAAAAATAATCATGACCGCCGACTAAGACTAAGCTAAAATCCTGATGATTAACCGACCAAATTTTAAATAACCGAATCAGCCACTCTAAATTCTTGTGCGGATAAGCATTACCGACATAAAGCAAATACGGCTGCTTGATATTATAGCTTAAAAGCACTTGTTTGTCAGCTAATTTTTTATCCGCTCGCCGTTGAGAAAAATCAGCGACACCATTATAAGTAACGACGATTTTTGATGCCGGAACCGCCAGCTGTTCAATAATGTCACGCTTAGTAAATTCCGATACCGTCAGAATAACCTTGGCCTGCTTAACCGCCCGGCCAATAACCAAGCGGTAGGCTAAATTTTTCAACCAATATACTATTGGCGACAATGTGCTAGCCCGCCGACTGGGAAATTTGGTTAAGATTAAGTCATGGATAGTGATAACTAAGCGGCAAGGACAGATTAACGGCGCATTAAAATGCGGCACATGGAGTAAGTCCAGCCGATGGCGACGAATCAACTTCGGCCAAGCTAATTGTTCGGCTAAAGTATACCAACGCTCAGTCATAACAACCTTTTCAACGTTTTCTTGATTTATCTGGCAATCACCGACACTGTGCGGGCTTAAAAAAATAATATATTGATTGTCTTTATCAAGACTAACTACCCGATCGGTGATTTCTTGAATATAACGCCCCAGCCCCTTGCCGGATGGACCGTAGAGCCGAGCATCAATACCAATGCGCTGACCGGATCGTTGTTGAACCATAATACTATTTTTCCAATTGATTAACTGACTGATTAATTCCGACGAGCTGATAAAGAGCAAATTCATCATATTGTCCCAGCTCTTGGAGAATATAACCATACTTAAACAATTGGCGACTATTTAAATACTCCAGCGCTTCCGGCGGAAAACGAAAATTAAAATAATAAACCGGCCGAGTCGCCATTAATTGAGCATAGTACTGATTAATCACTTCGTTATCAAATAAACCGACGACGACTTGGCGCTCTGGAAAAAAGAGCTTGTCATGATAACGAGTTATAATAATACTATTGCTTTCAGTCTTGGATATTATTTCCGACCATAGGCGGTAATCAGCAATCTGCCGATAGCCGCTATAAATTAAACCCTCTTCTGAACCAACCGCTGTAAATTTAATTGAATAAAAACAGATCACCAACACAGATAACACAATTACGGTCCTAGCAATTTGACGGCGGAATAAAAAGCGGATTAAACGACGCAAACCATCAGCTGCCCAAGGCAAAGCCCCCAAATAAATCGGCAGCCAATAACGGGTATAGGAATTACCGATAGTAAAACTATTGGGGTCAGGATTATCATTAAATTTCCAGCTGCCGTAATAGATAACCAAAAAAACTGAAATAGCTAACCAATTTAAAAGATACAGCCATTTTTCCTTGGACCATTGGCGGCGGCTAAAAATAAAAAACACAATTCCAATGGCGGCCAACGGCAATAACCATGGAAACATATCAACAACATAATGACGAAAAACAATCCATGATTGTTGTGGCCAAAAGCCAAAATGAAAAATCGTTGCCTTTAATAGCTTTAGTTTGGTTAGTAAAACTGAACCATTAAATAAATTATGCCAATTTAATAGCGATAAACCGGTTTGGCTAAGGGTATTAACTGACTGTTCCATTGCCGGATAACCGCCACCATACCAATGCCCATTTAAAGACAAATTCCAAAATATTGCCGGCAACATTGCCAACCAAGTCCAACTACCCCACCACAGCCAACGATACCAGCCGATTTCTTTGAAATAAACAATAACCAATATTAATATAACCGGAGCCAGCCATAATAACTCCGATGTTCTAGTGGCCAAAGACCAGCCAATACATAATCCAGAACCGGCCAACCAGATTAGAGCCGGCCAGCGGCGGCATAATCGGCGACGGGCCTGACGCATTGTTTCTAAGGCCCGCAAACCGCAATACAAGCCGCCCAAGCCGGCAACAATAAACAGAATATTGTGAAACATGCTCCTAGAGCTGTAATACAGATAAACTGGAAAAGCCGCTGCCAATGTGGTGGCCACAATAGCAGTTGAAGAATTAAATAATCGTCTAGTTAAGCCAAAAAATAGCCACAATCCTAATACTCCAAAAAACGGTGTCAAATACGGTAAAATACCAACTGAAATAATTCTCGCCAAAAATCCATATAATAATGGCAAACCCAAAAAACTCATTGGCATCATAATTCCATAGGGCGCCTTGAAACTCCTGGGGTGAACAATCTCCGCCGCCGGCCAATCCAGCTGATTATCAGTAGTTAGCCGCCGATGCTCAGCATAAAGTTTGCTGATATAATAATTGGCCGTCTCGTCCGGCGAAGACCATTTGACAAAATCGGGGCGCTGGATACAATATTGATAAGCGCTAGTGGCAGTAAAAAAAAGACTACCAACAATAATCAGATAGGCTCCAGTAAAAATCATTAAATTATTGATCTTTGGTAAACGGAACATGAAATTATTAAGAAATTTTAAATGGCCCGACGACGCTTTGCTGATTACCAGTCTAGTCAGTCTATTCGGAGCGCTAATTTATTGGCTATATCAATTAAATTGGTTCGGCCAAATAACCGCCTGGTTTTTAACCGGAATAACCTATTGTATTATATACCGAAAACGACGGCAAAGCAAAGAAAAAGCCTCGACTAATAATCGAATAAATTGGACCAGCTGGCCACTGCTAATTATTATAGTCGGCCTCTTATTTTATTTATCCAAACAGCAGAGCCTAAATGCCCTGCAATCGCCTTGGACCGAAATTGGTTGGCCTTTTTGGCTGGCTTATTGGTTGCTGGCTGCTATCGGCTTATGGCTAATTAAGTCCGGCCGACAAATCTCTCTAGCCACCATTGCCGTTTGGTGGCTACTAACTTATAGCCTAGCTAGCCTGATTTATTTTTCAGCCTTTGGTTTTGATCCGTTTGTCCATCAAGCCACTGAAAAAACAATTATCGCTCAAGGCCAAATCACGCCAAAAACCCCATATTATCTTGGGCAATATGCTCTAGTTATTAGTCTTCATCGTTTAACCAAATTACCGATTGACCAAGTGGAACGATTCTTATTGAGCGGATTAATCGCCATCTTTATCCCCTGGTTAATTAGCGTTTGGTTTAAAAATCGCCAATTTAACCAGTCGGCTGGACGATTAGTGCTTTGGCTTTGGCCAATGATTAGTTGGCCAATCTTCATTGTTACCACACCGCAGAATTGCGCTTACTTTTTTTTAATCATTACCGTTGTAAGCGCCACGATGAATCAAATTAATCAGCCGCTACTCTGGTCATCGGCCTTGGCTAGTTTAGTTTGCCAGCCGTTAGCTGGCTGGCTGGCCTTAACAACAGCCGCTCTAGCTAGTTTAAAAAACTTTTCCGGCACCAAGGCAACTATCAGCCGCTGGCTAGCAGGCAGCTTAACAGCTATCGCTCTACCGCTATCATTATGGTATGCCAGCTGGCAGCAAACCGCTAATTGGCGGCTAACTTGGCCACCGATAAAAAAACTGTTAGGTTGGTTAGCCACAATTTTTAATTGCCACCATCTCTGGCCCAATCAAGAAGTCTGGTGGCTGAATCTGATTTATAGCTATCAAGCTTGGCAACCGCTACTCTTAATTCTGCTAATTATAGCTGGCTGGCTGGCTTGGCGTCGGCAACCACTTGTTTGGACAAGAATTATTCGACCACTCAACCAATCCTTATTGATTGGTGCAGTTTTAACTAGTCTAATTTCTTTTAATTTTGTCATTGATTATGAGCGCTATAACTATCTGCAACGTTTTTTATGGCTGGCCCTAATTATTAATCTGCCGGCCATTCTACTGGCTAGCTGGCAATGGCTTAACCGCTGGATTAGTTCTAAAGATCGCTGGTTAAATTGGCCGATTATAATCGCTTTGGCGACTGCTGTGACTTTTGGTCTCTATCTGACTTATCCGCGAGTGGACAATTATTCTAATGCGAAAGGATTATCGGTTAGCGCTGCCGATTTATTGGCTATCCGCTGGATAGAAAATAATGCCCCAAGTGATTATATTGTTTTAGCCAATCAACAAGTCGGAGCTGCCGCATTGGGTGAATACGGCTTTTACCCCGGTCGCCATAATCGCTATCTAGCTAATAATTTATTCTATTACCCGATACCAACATCTGGCCAATTATATGGCTATTATCTAAAAATGGTTGATGACTACCCTCAACGTTCTACTATTAAAGAGGCCGCCGAATTAGCTGGCGTTAAACAAGCCTATTTGGTTTTAAATAGTTATTGGTATGGCTTTGAAAAAATAGCTCAAGAAGCGACTATGGAGGCTGATGCTAGGCACAGTTTAGCTAATGGACAAATACTTGTTTTTAGCTATCAATTTTCTGAATAATTACCAAAAACATTTAGATATTAATCTAAATTTTTTGTAGCTGATATTATTTTCTGCAGATAATCATTGCTATCAATCATATTCAAATTGTTAGCCGGCCAAGATTTTATTTTAGCTGCCGTAATTGCTAGCTGCCGCCAAACATCCAATAGGCTATTAAAATCACCGGCCTTAAAGGTTAAATAACCTAAGTTATCAGCCAGTTCGCCACCACCGCCATGGCTACTGGAAATAGCCAGACAGCCGGCCGCGGCTGATTCCAATAAAACCGTCGGCCAATTTTCATAACAAAAAGATGGCGACAATAAAACATCGGCCGAGGCTAATTGTTCCGCTACTTGGCTGCTAGTCAAATGACCTAATAAAATTAATCGCCGATCCTGACCAGCTAATAGTCGTAAATGATCGCTAAGCGGACCGTCACCAGCCACTAATAGGTCAACCTCATTAAATCCAAGCGCTGCTAGCTGACGATTAAAATCAGCCCATTGATCAGCTAACCACAATATTCCTTTCGCCTCTGATAGTTGACCAACAAAAATCGCTCGTCTTAAATTATCCGGTAAACGATATTCCGCCGCTAGACGAACATTTATCGGATTAGGCAACTGCTGCCAACGAGCCCGAGCTAACCAGCCGACTTGACGATGGCAAGTCATTAACCACTGAGACGGACTAATTAATAGTCGGGCTGGGGCCAACCAAAAAGCAGTAATAACCTGATAGATTCTAGCTGACCATGATTTGAGAGCTTGTTCTCGCCCAATTACCAGCAAGCCGCTTGGTAATAAATATTGAACATCATGGAAAATCTGCGCGCTGGCAATCCCTAGCCGCTGGCAACAAAAATGCAAACTGAAACCAAGTCCAGTTAAATTATTAGCCACCACTAAATCAGGTTGAAAGCTTCGCAAAATTTTTAGCCATTTAGTAAGATAGCGGATCCCCAACCAATCCGGTAGATGCCACCACAGTTTACGCCAACAAGAATAGTTCTCTAAATCATAGTAACGGCTCGGCCAATAATTTATTTTATACCCCTGGGGTGTATACTTAAGATTATCCTTCCGGCTCTTTATTGGCCGCAAAGCTACAACCATAACCTGATGACCGGCAGCCGACCAATCTTCAGCCAAGCGTCGGACAATCGCCTCGGCGCCGCCACGCTGATAAGGATAAAAAGTATTGTTGGCTAAAATAATTTTCATAAAGCAACCAGTCGTTGATAAATATCATTGAGTTCACTGGGGCGGCCTAGAGAGAAATTCTGTTCAGCTCGTTGACGACTGGCAATCGCCATAGCGCGAAGCTGTGATTGGTCACTGAGAAGACTAGCAATCTTCTCAGCCAAATCAATCCAATCCGCCGGCTTAATCAATTGACCGTTAACACCGGGAGCAATTACCTGTCTGACTCCCGGTAAATTGGCAGCCAAACAAGGCAAGCCGCTAGCCATCGCCTCTAAGAGAACAATACCAAAAGCCTCACAACGATTAATTGACGGTAAGACAAATAAATCAGCAAGATTATACATAGCCGGCAATTGCTGTGAGCTAACCGCGCCGGTAAAACGGACCCGATCAGCCAACCCCAATCTTTCAGCCATAGCCTGATAGCCTTTTTTCAAGTCGCCGTCACCGACGATAACGGCTTGAAAATCTAATTTGGAATTGACTTGTTTTAAACTGGCTAAAGACTTTAGAAAAACATCGACTCCTTTAAAATAATGGGCTTTATCTAAACCGCCAACCATTAAGATAGTTGGGCGCTGATTATTCAAACTAAGTTTATCCACTAATTGTTGATCTTTGGGCCGCGGCTGAAAACGCTCAGTATCTACCCGAAAAGGTACCGCCAACAGTTTGTCAGCCAATTTTAACTTCAACCGACCAGCCGCCGATGATTGCCAATAATCTAACGAGGCGCAAGTAATCGCTTCAGCCTGTTTTAATAGCCGAGCTAAAAACAATTTTCGAAAAAATTTAAAAAACCAGCCGCGCCATCCGCCAGCTTGCGGATCCATGTGATAATGAATTATTAGTTTGGTTTTAGGATATTTCTTTTTTAACCACCAAACAAGGCCATCGGTGCCATAAAACGGATAATGCAAATGAACAATGTCGGCTGAGCGCCAAATCTGGCTCAAACCCTTCAAGATTGCAGCATTACCAACACTCAACCAGCTGGCCAATCGAATAATCTGATAGCCAGCCCATTGTTGATTAGTATTATTTTGGCATTGGCCATAATCAGGACAAACGACTGCTACCTGATACGCCTGATTGCTAGCCACCAATTCACCGACCATCTGTTGGACGCTGCTACCCATACCGCCTCGATAAGGCGGAAAAGTGCAAACCAGATGGACGATTCTCATAATTGTTAATTACCCCCTATCGGTATTATTAATATCTTTAGATCGCGGCTGCTGGCGAGCGATTGAACTAGTAATTTTGGTTAACTGGCGATCCATTTTTTCAAGACGCAAACGTAAGCGAAAAATAAAATATAAGCAAACAGCCAAGCCGCTATATAATAAAACATCAATGCCGCTGCTGGAAAATCCTAGGTTGGCCACCAAGCGATCAATTTGATTAAGAAAAATAATGGCAATCGCTGATGCTAGCCAAAAAATAAGCCAAAAGCAGAATTCTGTCCAAGCCATTTTGCGCTGGCGCTGCTGCCAGAACAATTTAGCTAAGAAGAAAGCAATCACCGCCAAGGCTAATATTCTTTGCAACATATAATTACTATTTAAGAAAACGTCCTAAAAATAAATCGCTAATAATTCGCCAACCACCTGACATCTGCTGACCAAAATGACTATAATGAACAGTTACCCCAACCTCCTGATACTTGATACCGGTTAGACGGGTTAACCACAAAATCTCTGAACAGTGAGCCATTCTATCTTGCTGCCAATTAATTCGTTGGGCAGCGTCAGCCGAAAGGGCTCGAAAACCATTTTGTGGATCATTAAATCTAACGCCAAGAAAAAACCAATTAAACAACCGAGCTAGCGGTAATAAAACTCTTTTCTTGAACGGCGGCAAATTGTGCTCTTTACCCAAAAATCGCGAACCAAAAACGGCCTCAGCCAAACCGCTAATAATGGGAGCAGTCATTTCGGTTATTTCGGAAGCAACAAATTGGCCGTCAGCATCAAAATGAATAATAATATCGGCTCCATTGTCTAAAGCATATTGTGTTCCAGTTCTTAATGCCGCCCCCTGGCCGCGATTAATTGGATGCAACAATACTGTAGCTCCAGCGGCCACCGCTAAATCAACTGTCCCGTCGCTGGAGCCATCATCGACAACCACAACCTCATCCACTTGAGATCGGACATCGGCCACCACTTGGCTAATAGTCTTGGCTTCATTCCAGGCCGGTATAACGCAAATTACCTTCATAATTACCAATCAGTTGGTAAATGCTTAATTGCCTTGCTCGAACGTAAATCTTCAATCGTTTTATCTAATCCGTGATCCAAACTGGCCACCGGCATCCAGCCGAGCTGTTCACGAGCCAAGCGAGTGTTTGGCAAATTGAGTTTGCTCATGAATAACAAACTGTCGTTATAACTAATTTTGGATTGGCTGCCAGTTTTTTCAATAATCTTCTTGGCCACATCAGTGATGTTGATATCCATTTCCGAACCGATATTGACTGGCCCTGGCAAATCACTCTGCATCAGCTTGATAACACCATCAACCGCATCAGACACATAGCACAACGAAGACGAAAATTTCTCATCACCGTTAATTACCAAATCCTTATTGTCTAGAGCGTTAATAATAAAATCTGGTATCATGTGCCCCTGATTGATCGGCAAGCGCGGACCATAAATCCGGAATAAGCGAATAATTTTAGCATTGATACCATGAAACTGCCGATAAGTGTTGACCATTGTTTCAGCAAACCGCTTACCTTCATCATAACACGCTCGATCAGATAGCTGATCAATAATACCCAACTCATTTTCGGACACCTTAGAACCATTGTGCTGTTCGCGACTGCCATAAACCACTGATGACGAAAAGTGCAGCAACTTAGCTTGATATTGACGAGCCATCTCTAAAACCTGGAAGACGGCTGTTGAATTAGCCAACAAATTAGCTAAGCGATTGGCCATAAAGTCAACCGGCGACATCGGACAGGCTAAATTATAAATCTCTTGAATACCCTGAAATTTAATTTTAAACCGCTCCAATTCTGGAAGAGCCAGTAAATCTAAAGGCTCGGTCATGTCATGACGAATAAATATAAAATCAGGATTAGATAAGAGATGATCAATATTCCGCTCGTTGCCGCTGGTAAAATTATCTACGCAAATAACTTTATTGGCTTTAATCAACTCATCGCATAAATGAGACCCAATAAAACCAGCGCCGCCAGTTACTAAAACATTCTTCTTGTCAAAAATCTTTTGGACTAACATAAATTTATTTAGTTAAAATATTGCTTATTTAAATTAAGCGCGGCAGCATTAACTCCACCATCATAGGCCTGATTATAGACATACCATGATTGCCGCAAATCACCGAAAGCATCAAAAATCCGCACATGCGGACCGCCACCCGGTCCGGCCGAAGTCACAATATCCGGCAAACCGTTATTATCAATATCGCTTAAAGCGACGCTGAAACCTTGGCGAAATTTATCATTAAAAGCCAAAAAACTGGACAATAATTGACCCTTAGCGCTAAAAATGCGAACTTGCGGTTGGCGGCCAGCTCCAGACGAAACAATAATTTCATCCTGATTAGCTTTAGCCCCATAATTCAGATTACCGGCCGCTACTTGGATACCGCCACGAAAATTACTCTCATAAGCCATAAACTCACCTTTCAACTGGCCGGAACCACTAAAAATTCGCACATGCGGACCGCCACCCGGTCCGGCACCGGTAATAATTTCATCAACATTATCGCCATCAATATCGCCAACAGCTAAACTGACACCGCCGGTAAAATTTTGATTATAAGGGCGAAATTTGGTTTTTAAAACACCTTGAGCCGTAAAAACTTTAACTTCATTCTTGGCGCCGCTGCCAGTAGCCACGATTATTTCGCCAGCTTTATCACTATCAATATTGCCAACTGCTACCCTGAGACCGGCGGTAAAATCTTTGCGCCAAGCAATAAATTGACCGACTAGCTTGCCTTTATAATTAAAAATTTTAACCGCTGACTGACCGCCTTTATCAGGAACGACAACTATCTCTGGTGATCCATCATTATCTAAATCGCCGCTGGCTACCCTAAGGCCATAAGGAAATTTAACACCAAAAGCATAAAATTCAGCTAAAGCTTTACCGGTAGCATCCAAAATACGAATCGGCTGACTACTGGAAGAAGCTGGAGCTACCAAAATTCGATTAACCTGATTAACTAACTGTAACGAAGCATCGTTGATGGCCGAAGCGACATTTAACCGGCCGCGGCCTAGTTGGCCTAAATAATTCATATTAAGGCGAGTAATGTCGTCAGCGTTATTGAGCAATACTTTGATTAGCTCATCCCGTTTGAGACTAGGATTTTGCTGCATAATTAAGGCCAGCGCGCCGCTAACCATCGGCACGGAAACCGATGTTCCAGACCAGTATCCATCATAATATTTATCCAACGGCTGGCCATCAATCTGTTGATTAGGAGCATAAACCACTGTACTATAAATACTGACCCCGGGCGCGGCAATGTCAACGCAGCGCGATCCATAGCTGGAAAAATTAGTTTTCTGATCTAAAGCATCAGTTGAAGCCACGCCGATAACCATATTTTTATCGCCATCATGACAGGCTGGATACATCGGCAATTTATCCAATGAATGACCATAGCCGCCCGATTCTTCATTGCCGGCCGCGGCTACTACAATTACCCCGGCTCGGTATGCCCGTTCAATCGCTTCCGCTAAGCTCTGGCTATAACCATAACCAACAAAACTTAAATTAATAATATCCGCTCCATTATTAATAGCGTAATCAATGGCTTGAATTATCCTAAAAGTACTGCCGACTCCTTGATCATCCAAGGCTTTTAGCGGCATGATTTGCGCTCGCCAAGTAACGCCAGCTACGCCAGCCGCATTATTGCCGGCCGCCGCAGCCACACCGGCGACAATTGTGCCATGAAAAACACCATCCTCGGTAAAATTAGCGGCAAATTTGGGATTAGGATCGGCAGAATTATTAACAAAATCCCAGCCGTTAACATCGTCAATGAAACCGTTGCCGTCATCATCTTTATGATTATTGGGGATCTCGCGGCTATTGCGCCAAATATTATCTTTTAGATCAGGATGATTAATTTGAACACCAGAATCAATAATGGCAATAACAATATCCGGGCTCTCTCGCCGCTCTTCCCAGGCTATTTGCGCCTTAATCTTTTGTAAATACCACTGATTGCTATAATAGCTATCTGACGGCGCTAAAGCCGCCCGATAAATATCGGCTGCCACATAACTATCGCTGGCCATCGCTGGCTGAACAATCAAAGCCAGCCAACTCAAGATTAACCCACCCCAAATATAAAAATTTTTTGAATATTTATTGAGCTGCATGAGCTTCTTGTAAAATTTTTAAAGTTGCTTGAGCGGTCTTAGTCCAGCTAAAACCAGCCGCCCGCTTCAAACCAGCTTTAATTAAACGCTGACGTAAATCATTATTTTTAATAACTACTTCAATCTTGGCGGCTAAATCAACCGGATTAGCCGGATCAAAATATAAAACCGCCTCGCCGCCAATTTCTGGCAAAGAACCGGTATTAGACGATAAGACCGGTGTGCCTGAGGCCATCGCTTCTAAAATAGGCATACCAAAACCTTCATACCAAGACGGAAAAACAAAAGCTTGCGCTTGGCGCAACAAACTGGGTAAAGCCGTCATTGGTGTCCAACCCAACTCCACACAACGCTTCGCTAAAATCGGATCGCTCAGCAAATTGCTAACTTGAGCAAAATCAGCACTACGCTGACCGGCTAAAACTAATTTAAGCCGACTCCGCGGTTGGTCTTGGCAATATTGACGAAAGCCATTGAGCAGACCGACCATATTTTTTTTATTCTCCAGCCGTCCGATATATAATAAATAAGGCTGTTCAATATTATAATCGGCTAGAATGCGTTGATCGTGATTAGGCTCGCTCTCTGGCTTATAAAAGCTGCTATCGTAACCATTATAAACGACCTTAATTTTGGACCAATCGGCCGAAAAATAACGTTGAATCTCCTGCTTAGTAAATTCGGAAATAGCAATCAGCCGCTGGGCCTTGGCTAGCGCCCACTTAGTTGACCAGCGCAGATAACGAGCAGCGTGGCGGCCATAAAGATTGGGAAACGCCATAAAACCAACATCGTGAATAGTATTCACCAACTTAGCCCTAGATAGTAATGGTAAAACATGCGCTGGCACAAACAAAACATCAGGCGGACGAACAATCATCTCTAAAGTTAAACGACCCAATGTCCAGAATCGGCTAAAAGGCCAATTGAGCACCTTGGATTTAAAATTAGAATACTGCTGGCACAACTCAGCTAAGCCTGGCTCTAATGGCTTATTAGAGTAAAGAATATAGTGATTATGCCGATCAATAGCCGCCAATTGCTTAATTAAATGATAAGAATACCATTCAGTACCAGTTTTATTCGGCCGATTGGCCCTGGAAGCATCAATACCAATTACCATATATTTACCGCGTGGCAAAAATTGAACGCTTATAGCTATCCAGATTCTCTAAAGCAATACCGGTTCCCTTAACCACGCAAGTTCGCGGATCATCAGCTATAAATACCGGCACATCGGTTGTTCGGGCAATCAATTGATCTAAATTGCATAATAAAGCTGTACCACCGCTTAAAACAATACCTTTTTCCATAATATCCGAGGCTAATTCAGGCGGAGTTTCACGTAGGATATTTTTGGCCGCCCCAATAATCGCTTCTAACTCATGCTGGATTGCCTCGGTAACATCATCGGAAGTAACAGTAACAGTTTTCGGCAAACCGGTTAAAATATCCCGCCCTTTGATATTAATAGATAATTTATCAGTCAAATAAAGCGCGCTGCCGACACCGATCTTAATTTCTTCGGCTGTCCGCTCGCCAATAGCCAAATTATATTTTCGACGAATATATTCAATAATGGCCAAATCAATCTTATTGCCACCAACCCGTACCGAGGTGGCAGTCACTACTCCGCCCAAAGAAATAACAGCCATTTCAGCCGTGCCACCGCCGATATCAATAATCATGTGCCCGGAGGCTGAACCAACCGGAATGCCGGCACCAATAGCCGCCGCGACTGGTTCTTTAATCAGATAGGCAGCCTTGGCTCCAGCGCCTAAAGTGGCATCAATAACAGCCCGACGCTCAGTTGAAGTAATACCGGCCGGCACAGCCACCATTACTTCCGGCCGAAACAAACGAATACCGCCTAAGGCCTTATTAATAAAATAACGAATCATGACCTCGGTTGTATGATAATCAGCAATAACGCCGTCTTTGAGCGGCTTAATGGCAATAATCGTATCCGGCGTGCGACCAACCATATCCTTGGCCTCATCACCAACGGCCAAAATCTTTTTATCAGTCATGGAAACAGCCACCACGCTAGGCTCATTAACAATAACACCTTTCTTGGGCAGATGAACTAAAGTATAGGTTGTTCCCAAATCAATAGCGATGCGATTAATAAACATGAAAAATCAAAAATAGATAGAAAAACTCAGGCCAAAAGCCTGAGTTTAGTATAGCAAATACCATTAAAAAATCAACTGATATCAAGGCCACAAAGCCACCTCGGGAATAAATTCTAAATTATACTGATGCCTGATCTCGGTTTTGACATATTCAATCAATTGACGCATTTGTTCAGCCGTCGCTCCGCCGTTATTAACCAAAAAATTAGAGTGCTGCCGACTGATTTGAGCTGGACCAATTGAATAGCCAGCCAATCCGGCCTGACTAATAATAAACCCAGCTGACACTTCACCGCGACTAACCGCTCCCACTGACTGAGCTGCCTGTAATAATTTCGGGGCCAACCTAGCCACCTCATCAACGGCCGGATTTTTAAAAACGCAGCCGGCGCTTGGTAATAACGGATGGCGTTGGCGTCGATAAGACCGATGCTCATCGGCTATTTTCTGCAGCTCAGCCTGATTACCAATTTCTAAAGCTAATTTAACTGACCAAATCAATAGCTCAGCACGATCTTTAAAAATACTATGTCGATAAGCATATTGGCAATCTTGAGCTGAGATGACTTCAATCTGCTTAGATTTAATATTATAAGCCACTACTTCAATAACTCGATCGGCCAACCAACCGCCAAAAGCGCCGGCATTACCACGGACTGCGCCGCCAACCTGGCCGGGAATACCCGCAGCCCACTCCAAACCGGCTAATCCATGATCAATACAAGCTGTAACCAGTTTAGACAAGCTATGACCAGCTCCCACTTCCACTATTTTATCAGTAAAGATTGGCTCTGGCTCCGTTAAAGTAATAACAAGACCAGCCACTCCTTGATCACTGATCAATAAATTACTACCACCGCCTAAAAAATAAATTGGCCAATGGTCTTCTGTCGCCCAATCAATTGCCGAAGTTAATTCTTCTAAAGAATTAATTTTGGCCAAAAATTGAGCCGGTCCGCCAATCTGATAAGTCGTTAGTGGTGCTAGTCGGACATTTTCTTGAATAAATACTGGTCGCTGTTTCATATTTTAAATTTATTTAACTAAAAGTTGCTGGCCAATCCGAAAAATATCGCCAGCCCCCATTAAGACAATGACTTCGCCGCTTTTCGCCGATTGACGCAAATACGCATCCAGTCTGGCCATGTCCTCAAAATAACTGACCTCGTCTTTCAACCCCGCTTTAGCGCGATTAACCGTAATTCGCTGGGCTAATTCTTGGCCGGAAATACCGCCAGCTTCTTCACGGGCTGAACCATAAATTTTGAGAATACCAACTTCATCAGCCTCATTAAAACTATTAACAAAACCATCTAATAAAGCCAGAGTACGGCTAAATGTGTGCGGATGAAAAAAAACTCTTAGTTTAAAATCAGGGTATTGCTGGCGCAAAGCCGCTAGGCTAGCCTTAATTTCAGTCGGATGGTGAGCATAATCATCAATAATGGTGGCGCCTTGAAACTGACCTAAAACTTCTAAGCGCCGAGCAGTACCAATAAATTCAGCGATTCCCTCACGAATTTTATATAGTTGCAAACCTAGCTCCACGCTAGCCGCCAACACCGCTAAAGCATTGCTGATATTATGACGGCCGGGCAAACTGGTACTGAAATCACCCAGATTGCCAGCATTACTAACCGCTAATTTACTCAATTTTTCATCTTCCTCAGCTATATCGTCTAAATCAATACCCATTTTAACCTTAAAATACTGCCGACCATTGACTGCTTTAAGATCATAGGCCAAATAATCGGCGGCATTATCTAAGGCATAGCTAATAATCCGGCCGCGGCAATGAACCGGCGCCAAGCGACGAATTAACGGATCGTCATAGTTGGCAATTAAATAACCGTCAGTTGGTATTTTAGCTAGAAAATCAATAAAAGCTTGCTGATAGTCGGCCGGGGTTGGATAAAAATCAGCATGATCATAATCAATATTATTGAGCACCACCATTTTTGGTTGGAAATAACGCAATTTATTTTGGTATTCATCAGCCTCAATCACCATTAACGACGAGCTTCCTAATAAACTAGCCCCGTTAAATTGTGGCACCCGTGAACCGACCAAGACATTTGGTTTTAAACCACCTTGCCACAGGGTAAAGCCCAACCAAGCGGAAACCGTAGTCTTGCCATGGGAACCAGCCACGGCAATACCATAATATTGATTAAAAACATCGCCTAGGGCTTCAGCATAAGTCAAAGTCGGCCGGTTATCCAGCGCCCAGGCGACTTCCGGATTATCTTGATTATAGGCCGTAGAATAAATAACCAAGTCGGCTGAATTAAGTTGTTCGTTAAATTGAAACCCGGTTCGAACAATAATATTATGATCAGCTAAAATCTGATCGGTCATAAAACTCTCGGCTACATCACTACCCGTTATCTGGTAGCCGCGGCTCTGTAAAAATTGGGCCAACATCGTCATGCCAACCCCCTTGATACCGATACAATAAATATGTTTAATCGCTAGCCAGTCCATATTATAAATATTCTTGAAAAACCTGAATAATCTCTGACTGGCTGGCTATTTTGATAGCCTTTGGCCAATTATTTATTAAATCAACCTGTTTTTGTTTATCCGCTAATAATTGTTTAAGTTGACGAACCAGCTGACCGTCAACCAAATCTTTTTCTGGAACAACAATGGCCGCGCCAGCTTCCTTAATGGCTTGGGCATTATCCAATTGGTGGGAAGCTGGCATAGGTATAATCAAACTAACTTTTTTAAGAGCGGCTAACTCAATTAAAGTGCCTAAACCAGCTCGAGCGACAACGATATCAGCAGCTTGATAAGCAGCCATCATCGCTGCTTGGTTTAAAAAGTCGAGCGGTTGATAATGCTCTTGCGGCTTGGCGCCTAACTTACCACGACCAGTTAAGTGAATAATATCGGCTAATTCAGTTAAGCCGGATAATTGCTGAACCACTAAATTATTAATACCTGCCGCCCCGGTCCCGCCGCCAACAATCAAAATAATCGACCGCTGACCGTTAAACGGCCACAGCAAGCTCGGGTTGTCGCCGACTGTTTGCAAAATATCCGGACGAATCGGCGCCCCCAACCAAACAGCTTTGCGACCATAATCACGGCCGGACTTAGCAAAAGTCACTAATATTTTTTTAGCCAGTGGCGCCATTAATTTATTAGCCAACCCGGGACGATAATCCAATTGTTCAATAATCACTGGGATACCATAAAATTTAGCTGCCCAAGCAATCGGCACGCTGACAAAACTGCCGGCGCTTAAAATCAGATCCGGACGAATCCGATTCAAAAAATAATTGGCTTGCAAAAAACCAATAATTAATCGACCGATGTCTAAAATATTTTGCCAGGACCAATAGCGGCGCAACTTGCCGGCGCTAATCGGCTGGAATTTGATACCCGCTTCTTCAACCAGCTGGCGTTCCGGTCCCCGATTTGTTCCCAACCAAATAAAATGGCAATCTGACTTGTAATCTCGTAAAACCTTAGCTATAGCTAAGAGCGGTATAACCGAGCCGGCTGTACCACCACCAGTTAATAAAATTATCTTTTTATTTGATCGAGTTTTGATCATAACTTAGGTAAATTGTCTGGCAGACGAACTTGTCGAGAAATATTAGCTAATATCCCTAAACCAAATAATAAAGACATTAATGATGACCCGCCATAACTAATCAGCGGCAAAGGCACGCCAGTCATTGGAAATAAATTTATAGTACCGCCAAGGTTAATAAAAACCTGAATCATTATCCCGCTAACAATACCACCAGCTAATATTTGACCATATAAATCAGGAGCCGCTTTAGCTAACTGGAAGCCCCGATAAAATAAAGCGAAATAAAGCAATACTAAAAAGACTGAAAACCACCAACCCAATTCTTCAGCAATAATCGGAAAAATAAAATCATTTTGCACTTCCGGCAAATATAAATATTTTTGTCGGCTCTCGCCCAATCCGCGCCCCCAAAAACCACCGGAGCCGATAGCAATTAACGATTGATTAACCTGATAACAACTCTTATCCGGACTATAACCAGGCTTTAAGACACATAAAAAACGATCCTTTTGGTAACCACCGCGAATAAAAACAACAGCAACCAGAGCAATAATCCCAACAGCCGTTAGTTGACCAACCAATTTCCAACTGCCACCACCCAATAAATAAATCACTATACTGGTAGCCACCATAATTAATAATGTGCCTAAGTCAGGCTGAGCTAGAATCAGCCCACCGATTATCACCAAAACAAGCCAAAAAAACCAATTAAGACGCTGCTTCTCCTCGGGATTAACACTAGACCCTAATTTAGCCATCAAAGCCGATAAATAAAGGATTAGGAATAACTTAACAAATTCCGATGGCTGTAAAGAAAAACCAAAAATATTCAGCCAGGCTGTCGTGCCAGCTTGTTCATGAGCTAACGGCGTAAAAAGAGTTAATAAAAAACCGACCGCAATAATGAGCATTAAGCCGCCCAGCTTCTGCCATTTCCGATAATCAATCAAACTGAACAGATAAAATCCAGCGGCACCGATTAGCATTGACAGCACCTGTTTCTTTAACCAAAAATAGGTATCACCATAACGGGTATAAGCTACTACCGACGAAGAGCTAGCTAAACAAAACAGACCAATAGCGCACAATAAAACAACAGTAATTAATAAAAAACGATCTAACGGCTGACGGGTAACTCTAGCTATCGGTTGAGCAGTCGACCGCTTTTCGGCAATTGTGGTTTTTTTCTTAATAACTACCGATTTCATGTAAATTAAATAGTATGATCAAGTAAGAATATACAAACACCAAGCGCTCCACTAACCGCAGCAATTACCCAAAAACGCATAACAATCTTAGGCTCAGTCCATCCTTTAGCTTCAAAATGATGATGAATCGGCGCTGATAAAAAAACTTTGCGGCCATGACGCAATTTTTTGGACAATACCTGAATAATTACCGACAGAGTTTCAACAACAAATACCAAGCCGATAACTGGTAAAATTAACGCCGTATTCGTTAGCATGGCAATCACCCCTAAAGTAATACCAAGGCTCATTGAACCAGTATCGCCCATATAAAAACGAGCCGGGTTAATATTGAACCATAAAAAGGCCAATAACGCGCCGCTAATAACCGCACATAAAGCGGTTAAATCATAGCGGCCAATTAAAAAAGTAATGGCGCCGTAAATCATAAAACTAGACAGCAGCGTTCCGCCGGCTAGTCCATCTAAACCATCAGTTTCGTTAACTGAAAAAGCCGTCCCGATAATGACAAAAATAAAAACCGGAATATACCACCAACCTAAAGAAAAATTACCCAGAAAGGGTATATGAAAAATGTCCCAATCTAACTTAAAATAAAACCAGAGGGCGCCAATCAAAGCAATGATCGCATAAACAAGCAGTCTGGAACGCAAGCTTAGCCCGCCACCACCTTTAGTGCCACGGCCACGAACATCCAACCAATCATCAAACAAGCCAATCAGTGCTGAAGCAACCAATATTCCTAGCGGCAAATAAGTTTGGCTGCGGCTTAAAAAGCTGAGTTGCCCTAGCCATGATCCAGGCCATAATTTATTAACCAAAAATAATCCAAGCGCCATCACTAAGGTGGTTACCCAAATTAACAGTCCGCCCATGGTCGGCGTACCGCTCTTAGCGGCGTGCAGTTGCGAAAAAATTGGCGTTGCGCCGCTATTACGAATTTTCTTACCCAACTTATGGCGGTATAAAAAATTAGTCAGCAACGGCGTCCAGGCTATAGTAAAAATAAAAGCTCCGGCAGCTAATAACAGGGTACGGATAATGTAAAAATCAAACATATAGCACTTAACAAAAATTAATTAGAAGCAAACTGGCTAAAGCTAAATTAATCAAAATCAAAACTGCCAAGCTACCGGCTAAACTGGTCAAACGCAATTGTTTGGCTGCCGGATAATTAATCTGTAAAAGCAAACTATTGACGACGACCGCCACAGTCGCTCCAAATGGCAACCAGTAAATAGAATTGGCTGAACCAATTAAATCAATACCAAAATTAATATTATAGTGCAGAATTAACAAACTGCCACGACCAACTGCCGCCAGCCAAAAAGCTAAAATCCAACTAATAACTAATAAAATAATATCAATAATAGTTAACCAGCGATGACCGGAATCATGCCAAATATCTGACCAAGTTATTCGCCAATTCTGACCGAATAAATAGAAATAATTAAGCAACTTAGACAATAATAAGCGCATATTAATTATTTAAATCTGGAGCCCAGCGCCGCAGACGAGCAACGATGGCTGGTAATTTTTTAATAACATAATTAATCTCAGTAACCGTAGTCAATCGTCCCAACGTGAATCTAAGACTATAATGAGCCACTTCTTGACTAATACCCATAGCCAATAAAGTGGCCGATGCTTCTAGGCTACCGGCCGCGCACGCTGATCCAGTGGATACGGCAATGCCGGCTAAATCCAGAGCCAAAAGCAAGGCCTCGCCTTCAGCCAAAAGCACTGAAAAGTGGGCATGACTTGGACTCGCATTGCTTAAATCAGTATTTAAAATGATATCGGGAATATTCTTGACTAGCCCTTGAACCAACCGGCGACGCAAGGCCGCTATTTTTCGATTATCAGCGGCGCGATGGCGATTAACTAGCTCTAAAGCTTTGGCTAAACCAACTATACCCGGGACATTCAAAGTGCCGCTGCGCCGATTTAGCTCTTGATGACCGCCGAGCTGAATAGCCGCCAATGGTGTACCACTCCGCACATATAGCCCGCCAATACCTTTGGGGCCATAAATTTTATGACCAGAAAAACTCAACAGATCGCAGTGCAAATAATTAGCCCGACAATCAAAATAATTAATCGCTTGGGTGGCATCGGTATGAAAATAAACGGTTTGCGGCCGCTTATTGGCTAAACCGCTGCGTTTGCGCCAATCTTCTTGGCGGCGATGATTAATTTTTTTAATCATTTGGCCAATTTCTCGAATCGGCTGTCGGGCGCCGGTCTCACTATTAACATAAATTACTGACACTAGTACCGTATTGGTTTTAATCAATTTTTCTAATTTAACCAAATCAACTAGACCTTTTTTATCAACCGGCAACCAGCTAATTTCAATCCCTTCTTTGGCTAGCTGCTGACATGGCTGGCGGACAGCTTCGTGCTCAACACTAGAAACAATAATGTGTGGCCGCAAATCAGGCTTTTGTTTTAACAATCCCTGAATCAAACCCTTAACGGCCAAATTATCAGCTTCGGTCGCTCCTGAAGTAAAGACAATTTCTTTAGCTTGAGCGCCAAAAAAATCAGCAATAGTTTGGCGGGCTTGGCTAACTGCCGCCTGAGCCGCCTGACCACAATGATGTAATGAAGCTGGATTGCCAAAAACTTGAGAAAAATAAGGCTCCATTGCCTTATAAACCAACGGATCAACTGGGGTGGTAGCACTATAATCTAAATAAACCTTCATAATTAAACGGCTTGTACCTTTTTAATTTTGGGCAGTCGAGCTGTTAGCTCAGCTTCAATACCTTCCTTTAAAGTATATTCCATCATCGGGCAATGAGCGCAATGGCCTTGCAATTCAACCGACAAAATTCCCTTGGCCTCATCAAAATCAACCAGACGGATATCGCCGCCATCCATTTGCAGACTGGGACGAATTTCGCGATCAATAATTTTCTCTAATTCTGGCCACCAGGCCAAATTTTTAATCTTATCCATAACCATAAATTATTTAACTAATTGCTGGCGATAATTATCAATCGCTAGATGCAGAGCATCAACGCCAAGCATTGAACAATGTACTTTCGGTGCCGGTAAGCCGCCCAAGTCATCAATAATCTGATCTTTAGTAATCTGATAGGCCTCGTCAAGTGTCTTGCCTTTAACCAGATCGGTTAAAGCCGAAGCAACAGCTATGGCGGCGGCGCAACCCAAGGTCTCAAATTTAACCTTGGTAATAACGCCATTCTTAATCCGTAAATAAATCTTCATAATATCCCCGCAGACCGGATTGCCAACTTGACCGACGGCGCTGGGATGAGCCAAGCTGCCTTGATTGTGCGGCTTTTGAAAGTGTTGGATAACTTGAGGACTATATAACATAAATAATTCTTTACTTAATAATTACCGATTAATATTAACCACCGTCCCCACATCAACCCGATCATAAAGATATTGAGCCGGACCAATTCCCAAGCGAATACAGCCATGTGAGACAGCTTTTCCTAAATGATTAGCACCCTCACGATAACCATTAGGCCAAATTGGTAATTCATGAAAGCCAAATCGTCCGCGACCTAAGCCAAGCCAATAAGGCATCCACAAACCATAAGGCGACCAGGCTTTCGGTAATTTGTTAATAACCCGGTATTGACCAATCGGAGTCGGCGTCCGTGGCGCCCCGCTGGAAACCGGAAACTGCTTAAACTTAACGCCAGCCAGCCAATAAGTCAACTCCTGTCGTTTTAGGGAAACATCCAATCTAATTGGTAGTTTAACCGCGCCGACTTGCCGTGGATCAGTCGCTTGGTCAATCTCATCACCATCATTGATATTATCGCCGTCAGTATCGGCCATTAATAAATTAGTGCTGAAACGCAATTCCCAAAAATCGCTTAAGCCGTCTTGATCCTGATCGTTATCAATTAATTTAATATTTTTCGGGTTATGCGGCGAATAGCCGGCCAATAATTCTTGACGATCACTATAGCCATCGCCGTCAGTGTCGGCCTGATCAACGCTGGTTTGGTAAATATTGATTTCATCTTGATCGGGAACTCCGTCGCCATCAGTATCAGGCAAACCATTAGCCAGGGCTGGAACAGCCACCAATAGTAACCCGACAACTAGCAATGGACAAAACCTGTGCGGCATAACTACACTATAAAAATTAATTGATTCATTCGCTATTATATCACGGCCAGCAGTCGTGGACAAGGTAAAACTGACTGGACAAAGAGCTGGACAGCGTGTATGATAAAAAGGCTTTACCACCGCCAACAGCGGTCTAAATTACCCCCTATGGCTAGCAAAAATAACACTATCAAAATGCCGCCGCAAAACCAAGAAGCTGAGATATCGCTGCTTGGCTGTTTATTGATTGATAAGGCGGCTATTGTTAAGATCGCCGATATAGTTAAACCGGAAGATTTCTATAACGATATCAACGGTCTGATTTTCGCCGCCATGTTGGCTCTCTACCAAAACCACGAACCGATTGACTTGGTGAACTTAACCGATAAGCTTAAAGCTAAAAATCAATTGGATACAGTTGGCGGTCGTTCTTACTTGACCAGCCTCCTGCAAGGCGTAGCTACCGCCGCTAATGTCGTCAGTTATGCTGAATTGGTCAAGCATAAATCAACCTTGCGCCGCCTTATCACTGCCGCCTCAGAAATTGGTGAACTTGGTTACCGGGAAGACGATGATTTAGCTCAAGTCCTTGATCAGGCTGAACAAAAACTATTTGGCGTTTCTCATCAATATCTCAAACAATCTTTCCAGCCAATTAGCGGCCTACTAACTGACGCTTTTGACCGAATTGATGAATTGCATAAACAAAGCGGCCGTTTGCGCGGCTTGCCAACCGGCTTTGTCGACTTAGATAGATTATTATCTGGTCTACAAAAATCCGATTTAATTATTTTGGCCGCTCGCCCCAGTGTCGGTAAAACCTCTTTTGCTCTAGATTTAGCCCGCCAGGCCGCTATTAAAAGCCGTGCCAAGGTTGGCATCTTCTCGCTGGAAATGAGCAAAGAGCAGTTAGTCGATCGTCTGCTTTGCGCTGAAGCTAATATCAGTTTATGGAAAATGCGCACTGGCCAATTGTCCGACCGCGAAGACGATGATGACTTCGGTCGCATCAGCTACGCTATGGGCGCCTTAGCTGAATCTTCAATTTATATTGACGACTCGCCCAATTGTAATATTATGGAAATCCGGACTAAATGTCGGCGTCTGCAATCTGAACACGGCTTAGATTTAATTATTCTCGACTATTTACAATTAATGGAAGGTCGCGGCCGGATTAATGATAATCGCGTTCAAGAAATTGCTGAAATCACCCGATCACTCAAAGGCCTGGCTCGTGAAATTAATGTTCCAGTAGTAGCCTTATCGCAATTATCGCGAGCCGTTGAACAAACTAAACCGGCTATTCCCAAGCTGGCTCACCTGCGGGAATCCGGTTCTATTGAGCAAGACGCTGACATCGTCATGTTTATCTACCGCAAGGCGGCTGATCGTAATTATGATACTGAAAACCTGAACGATTTTGAAAAACATGTCGCTGAAATTCACATTGCTAAACACCGTAACGGTCCGACCGGTAAAGTTGATTTATATTTTGATGAAAATACGGTTAATTTTAAAAATTTAGATAAAAGCGGCATAACCGCCGGCTAATTAAAGATTATGTTTAATAAACTCAAGCAATTTAAAGATCTGCGCAACCAAGCTAAAACCATGCAAAATGCCTTAGCTGGCGAAAAGGTTACAGCTGAAAAGCAAGGCGTTACTATTGAAATGAACGGCAATATGGAAGTGCTCTCACTCGTTATCAAGCAAGACTTACCTAAAGAACAATTAGCTAACATCTGCCGTGATGTTTTTAACGATGCTGTTAAAAAAACCCAACGCGTCATGGCCAAAAAAATGCAAGAAATGGGTGGATTGTCCAACCTCGGACTATAGATTATGGCTTACCCGCCGCTGGTTCAACAATTAATCCGTCTATTTAGCCAATTGCCATCGGTTGGCCCTAAAACGGCTGAACGTTATATTTTTTATCTTTTAGAACAAAAACCAGAGCTGATTGAACCGCTGGCTGATCATTTGCAACAATTAAACCAAGCTTTGACCACTTGCTCGCTTTGCGGCGCTATTAGTCTAACCGACCCCTGCTTTATTTGTAACGACGCCAACCGCCTAAATAACTTACTCTGCGTTGTGGCCACCAATCAAGATTTGGAAGCCATTGAAAATACCGGCGATTACCAGGGCCGTTATTTTGTTTTAGGCGGTTATTTGGATACAATCAATGAAATTAAACCAGAAGATCTGCGACTGGCTGCTTTGGCTGATTATGTACAAGCTCATCCAGCAATCAAAGAAATAATTTTAGCTTTTGACCCAACCATTGAGGGCGAAACTACCGCTCTCTATATCAATAAACTCCTAGAGAAATGGCCCGGCCAAATCAGCCGTCTAGCTCGTGGCCTATCCACTGGCGCCAACCTGGAATATGCTGATCCCTTAACGCTAGCTAATGCATTAAAGTTTAGACAGGAGATTAAATAATTTTACTCCCAAAATTTTTTGCGCCTAACCTGCCGATGATAAGTTATAGCAAAGCGATGAGCTTCATCGCGAACTCTTTTTAATAAATGTAGCGCTGGATTATTTAAAGATAACTGCAAAGCTTGCTGCTGACCGGGAAAAAATAATTTATCCATCGCTCGTGCCGATCTTAACCCCTTGTCTTTACCTAATCCAATAACCGGAATATTCCAGCCAGCCCGATCCAATAAACGCCGAGCAATATTAGCTTGGGCTTTGGCTCCGTCAATGACAATTAAATCAGGTTGCGGCCAATCATGATGAGCCAATCGCCTAGTCAACATCTCGCGTAATAAAGCGATGTCGCCCAGACTACTGACAGTTTCCGCTCCAGACAACCTAAATCGCTTATACTCACTAGGGCAAGCCTCGCCATCAATAAAAACCACCAGCGAACCAACCGCCTGTTTATTATAGAGATTAGATAAATCATAGCCTTCAATTCGTTGTGGCGGCTTAGTAAAACCCAATAATTTAGCTAATTCGACTACATCATTAGCATATTTTTCTTCTAAGCCTAAAATGTGGTTACTGGCCAAGACTTGCTCTAGTTGGCGTAATTGCCAATTGAGTGAACTAATTTTGTATTCAAATTTAGCAGCTTCTTCGCTAGCGTTTTGCTTCTTAGTCGGTTGGTTCAATTTAGCTAACTGCTTTTGATAACCGCTCAATTCGACTTGAATCTTCTTGATGACCGACTGTTTCTTGCCCTGCAAAAATAAAACAATCTGTTGGATAATCTTTTGATAATCAACCGCACTAATCAACTGCTGGCAAGGACCCGGACATTGACCAATCCGATAATACAAACAGGTTTTGGTCGGTAAATTACGACAAGAACGATAGGGCCAAATTTTACGGATAATTCGTAAAGTCTCGCGAGCGGCCTGATTACTAGTAAACGGACCAAAAAATTGACCCGACTCCTCTAGTTTACGAGTCAAATAAACACGAGGAAAATTACCAGCGCTGATGGCAATATATTGGTAACGCTTATCATCGCGCCAAACAATATTATATTTTGGCTGATATTTTTTAATCAAATTGGCCTCTAATAGTAATGCCTCAATTTCGCTATCGGTTTCTAGCCACTTTATAGTCACAACCTCAGCTATCATTTGTTGTTTAGCTGGCGTTAAATCTTGATAACGCTGCCAATAAGAATAAATCCGTTTTTGTAGGTTAATCGCTTTGCCGACATAAACGATTGACCCATCTTGAACACAAAATTGATACGAGCCCGAACAACTGGGTATCTTCAATTGTTTAACTTGTTCTAAGGTTAGCATAATAAAAATAGAATAGAGCCGTAGCCCTATTCTATCATCTTCTTATTATCGAAGCAACTATGCTTTTTTAATAGCTTGAACTGGACAATTATCAATCGCTTCTTGAACGCACGACTTAAGCTGGTCGCCATCCACCACTTCAGCCTTGAAATCGTCATTAATCTTAAAATTGTCTGGGCAAAGACTGGCACAAAGACCACAGCCAATGCAGTTAACTTGATCAATAGTCAGCATAAATTTATTTATGATGACGCCCGATCCAACGACGTTGCACCGACGCGTCTTTTTTATTAGTGGTTTGACCCGGAGTAATCTCCACTACGGTTTGGCCGCCGGCCTGACTATCATGAAATTCTACTATAATAGTCCCCTTTAAAATATGGCGATTAATTACCTGGCCTAGCTGTCCATTAACCTTCCATTGATCACCAATATTAGGTAATTTTTGGGCCATAGCCTGATAACCCTCAGCTTCATAAGCTAAACAACACATCAAGCGGCCGCAAATGCCAGAAATCCGCTCGCTGCCACGATGATTAATACCTTGAATCTCAGCCATGTCCGAAGTAACCGACGATAATTCAGTTAAAAATCCGCGGCAACAGAGCCCTCGACCGCAAACTCCTTGACCGCCAAATAATTTGGCTTCATCACGGGTGCCAATTTGTTGTAAACGAATCTGCTTATTAAAATTTCTGGTTAGCAAACGCACTAGTTCGCGAAAATCAATCCGTCCTTCAGCCGTGAAAGCAAAGGTAAGGCGACGGTTATCAGCGGAAACGGCAGCATCAATCAACTTCATTTCTAGTTGACATTGATCAATAAACTGCTGGCACTGACTAAGAGCTGCTGTTTTATCAAACTGATCAACCGTCTGGCAATCATCGGAATTGGCCAACCGAACAATTTTTTTGGTATGGCCCGACCAGGCCGCCAGCTGATCATTACTTAGATATTTAAAACCCAAAACACGGCCTAATTCTTGACCACTATCGGTTTCTACGAGCAGGCGTTGGCCGATTTCTATGGTTAATTCACTAGGCTCGCATAAACTGGGCCGATCCCAAGGATATATCTGCACTAAAGCCAGCTTCATAACCAAACTTAAACTATTTAATTATAATTGGAAGCGATAGTATTTTTCAATGACAGCTCCGCCCAGAATCTGTTCAATAGTCTGTTGTTCATCTTTAATAAACTCCTGTTTAGTCAGACAAACTTCGGTAAAATACCGATTGATTTTACCGGCTAATATTTTTTCAATTATTTCCGCCGGTTTGCCTTCTTGACTAAGCTGTTCACGGTAAATTTCTTTCTCTTTTTCAATCTCAGTCATCGGCACTTGATCAGGAGTTAAATAGCGCGGATTGCTGGCGGCAATCTGCATGGCGATATCTTTAGCCAAATCACCTGATTCAGCCTGACTAATCGCCACTAAGACGCCAATAGAACCGCCAGCGTGTAAATAGGCAGCCACTGTTCCCTGACTAGTTAAAGTGGCGCAATTACTAAGCACTATCTTTTCGCCAATCACTCCGCTCAGATTATCAACCGCTTCTCTAACCGTTTGGCTGCCAAGGCTTAAATTTAGAAGACCAGCTAAATCGCTAGGCTGATGATCAACTAACACCTGTAAAATATTGTCAGCCAGCCCCTGGAACTGTTCATTGCGAGCCACAAAATCAGTCTCAGCGCGCAATTCAATTAAATGGCCGCGTCGTTGATCCGGACTAACCCAGGCTTTAATAATGCCCTGACTAGTTTCACGCTCGGCCCGCTTACCGGCTTTGGCAATACCCTTCTTGCGCAAAATTTCCATAGCCACCGTCAAATCACCGCCAGCCTCAGTTAAAGCCGTTTTACAATCAACTATACCCGCCCCGGACTGCTCACGTAAATTCTTAATTATTTCCATGGTTATTTCCATATAATTGTCGACTATTTAGCAGGCCGCAGCTAGCTAAACAGTTATGAGTTAAAATGTAAAGACTAATTTAAATTTACTCTTTAATAACTGGCTGATGACTTTCTTTGGCCGCTTCGCGCTGCTGTTTGCCAGCCATAATCGCCTGCTCTAGAGAATTCAACACCAATTCAATGCCTTTAGTAGCGTCATCATTCGCTGGAATCGGATAATCAATACCGGTTGGATTGGTGTTGCTATCGCAAATAGCAATAATCGGTATGCGACGTTTAAGAGCCTCGGCTAAAGCGGTTTTTTCTTTCTTAATGTCCCAGATAAAAATAATTTCCGGAACTTTAATCAGGTTAACTAAACCGCCGACACCGACTTCCAGTCTAGCTGCCTCGCGATCAAATTCTAGTTGTTCTTTTTTGGTATATTTAGCTAGCTGACCGGTTTTTTTCTTATCAATAATATCTTTATACTTGCGAATAGAATTCTTGATGATGAAAAAATTAGTTAGCGTACCGCCCAACCAATGTTCAGTAACATAAGGCATATTGGTTGTCTCCGCTACCCGACGTAATGGTTCTTTTACTTGATCTTTGGTGCCAACCAGTAGAATATTTTTACCGGCGGCGACTTCTTTGGTAATAAATGTCCAGGCTTTTGCCATCTGTTCCTGGGTTTTATTTAAATCAATCAAATGCAACCCCTGCTTACTGCCGTAAATATACGGTTTCATTTTGGGGTTCCATTTGGAGGTTTTATGGCCAAAATGGAGGCCGGCGGCTAATAAATCAGCCAAAGTTGGTACTTGGGACATAAAAATTCCTTTAAACCGCTGCGTTCCGCCACCCGTAAGCCGATCGGGCAAGGAAAAATGGAACGCATGAGTCGTTAATTAAAAATTGTTAACGGCTTATTTTATAGTAAAAATCACTAACTAGCTTACCGATTATCTACCGGTCTGTCAAGCTCCCTAACGGTTAAAAACTACTCGGCTTCGGGCTGCCAATCATCTCTTTCTACATCTTCTCGACTTACGCCATTAAATTTATCCAAATTTCTCAAGACATGGCTACCTTTACCGGCTTCAACTAATTTGGCGGCTACGGCCCTATGGTCAACCTCGGGAAATTTATCAATAAAATTAGCAACCGTTTCGTATTCTTGTTCATCAAGATAAATGCGAACAATGTCTTCCTGACTTAATGCCGGGTAATCTCTCATAGCATTCTGAATCTGATCAAATGGATGCTCATAACCACTTTCATCATACCGACGATTAAGCATAAAGCGTAACATTTTTTCTTGCGCCTGCTCTTGTTCTTGTTCTTGTGTCTGTTCTTGTTCTTGCGCCTGCTCTTGTTCTTGCTTATTCTGTTCGTTTTCTTCAACATGGTTGCTGTCAGGAAATGCTTCAAAATTTGGCATAAGATTAAAATTAGTGTTAAAATTTGGCTTGTCCTACCAATTATTCAATCATAAGTCAAATTAAAATAAATTGCAACTGCGACGATAGGCTCTTGATTTTTCTCTGAAGCTATGATATCTTAACAAAAGCACGCTAGTCTAAGCGTTTATTTTTAGTTTATAGTATGAAAAAAGACTTACACCCAACCTATTACTCCGAAGCTAAAGTTACCTGCGCCTGCGGCAATATCTTTACCACTGGTTCTACTATGGCGGAAATCAAAACTGAAATCTGTTCAGCTTGCCACCCCTTTTACACTGGTAAACAAAAATTGATAGACACTGCCCGCCGCGTTGAAAAATTCGCCGCCAAGCTGGAATCTAAAACCGAAATTCGTAGTAAAAAAACTAAACGTGAGGCTAGAAATAAAGCTCGCGAAGCTAAAGCTCAAGCCGCTAAAGAGGCTCTGGAAAAAGAATTGGCGGCTTAGCTGTAAATTCATTGTCCATAAATTATCTCCCAGCCGCTCGGTTTGGGAGATAATTTTTTAAGAAGAATATGCACCAAGAACTTAAAACTAAATTAGCTGAACTCAACAGCCAGCTTAATGACCCAGCAATTATTGCGGATAATCAAAAATTTCGCCGATTATCTAAAGAACAGGCCGAACTAGCCAGTTTAGTATCTTTAGTAACCCGCCTGGAATCAATTGAACAACATTTAGCTGAAGCTGGCCAATTACTAACCGAAAGCACTGACAGTGAAATCCGCCAAATGGCCGAGTTGGAACAAGCTCAATTAACCGCTGAACAAGCTGCTTTATCACAACAATTAGATGAAGCTCTGCACCCAGCCGATCCGCGTGATAAAAAAGATGTTATTATGGAAATCCGCGCCGGGGCCGGTGGCGATGAAGCCGCCTTATTCGTGGCGGAAATTTTTAGAATGTACAGCCGTTTCGCCGAAAATCATGGCTTTAAACTAGAAATTCTCAACTCCAACCCGATCGGTATCGGCGGTTACAAAGAAATCACCTGCGCCATTTCTGGCCAACAAGTTTTTGGCTGGCTAAAATATGAAAGCGGTACGCATCGTGTCCAACGCGTCCCGGAAACCGAAAAACAAGGCCGAGTCCACACCTCGACTATTACCGTCGCTGTCTTACCAGAAGCTGAAGAGGTTGATATTGAAATTAAACCCAGCGATTTGCGTATTGACACCTATTGTGCTTCTGGTCCAGGCGGTCAATGCGTTAACACCACCTATTCAGCTATCCGCATTATCCATGAACCGACCGGATTGGTTGTCACCTGCCAAGATCAAAAATCCCAACATCAAAATAAAGAAAAAGCCTTGCAAATATTGCGCTCGCGTCTTTTACAGAAAAAAGAAGACGAACAGCGCGAAGCGGCCGATAACCAGCGCCGCCAACAAATCGGCAGCGGCGATCGCAGTGAAAAAATCCGCACTTATAATTTTCCTCAAGATCGTGTTACCGACCATCGTCTTCAAGAATCTTGGCACTCAATTGACCGAGTGATGGCTGGCGAAATTGACGAGATAATCCAGCATCTGCAGCAATATGCTAAACAGCTGGCTCAAGAACCCGACCGCTAAACGGCCAACTATTAGCCAAGCACAGGATTGGCTGAGTCAACGCTGGCCGCTTGGTCAAGCTCAGCCAGCACTCATCTCTTGGCTATTATCTTTTATTCTGCAGCAGCCGGCTAGTTACCTGATCACTTGTCCCGACCAATTATTAACTGCCAGACAATGGCGGCAGCTCAATCAAGCGCTGATTAAACTAACTAACGGTTATCCGCTAGCTTATATCACCGGCCGGCAAGATTTTTATAGTCGGCAATTTATTGTTTCGCCAGCTGTCTTAATTCCTCGTCCGGAAAGCGAATGTCTCGTTGATATTGCTTTAGAATTGCGTTCAAAACTAACCGAATCCAGCGCTTGGCTCGATATCGGCACCGGTTCCGGCTGTTTGATTATTACTTTGGCTCAAGAATTAAATAATGCTGACTATTACGGCGGCTCCGACATTAGCGCGTCGGCTCTCAAAATAGCCAAAAAAAACGCCAATCTCCATAATACTAAAATCATTTGGCAACATGGATCATTATTAAAACCTTGGCTATCAACTAATTTTAAACCGGCTCAACAAATCTTCTTACTAGCTAATCTGCCCTATCTAAAACCGAAAAATTACCACGAACACTACACCGAACTACGCCATGAACCGAAATTAGCCCTGGTAAATAGCCATAACGGCCTTGGTCTTTTTAAAAAATTAGCTCAGGAATTACCTTTATTTATCCAGCATCATCCCAATCAAACTATTCATCTGTTAACTGAAAGCGACCTACAGCAGGTGTCTCAACTTCAAAATCAGTTAGCGGTTGGCGGTCTCAATTGGCAACAATCTTTCCCCGATTTAACCGGCCGACAGCGTTTCGGCTGGTGGCGCACTTAAAAAACAACCCACTGCTAGGTTGTTTTTTAATTATAGAACCTGTTAAATTATGCTTTTTCTTCGGCTTCCGGTTTGCTCTCGGTCTTGGTCTCGGTAGTTGCTGCTTCCTCAGCGGCGGCATTTTCCACAGCTACTGCCCGTGGCTCTTCCACAGCAACAATAATCTCATTCATCTCGTGCTTATCCGATAAGACTACGCCCTTGGGTAATTTCAAATCGGCAAAACTAATGTGGGTAGTAAAATCGACTAAACCAGATAAATCAACATCCAGCTTGTTGGTTAAGTCTTTGGGTAAACATTCAATTTCCACAGCGTCAAAATTCTTAACCACTACGCCGCCCAGTTGTTTAACAGCTGGCGCCTCACCAATAAAATTCAATTCAATTTCAGTGGTAACTTTCTCAGCCATATCTACTTGAAAAAAATCCATATGAATCAACTGGTCCTTGACCCTAGTCTGGGCAATATCCTTAATAATAACTTGGCGCTGATCCTGACCGTCAATATCAAGAGTAATCAAGCTGGATCCACCGGCCTGATTGTAGATTTTTAGAGCTTCAGCTTTATTAATTTGAATATGGAGATTATCAGTTTTCGGTCCATAGACTACCGCCGGAATAAACCCATGACTGCGCAGCTGGCTCAAGGCCTGCCGGCCGGGCTGACGAGTGCTGGCGGCTAATTTCAATTCACTTTTCATAACAAAAAAATACTTAACTTAGGGTTAATCGTATTAGCTAGTATAGTTAATCATTGATAATTTGTCAATTTTGGGTAAAAAAATGCCGCTCACAAAGTGAAGCGGCATTTAGACACAAACTCAGTTAGAACTAGTTTGTGTCTAAAGAGATTAAATAGTTTATTAAACGACTCTCAGCGGCAACACTAAACATGTCGCCGAGCTGAGAGACTTCGTGAGCAGGAATAAATCGACATTTACCGATAATTTCCCTGGAGTCTTCAGGGATATTATCGGTAATTAAATGAATGCCATCGTCATCGATGGCTACCTGTTCGGGACTTAAGACAATGGCGTAAATTCTGCATCCGCCATCCTCCCCAGTTTCAAAAAAAGCAGAATTAGGGTTTAGATTATGACCGGGCAGTAGAAACGGCTCGGCAATCAGCCCGGTTTCTTCAAATATTTCGCGCTTAGCCGCAGCTTCATGTGGTTCACCGCCTTGCTTCACAAATCCGCGAGGGACATTGAGGACCATGCCCCCCTGTTTGTTACGGTATTGTTCCACAACCCCAATATACAGTTCATCATAGAGCTGATTTGGGGCGACGACTTGGCCGTCTTTCAGGCAGAAAAACGGCACTATTACTGCTCCGCCACGGCCGGCCTCCTCAAAGGCCACCGAATTATAGCCGGCCCTTTCGTCGGCACCAAAATTGACGGTGCCGAAACGAGACTTAATTGCTATATGCTGCACAAAGCTCATATCAACCGGCTCACCGTTGATATAGAGCTGCCAACTCCAAACCACGCCCTTAGGCATGGGAAGAATTGATGGGGTAATTAAGTCCAACTCTTTTAACTTGTCTAACATTATTTTGTCTCCTTCTTTGAGTATTTTTCCTCCACCCATCATTCTTATTTGGTGGAGGTTTTTTGTTAAAAATACTTGACTAACTAGTCAATAAAGCACATTACTATTTTTTTGTCAATAGCTAGCACTCATCTGACTAGTTATTTCATCAACAATTTTTAGGTTTGGGGCGCTAACAATAATCTGTTCACTAGCTTCTGCTAGCGATCGATCAAGCCCTCCCAAATCTTGGCCCGAGGCCAGATCGACGATCACTCCGCCGGCCTCATGAACTAACGGATAAGCGCTAGCAATCTCTAGAGAATGCTTGCGCGTGCATTCAACCACCAAGCAAGCATAACCTTGAGCTAAGTCGACATAATATGGCATTGAAGCCTGAAGATATCTAAACTTAATTCCGGTCATTTTCTTGGTAGCTCGGCGAACCGACTCAAAATATAGGTCGGCATAAGCCAAAAGCTTCCTTCTCATTTGGCGGGTTAGTTGATCATCAGGGACTACGTTTATCTGGATATAGTCCCCTCTAGTTACTGGATCAGCCCAGGCACCCAGGCCTTTGGCGGCAATATAGCTACAATTGCCACCAAACTTATGGCTGCCATAATCCATAACTAAACTGCCGACATAACCAGCAAAAGTCTGGTCCTCGGCCTGGTAAATCGACATCATTGTACCGCAGCGGCCATCTTCGTTGGTTTTATAGACGGAGGAACCATCCAAACCATCAAGATAACCAATGAAATCAACTTCGTTTTTGTTAAAGAGCATTGGATGCTCTTCAGCAATCCAACCAATTTGGCAACCAGTTGATTGCCAAAACTTGATCACACTTTCCTCTAACTCCCAATCGGCAATTAGAGTTTGGTCACCAAATTGGTTAATGGAATTAGTTAGTGAACGACCATGGTCACTATCCAATTCTTCATAACGCAAGCGCAGTTGACCGGCTAATAATTTAGCCAAATCAACAAACGCTGACGGCGTTAGTTTTTGAGCGTCTTTCATTATTTTAGACCTCCTATTAAAGATGATTGGAAATTAACAATTTTATAGCTTATTGTCAAGATAATACCTTAATCTGGCCTCAGCCGCCACTGAGAACATATCGCCTAGTTGCGATAATTCGGCCAATGGGAAAAACCGACATTGGCCAATCTTCTCATGTATCTCCGTCGGCTGAGGATTATCTAATAAAACAACCTGACTGTCTCGCCAGACGGCTCGATCAGGGCCTAAGTTAATAGCATAAATTAACACGCCATTATCCTTGCCGGTTTCAAAATAACTACTATTGGGATTGAGCGACTGTCCGGGCAATAGAAACGGCTGGCCAGCTAAGCCGGTTTCTTCAGTCAACTCTTTGACTGCCGTCTGATCATGGTTATCGCCTTGTTCAACATAACCGCGCGGGACATTCCAAACTAAACCACCCTGACGATCGCGTTGTTGCTCAATTAAGCCAGCATAAACTTGATAATCCTGCTGTTTGCTTAACCTTTTTAATTCAATAACTCGCTGTTTTTGAATAATGACAAAAGGGATGATTACTGATCCGCCACCGCCTGGTTCTTGAAAAGTAACATGCTGGCCCAGGTCCGGGCTAATGCCTAAATTCATAACGCCGTATTTGGATTGAGCAGCTAAATGCGCATAATGCTCAACTGGCTGACCATCAATAAAAACTTGCCAAATATGTTGAATACTATCGGGAATCGGATAAATTGAATCATTGCGCAAGTTTAACTTCTCTAATTTATCGGTTAATTGACGATCAATTAATCTATCCAAATCTTTAGTATTCATATATTTACCTTAACTGCGCGTCCTAATAATGACGCTATTAACTAAACCTAATAGTAACAAACTGGCAATCAACGAGCTGCCGCCATAGCTGACTAGCGGCAAAGCAATGCCGACCACCGGCAAAAGACCAATATTCATTGCCAAATTAACAAAAACTTCAATCGCCAACAAACCGATAGCGCCAACCACCACGAAACAGCCGAAATCATCTTTAATCTTTGGTAAAACGGCTAGAGCACGATAAATAATCACGGCAAACAATAAAACCACTAACCCGGCGCCTAACAATCCCCGCTCTTCAGCAATAACGGCAAAAATAAAATCAGTTTGCGCCTCGGGTAAGAATTTTAATTGCGTCTGCGAACCAAAACCGACGCCACGCCCCAAAATACGACCGGAACCAACGGCAATCATCGCCTGATTAACATTATAACTCTGACTAAAGGTTTGTTGATTGGGGTTAAAAAAAGAGCGAATTCGACTCTTTTGAATATTGGTAAATAAAAAAAGCCAACCAACGACTATGCCAATAATAGCCAGACCAGCCAACCAATATAAATATTTACGATCAAAACCGATAACTAGGATTAAAATCAACCAAATAGACCCTAAAAGCAAAGCCGAACCGAAATCAGGCTGTAAAAGTACCAAAATCATTAACACCAAAGTCGCTAGTCCGCTTTTTAAAAAAATTTTCCATTGATCAATACGTATTGTTCGACTAGAGAAATAGCTGGCTAAAAAAATTATTAGAATAATTTTAACTAATTCTACTGGCTGCAAACCTAAACCAAGAATATTAAACCAACCACGTGTTCCATTGATAGGACTACCAAAGACTAGCACCGCTACTAAAAGAACAATCGCTAGTCCATAAAAATAATTAACATAGCCGCGCCAACGATGATAATCCGATAAAGATAGCGCGATAAAACCAATCAAGCCAATTAGGCTAAAAATTAACTGCTTGCGAAAAGCCAACAAACTGACGCCGCCACGCCCTAAAGAAACACCGTAAATTTCAGTCAAACCGACGGCCAACAATAGCAGCATCGCTACTGTCAAAAGCCAATCATTGCGCCGCCAATACTGGCGAAGTTTTCCCAACATAAACTAATCTTCCAACGGCAGATAGTTATCGGTATTAAGGTAATCAACCATCGTCACGACTTCTAGGTGATCGGCGCCGCTAAGACCCGGCCAAGAAAAATTAACCATCCGCGACTCACCAGATTTCACCTTAGATAAAACCAGTTCATTAACGCCGATTAAATTATCGCCTTGGTAGACCAACATCAAAATTGGTATTGACCAATAACCATAGGCAGTTTTGTTGTCCAGACGAAATTTAACCTGCGTTACTGCTTGATCGCCTAAGCCGGCAAAACTGATTTGCCGATCGCTAATAACCAACTGATCATGATTAGCTAGAAAAGCTGGCCAATCAGGAATCTGCCGGGCATCAAGTTTTTGCCAAAAAGTTTGCGTAATAGCTAATTGTACTGCGGCTCCGGCGGGAACCTGTTGACCGGTGGCGACCAAATACTTACGCTGACCAGGCAACACAAACCCTTCACGCTGAACAATAGGCTGTCCATTGGCTATGAAAGCATATTTAAAATAAACGGCTGTCCGATTATTCGGGTTATAAATTTCGGCTAGCAGGTCGCTAGGGTTATTGCCAAAAATCTTAACTTCACTAATACTCAACGGTTGATTAGTCCGACCAGCCAGTAAGTTGACACCGCTTTGCGCTATGTCCAGCAATGACTGGCGATCTCGACTACGATCAAAAATAAAATAGCGGCCTAAACCATAGAACCCATAAATCCAACCAGCAATTACCAACACCACTAAAAGGCCGATAGCTAAACTATAAAATAATCGGCGATGACGCAGATACCACAGGCCGAATGATAATTGTTTTAAGGAAATATCGCCATCACCCAAACGATCTGGTAAAGGATTATTAGTAGGAGCTGTTTTTTTGATAGGCATAATATATAAAATTAAGGCATCATAACCGGACCAATTAAAATCATCGTCTGCCCGGCCATATTTCTAATTTCTAAACGGGCTCGTAATCTTTGTTGTGACGACTCGGAATCATTAGCTTTATCACTGATGGTCTTACGGCCAGCTTTCAATAGGCTCCGCTGAAAAAAATTACCGGCAGCCGTTTTGTCATCTTTGGTCCAAGCCTGACCGGTAGCTTGCTTTATGGCTAAGTCTCGTATAATCTGCAGAGTATCAATTGTTTCATTGAGACGCTGTTCTGATAGTAGGTTGCTAACCTGGAGTTTAGCTAAAGCGAGACGTAACATTTTGGCGGTGGCAATCTGCCGCTCAATCGCCGGTAAGCCGCTAGTATCAATGGCAATTAAACTGTCCGCCGTAACAGTATTTTGCGCTAATCCGCTGCTCGGTAAAACTAATGCCCATTGATCGGCCGGTAATTGCCAATTAATCAAGTAGAACTTAGCCAGCGCCAGCTGTTGCTCTCGCCACCAAGCTGGACGAATCCACGACTTATCAACCACTAAAATCTTAGCTAACCAATCTTTAAGTATCCCGACGCTAGACCAAAATTGATTAGCTTGCCAATCTTTAGCTGACTGTTGGTTGAGATAATTGTCCAACTGAGAACCAATCTTGGTCCAATTAATATTTTGTCCAGGCCAATATCGCTCCTGCAAAACTCGCAGACCGATATTGGGACGCTCTTTTAATTGACGGCGATCATGGCCGCCCTCGGCCAGGGAAAAAGAATTTTTTAAAATAGCCGCTTGCAGCTTATCTAAGACCGCCGCCCGAGCTGACGCATCAAGGCGAGCCACTTGTTCCAAAGATTGGCCGGCCAAAACATCTTGTTGAGCTTTTACATAATGAATATAGGTTAAATCGTCACGCAAGCCGGCAAAATAACTAATAGTCTTATAGACCTTGGCCCAGTAATTTTTTACCTCCTGATTGCTGGACAAATCACGAGCTAAAATATTAGCTGCCAAAAAATCCATTCGCCAATCATCGACATCAAGTTGGCAATCAGGACAATCTTGATTACGGTAATAAACCGGCCATGGTCGACCAAGCCACTGACTAGCTAAAGAGAAGTTAGCCAATCGACCACCCGATTGATAGCTGGCGTCTGGCTTAAACAATCGATAATCAAACAGCTGACCAAAAATTGGCGATAAGTTTGGACCATCCGCTGCTTGAATCAACGCCACCTCTTGTTCAACTTCCTGCTTTAAATCACTACTTAAAGTTGGCATTTTATATATTTGATCGTCGCCAGTCTGAAACGCCGTGGTGGCCGCCGCTAGATTATCATAATTGATTTGATTATTCTTGGGCACTAATAAATTTAAGGTTACTGCCCAATACTGGACATTGAGACGATAAGCTTCCAATAACGGATCGTTACCATCAACCGCCTGACTAACTGCCGCTTGATAACGCCGATTGGCTGAATCAAATAAGTTCAGACTAATTTGCCACAGACCATCATAAAGACCAGCTTCTAGGGCTTTATAAACTTCTTTAAGATTATTCTGATAATAATAAAAAATGGCATCATTGGTAATAATAACCGGCCATTTATCTTGGCGCGCCGCTTGATAAAAACTAAAAAAATCCTGCTCGGGTTGACCAAATGGATTATCAATAATTACCGAACCATGCTCGTTTATTTTCTTAATCAGCGGTTCCAGATTATAGCGTCGGCGTATCTCATAATAATTAGCGGCCTGGTTCTTTACATTGAGCGGTAATTTTACTGCTTGAGCTTGGTTGGCTAAAATAGCTGTTGACCAGCTAGTGGTTGGAGCTTGATAAATTTGGCTGAAAACCAATTGGTCCGCTCTAAAATCTGGATCCTGGCGAACTATCGTCCCCGGATCAGCATCTTGGCCAAACTGTAATGTTGGCTGCTCGGTGATTTGATTAGGGTTAATCGCTGACTGAGATTGATTTTTAACCTTGGCCTGCTGTCCCCAAACTACAATCAGTCGGGAAATAATAATAATGAATACGACTGATAATATAGCTGAAGCAATCCATAACCAATTACCGGACGACGAATGACGCTTAGCCAGTGACTGGCTAATGGTTGTGTCCTCGGGTAAATTATTACTAAATAAAGCTTTTTTCACGAAGATAATTTTAATAATAACCGCTAAACGATGGCTGTATTATTGTACCAATTAACCACTGGAAAAACAAGCTGAAAACTCCAGCCAACAGCTTGCCAGACATCAATTTTCTTGCTAAAATACTTAAGTTAGCACTTAGCCTATGCGGCTATATTTTTTATGTAAAAACAGCTATGAACAAGAATTTCCAACAAGCTACTGCTGAGTATAGCGCTGAAGCCATCACCGTCCTTGAAGGTTTAGAGCCGGTTCGCAAACGTCCCGGTATGTATATCGGATCAACCTCGGCCACCGGTCTTCATCACTTAATCTGGGAAGTGGCTGATAATTGTTTTGATGAAGTAATGGCTAATTATGCCGATTCGGTAGAAATTACTCTTTTACCAGATGGTCTAGTCGAAGTGGCTGATAACGGTCGCGGCATTCCCGTAGATATTCATAAAACTACCGGCGTCTCAGCCCTAGAAACGGTTATGACCAAGCTGCACGCTGGTGGTAAATTTGGCGGCAGCGGTTATAAAATATCAGGTGGTTTGCATGGTGTCGGCGTTTCGGTAGTTAATGCTTTAAGTTCTTATTTGAAAGCCACCGTTTATCGCGATGGCGCCATTTGGGAACAGGAATACCAATGCGGTAAGCCAAGCGGACCAACCAAAAAAGTCGGCAAAGCCAATAATAATCAACACGGCACTACTATCACCTTCCGGCCCGATGAAACTATTTTTGATACTACTGAATTCAAATGGGGCACCATTCTTGATCATTTCCGTCAGCAAACTTATCTCACTAAAGGCGTAACGGTTAAACTACACGATCGCCGACCCGGACATCGTTCCAAAGACTATGTTTTTTACTTTGAAGGCGGTATCAAGTCCTATATTAAAAGTCTTAATCGTAACAATCAGGTTAAAAATGAAACCGTCTTTTATGCTGAAAAAGAACTAGATAATGTTAAAGTTGAATTGGCGCTGCAATATAACGATGGTTATAATGAAACCGTTCTGGCCTTCGCTAATAATATTATCAATATGGAAGGCGGCACTCATTTAATCGGCTTCCGCAGCGCGCAAACCAGAGTTCTGAATAATTATGCTAGGTCCAAAAATATTTTAAAAGAAAAAGATGATAATCTGACTGGCGATGATGTTCGCGAAGGCTTAGTCGCTATTATTAGTGTTAAATTACCGAGCCCGCAATTTGAAGGCCAAACTAAGGGTAAATTGGGTAATGCCGAAATTAAAGGTTATGTTGAACAAGTTTGCAGTGAAACCTTAAGCACTTTCCTTGAAGAACACCCGAAAGAAGCTGAACAAATAATCGGCAAATGTTTGCTATCAGCTCAAGCTCGCATCGCCGCTCGCACTGCTCGTACTGCTATCTTACGCAAAAGCGCCCTAGATAGCGCTACTTTACCCGGCAAGCTAGCTGACTGTTCTAGCCGTAAAGCTGAAGAATGCGAATTATTTATTGTTGAGGGCGATAGCGCCGGCGGCAGCGCTAAACAAGGTCGCGACCGTCGTTTTCAGGCTATTTTACCACTACGCGGCAAAATTCTTAATGTCGAGCGAGCGCGCTTAGATAAAATGCTGGAAAACAATGAAATAAAAAACATGGTTATTGCTCTAGGTACCAATATTGATGATCAATTTGATATTAGTCGTTTGCGCTACCACCGCATTGTAATTATGACTGATGCTGATGTTGACGGCGCTCATATTAGAACTTTGCTGCTAACCCTATTTTTCCGCCACTTTAACCCGCTAGTAACCAATGGTCACCTTTACATTGCCCAACCACCACTTTATCAAATTAAAAAAGGAACAACTGTCCGCTATGCCTATTCTGATGAAGAAAAAGATAAAATAGTTAAAGAGCTTGGCGGCACATCCGCCGTAGTGGAGATTAATGATAACCAAAATGAAGATGATAATTCTGAACAAAACGAACCAAGTATTGACAACGACAGCCCTGAACAAAATAACAAACCCGGTAAAAACGCCAAGACGCCGACAAAATTACACATTCAGCGTTATAAAGGTTTGGGTGAAATGAACCCAGAACAATTATGGTCCACAACTATGAACCCAGAAAATCGTGTTTTACGCCAAGTTGAGGTTGAAGACGCCGCTATGGCCAATGAAATTTTTGAAATGCTGATGGGCAACGAAGTGGCTCCTCGCAAAAACTTTATCCAGACTTATGCTAAAAAAGTTACCAATCTAGATATTTAGCTTATCAACATTTCCGTTATTAAAAAACAGCTGGCGATTGACAGCTGTTTTTTAATATTTGAACCGAAATAAAACTAACGTCCAAGCTGTAATTGAATTTTATCTGTGCCCGGCACTTTGCTTAAAAAGCCAGGCTGCCAAATAACTTTATAGCTGGCCACATTGGGCTGACCAGACAAATAAGTGTCCAACTGCTGGCGATTGAGACCGACCAGCGCCCGTTTATCAACTAACTGATCAGCTTGATCACTAACTAATTCAACCTTATAGCTGACATTTAACTGAGCCTGATGTTGCTGTGGTTGCCAAGCTGATAACTGATAAGTTAATGATTGTTCATTAATCTTGATAGCATCATCAGCTTGATTAAGCACCTCCTTAATTGCTTCAGCAGAAACTATAGCCCCGCCAGCTGCCGCTTTGACAGTAATAGTGAACTCGGCTTTTTGATCGCCAGCCTGAGCATCACTACTAATTGACCATTGGCTATCATCCAACCAATAAACCAAAGCTTCACCGCCAGCCTGTTGATCGAGCTGATTTTTGGCCTGAGCTGCGGCGGCTTGCTTAGCTTGACTGATTGCCTGTTCCAAGTCAGTCGCCAGAACTATCGCCTGGCTATCGCTTTGATAATCAATATTCTTGTTAGCCACGGCATAAATCTTGTCCTGCAAGCCAGACCACAGACCTGGTATGGTAAATTTGGTGGCAGCCGCTACGGCGTTCTCCGTCTTTACTTGATCAGCATAGGCCTCAGCAATAATCTGACCACCGGCCGGCACAGTCACAAAATTTCGCAAACGATATAGCACGCCATTGGCGGTTAATAATCTAGTAGTCGCTCGCAATGGCTGATCTTTAGCTGTTGTATTGACCAAAGTAACCTGACCGACTAATTTCCCTGAACCAGTAGTCTGACTTTGACCAGTCGCTCTAAATGTTTGCCGATATTCACTATTGATTTGCAAGAATTTGGCCGGTACCGCTCCATCGGTGGCTGGCACAGTATCAGTTAAAACAATTGTCTGTTGCCGGGCTGGCTGATCACTCTTGGGATAGATAGTTATTTTAACCCGGATTAATGAATAATAAAACATTACCATTACGACAATAGTAATTAAGCCGATAAAAAACAGTGCTAACCGACGATAAAGGCGACCGAAGCGCTGGTCAGATTCAGTTGGCACATAACTATTAACCGTCGTCCATTGATTAATAAATGGTTCGTCAACCGGTATTTGACTAGGCGGATTTGATGACAAGGCTGCGTTATCCGCCAACTGTTCCGGTTGATCATTTTCCTGGCGGACAGTTTGCCAGACAGCCATTTCTTCATTAGTAATCAGCGGCTGATTAGTGACAACCACTACTTTGGGTTGAACTGGCGGCTGACGACGAACAACTTTTTTGGCGGCTGCCGGCTGCGCTTTAGTTGACCGCCGGACTGATGGCCGCGCTGGTCGTGCTTTCGGCGGACGACCGGCCGAACGACGAGCAACCGGTTTAGTTGAACCACTACCAGCCTTGGCGGCAGTGGTCTTAGTTTTTTTTACAGGCATAAAAAGATTTTAATAAAAGTATCTTTTTTTATTATAGCTAAAATTTAACCATTCCGGCAAATTTAGCCATGAGTTCTGCTAAAAGTTTAGGCTGACGATTGACTTTAAACCCAGTCGCTATCCTTTGTTTATTATTGTTTAGATTAATTTCTAAATATACTTGGCTCGGCCCGGGATATTTTAATAAAATTTCTTTTAACTGAACCAATTGATCTTGATCAAATTCTTGATTTAAAATTAAATCAAATTGTTCAGCTAAGCTATTAGCTGTTTCTTTCGTTGCCGACCGATCGGCTGAGTTGACTACCACTGGCCCCGACCAATTGCCTGATTTAGCCCGTCGTTTCTGTCCAGGCAACTCACGAAAAGTTGCCAATTGATCAGTTAAATTATCCAGCGTTAAATAAATTGCCTTGTCAGCTAAAATTTTTCGTTCATTATCTTTATCGGAAATTGTCCCTTGGCACAAAATCGCTTGGCCATCTTGCCAAACTTCACCGCTGGTTGCCAATAGGGTTGGAAAAACAATTACCTCGGTGCTGCCGGTTTCATCTTCCAATTTAACAAACAGCATTGATTGATTAGCTCGCGTCATTATTTTTTTACTGCTAACCACCATGCCGCCGATTGTAACATTTTGCTCATTATTAAGAGCGGCTAAATCTTTAATCGGCGTCAGCGCTGAGCCTAGCTGTTTCTTAAAATCCACAAAAGGATGTTCGGTAATATACAAACCCAATAATTCCCGCTCCCAGCCTAACTTGGTCTGACGATTAACTGGTGGCGCTGACCGCAAAACCAACGGCTGATGCTCGACACCGCTAACTCCAGCAAACAAACTATTCTGACCGCTTAAACGATTCTGGTTAGAATCTTTGTTATATTTTAATAAAATATCCAAATTATCTACTAATTGCTGGCGATCATGCCAAGCGTCAAAAGCGCCAGCCTTAATCAAACTTTCCAATGATTTACGATTTAAATCTTTATCAGTAATTCGCCGCAAAAAATCAGCTATATCTTGATAATGACCGTTAGTCTTGCGTTCATCTTTAATGACCTCGGCAATATGTTCACCGACATTTTTAATAGCCAACAAACCGAAACGAATCGTCGGTTTATCCACCAGGGCCTCGTTGACGACAGTGAAAGAATCAAAGGACTGGTTAATATCCGGCTGACAGACCTCGATACCCATGTGCCGACATTCATCAATTTCAATCGCCACCCGATCGCTATTTTGTTGATCGGCCGCTAACAGCGCCGCCATAAAAGCTGTCGGATACTTAGCTTTCAAATAAGCCGTCTGGTAAGCCACCATAGCATAGCAAGCGGCATGAGAACGATTAAAACCATAGCCAGCGAAAGGCTCAATAAAAGAAAACACTTTTTCAGCCAAAGTCTGACTAACGCCATTATTGACGCAGCCGGCAATGAATTTTTCTTTTTGCTCAGCTAGCAGTTTAGCAATTTTCTTACCCATGGCTTTACGCAAAACATCGGCTTGACCCATGGTAAAGCCAGCTAGACTGCGGGCAATCTGCATAACTTGTTCCTGATAAATAGCTACCCCGTAGGTTTTAGCCAAAATCGGTTCCAATTTTGGATGCAGGTATTGCGGTTTTTTACGGCCATGTTTGCCGGCGATATAATCAGGAATCCATTCCATCGGACCGGGACGATACAGGGCGACCATGGCAATTATATCTTCCAAATTGGTCGGCTTAAGGTCGCGCAAATAACGCTTCATGCCGGACGATTCAAATTGAAAAACCCCGGTCGTCTCGCCGCGCTGAAAGAGACCAAAAGTCTCCTGATCATCAAGCGGAATCTGATTAATATCAATTTCTATCCCTTTAGTAGCCTTGATGATACGAATGGCTGACTCAATAATGGTCAAATTTTTCAGACCCAAAAAGTCCATCTTTAACAAGCCTAAATCTTCAACTGGATGCAGGGAATATTGGCAAACAACTGTTCGATCGGTTGATGAAGCATACTGGATAGGGGTATATTCAGTTAGCGGATCTTTAGTGATCAAAACGCCGCAAGCGTGCGTTGAGGTATGTCGAGCACATCCCTCCAGCCGCTGAGCATAATCCAAAATCTGTTTAGCTTGCGGATCTTGCTGATAAATCTGTTTAAGTTCTGCCACTTGCTCTAAGGCTTCTGGCAATTTCATAAACATCGGCACCATCTTGGCTAGTTTATCGCAAAAATCATAGCTGGCATCCAACACCCGTCCAACATCACGAATCGCCGCCCGCGCCGCCATGGTTCCAAAAGTAATAATTTGCGAAACATGATCGCGGCCATATTTTTCTGAAACATATTCAATGACATCTTCACGACGAATATCAGCAAAATCAGTGTCAATATCCGGCATAGAAATGCGATCCGGATTTAAAAATCTTTCAAATAACAAATCATAGGCGATGGGGCATAGCTCGGTAATGCCAATCAAATAGCAAACCAATGAACCGGCGGCACTGCCACGACCCGGACCGACGACAATTGCATTATTTTTAGCCCAATTGATAAAATCAGCAACGATTAAAAAATAATCAGGAAAGCCCATTTTAGCAATAATCTCCAACTCATAGTCCATCCGTTCTCGATAAAGCGGCTCTATTTCTTCATAAGTTTGGCCATAACGCTTAACTAATCCGTCTAAGCATAATTGACGCAAATAATCTTGGGCAGTGAGGTCATTAGGTACAGTAAAGCGCGGCAACAGAACTTGACCCATCGCTAGCTCTAAGTTGCATTGATCAGCAATTTTAACAGTATTATTAATCGCTTCTGGAACCGCAGCAAAGGCAGCCGCCATTTCGGCACTAGGCCGAAAAGAATAATCATCCTCAAGCATATTCATTCGGCCGGCATCATTCTTTTTGTGCTTGGTTTGCAAACACAATAAAACATCTTGAACATCGCGATCAGAGGCTCTAATATAATGAACATCATTAGTCGCCACCAGCGGGATGCCAGTTGCTTGCGACAATTTAATTAATTCCTGATTAACCTTCTCTTGCTCGGGTAAATGTGGATGGTCTTGCAATTCTAAATAATAATTGCCTTGACCAAATAATTGATTATACTCTAGCGCCCGCTTTTTGGCTTGCTCTTTTTTGCCGGACATAATTAACCGCGGGATCTCGCCAGCTAAACAAGCGCTCATAGCAATCAAGCCCTGGCTATATTTTTGCAAGCACTCCCAATCAATCCGCGGCTTATAATAAAAACCTTCCAGGTGAGCAATGCTAACCAATTTTAATAGATTATTGTAACCAACCTGATCTTTGGCTAACAAAATTAAATGATAGCTGCGCTCAATCTGACTATTCTTATCGTGACGCGAACCAGGAGTTAAATAGGCTTCTACCCCAATAATCGGCTTAATACCGGCCTTCTGACATTTCTGATAAAACTCCACGACGCCATACATGACCCCATGATCCGTTAAAGCCACGGCTGTGGCTCCATCAGCTTTAGCCGCCTCCACTAATTCATCAATCTTGCCCATACCATCAAGCAAGGAATAATGGCTATGAACATGCAGATGGACAAAGGGTTGGTTAGACATTGGGGAAATAATTAACGGCTTAATAATAATTTTAGTATAACAAAAAGAGTCGGCACTGTCATTTAGTCTACAAGCTAAATCTCAAGAGTTTCCAATACTCCTCGGCTGTTTTTGACCAGCTAAATTGACTAGCTTGTTGCCGGCCAGCCTGAGCTAGCTGCTCAGCCAATTGCCGGTTAGTCAGAATCTGCTCCATTGCTCGCGATAAGGCCTGACTATCAGCCGGATCTATTAATAGAGCAGCGGTGCCGGCCACTTCGGGCAAAGCCGTGGTAGCGGCAGTAATGACCGGCCGACCGCAGGCCATGGCCTCTAAAACCGGCAAGCCAAAACCTTCATAAAAAGATGGATAAACAATCAGGCTAGCCAAATTATAAACAATTGGTAAATCATCAGCCGGCAAATAACCGAGCCAATAAATATCTTGACGATTGGCTGCTTGTCGCCAAGCTATTCGGGCCGCCCCCTGTTTCCAACCTTGACCACCGGCAATCACCAATGAACAATCAGCCAAGCTGGGGCAACGCTGACGTAAATTATCATAAGCTCGAATAATATTGACCAAATTCTTGCGCGGCTCACAGGTCGCTAGCGATAAGATAAAGCGCTTTGGCAAATTATATTGCTGACGGCAATTAGTTAAACGCTGGTCGTCGGACATAATCGGCCGAAAAGCCGGATTGGCCGCCGAATAAATAACTGTAATTTTTTTCTCGGGCACAGCCATTAACTCGATCAAATCACGCTTAGTATTTTCAGAAATCGCCACAATCCTATTAACTTTATTAATTAATCTAGGCAAGTGCAGACTGGCATGCCAAAAGCGGCGGCGCCAAGAAAAAAACTCTGGCTGACGCAAAAAAGATAAATCATGAATTGTTAATATAGTCGGTATCTGACCAGTTAGCGGTGTAAAATTGAAATGCGGCAATAACCAGACATCAGCTGAACAATATTTATCCAAACGCGGCCGGTCAAATAACCAGGCCGCACTATTAATTAATTTATTGGGACATTTTAGCCGACACCAACTAATATTTGGTTTCTCCTTGAGAGCCGGCCAATTATCGGGCCGTTGATGCCAACCACTATAAAAAAGCCGCCAGTCTGCTTCGGGATGAGCGGTTACTAAAGCATCAATCAGCCGTCCAGTATATTCGGGAATACCACTGATTTGTTTAGCTAGCAGCGGCCTAGCGTCAACGGCAATCCGCATATTATTTAGCGCTGCTGAAAATCAGTTAGCGACTTATTAACAACATCTTTAAATTGCTGTTCAAAATTTGACCGGGAAAATAGTTCAGCTCGTTGACGAATAGTGGCTGGATTAAATGTCAACTGATCAAAGCGACGCAAAGCCGACACTAATGCTTTAACAGTTTGCTCTTGAAAAAAAACACCGGTCTGACCGTCAACCACCGTTTCCAACGCCCCACCCTTGGCATAAGCAATGACTGGCCGACCGCAGGCCATGGCCTCAACTACAGTTATACCGAAATCCTCCTCTTGTGGATTTAAAAAAGCCCGGCAATTTTGATATAATTCAATTTTTTTAGCTTCATCAACTCGCCCCAAAAATTCAATATTGCTGGCCCCAGCCGCCATCTTTTTTAATCTGCCCAAATCAACACCATCGCCAAAAATCTTAATCGGCCAGCCCAATTCTTTAAAAGCTTCCACTACTAAATCAAACCGTTTGTAGACTACCACTCGACCACCGATTAAAAAATAATCACTTGGTTGATCAACGACTTTAAAGCTATCGACATCAACTGGTGGATAAACAACTTGGCTATCGCGGCCATAGTATTTCTTAATTCTTTTTTGCACCAATTTAGAATTGGCCACAAAATAATCAACCCGATCCGCCGATTGCCGATCCCAGAGCCGCAGATAATTCAAAAACAAGGAAACAATTTTTTTTAAAAACTTATTATATCTAAGCTCAGCAATATAACGATGAGTATAATCCCACAAATAACGAGTCGGCGTATGGCAATAACAGATATGCGGTACTTCGGGACCGGTAATCACGCCTTTAGCAAAAGCGCTGGCGTCAGAAATAACTAAATCGTAGTCGGATAGATCAAAAAACTCAACCGCCATCGGCATCCATGGCAAAAACCAGCGATAATGTTTGAC